>JAISYL010000061.1 GCA_031269935.1 Planctomycetota bacterium
CTTTATCACCGTCAGCACCGGGATTGGCGCTGGCATCATCATTAACAATCGCCTCTATCGGGGTCAAACCGGAACCGCCGGCGAGATCGGCCATACCATAATCGAACCGTCTTCGGAAAGTCTATGTACATGCGGCAATAACGGGTGTTTCATGGCGCAAGCCTGTATCGATTACCTGGTACATAGGAAGCGTTCCAAGTACCCGCTGTCGAAAATCATGGCCGACGGGAAAAATTCCAAGATGGACAAAATTGACGGCAAGGTCATTCGAGAGTGCGCCGATCAAGTCGATCCTCTCGCCCTTGAGGTTATAAATGAATATGCCGATTATCTCGGTATCATGCTCTATAATATCTTTCAAATTTTCAACCCGCCCATTATCATCATGGGTGGCGGCTTGATGAATTGGGGCAATGCGTTTTTTGAGCGGATCACGAATCGTTTCCATTCCCTGGCTAGGGGAATGCTGTTCGATCCCGTCGCCATTGTCAAAGCGCAACTGGGGAAGGAAAGCGGCGTTATTGGAGCGGCGTGCCTCCTGCTTGAGGAATAATGATCTGTTAAAAAATAACCGTTGTATTTACTTTGTGCCCAAGGCTGTTTAAGACCGTATATAGGATTGTCTTCCATTGTCCAAAATATTTTTACGATTTTGTGGGCGAACATTCATCGGCGTGGCAAGATTTCACCTTGCCACGCCGATGAATGTTCGCCTTTGTGGATCCATACCCTTGCAAAGCCGTTTTCGATAAAATTTTTCGGATATATGGCGGGGATATGCAAACTTTTTTGACCCAATTTAACTGAAAACCTCTCCATTATGTGTATATATGCCCGAAATCACCCGTAAAATGCCTCAAGACATATTGACCTTATCCTGAATGGGGTATCGTCTTCACAATTCCAGTCCATTATGAGTATAAGTTAGCCGCTGACGATAATCTGCGGCACTTTCCGGCTCATCTTTTTTCAGCCGCTATCACCATGTCGCACCAAGCGTCAAAGTCGGGATCGGGTATTTGCGCCCCGGGGGTGGCGATCATGGTTCCGATGATTGCGCGGATCGCGTCGGAGAAACGGATGACGGGGTTGAATCGGGGGACAAAGCTCCGCAGCTTCGAGTTGTCGAAATACACGGAATGGGCCTTGTCCCCAAGCAGCGTGCCGGCGAAATCCTGGTTGTACCGGGCTATTTTCTCCGAGGCGACATGCACGGCGTTAAGTTTGACATCGAGAGCGTCGGCAATGAGCGCGTAAATCCGATTCCAGGCGAGGACGTCGTCCGAGGTGATATGAAAAGCGTGGCCAAGCGTCGCGGGATTCCCCATCAGTCCAATAAAACCATGCGCGAAATCGTCGGCGTGCGTCAATGTCCACAAACTTGTCCCGTCCCCGGGAATAATAACCGGCCTCCCCTCCCTCATCCGCAAAAGCGTTTGCCAGTTGTTTTTCCGCCCGCCATGCACGGCGACGGGAAAATTGTCGTAATTATAGGTATGGCTTGGCCTGACGATGGTGCCGGGGAATTCATTTTCACGGTATTCCCGGGCAAGCAAATCCTCGCAGGCGATTTTCTTCCGCGAGTATTCCCAGTATGGATTCCGCAAGGGAGTGCTTTCGGAAATGGGCAGCGATAAAACCGGTTTTTGGTATGCGGACGCCGAACTGATGAAAATATATTGCTTGATCCGCCCCGAGAACAACTCCACGTCGCGCGCCACGTCTTTCACGTCGTAGGCGATGAAATCGGCCACGACGTCGAAAGCAAGCCCTGACAGCGCCTTTTTGACGTTGTCAAGATCATTGATGTCGGCGGTGATTTGGCGCACCCCATCCGGAAGACGTCCGGGGCGAGTGCCTCTGTTAAGGACATATAATCGCCAAGCGTGGTCCCGACCCGCCAATTTGGTGATTGACGAGCTTATGGTTCCGGTGCCTCCGATGAAGAGCGCCGTTTTTGTCGCGTTACCGATGTTGTCGCCCGACATATTCCATATTCTCCATCGCGAAATATTCCGTCCGGAGACGTTACCGCTTTTCAGGGGAAGCGGGAGGGGCGCCGCCGGACGGACGTTCACACTCGCGTTCGCACGCGACTCAGGGATTGGGAATGGCCGATTCCGGGAAACTTCCGGATATGTCCAACGTTCGGCGGCCGCCGGAGCGAGTCGCCCGGACCCGGTCAGGATACGCGGGCGGCGACCGCATAGGCGCCGCGAAGATGGTTGAATTTGCTTCCGGCCGAAGAGGAAACCACTTTCGCGATTGACTTGCCGGCGGCGGCGAGGCTGGAACCCAAGTCCGGTTCGGCGGATTTCCGTCCCTCCCCCTGGAAGGCGGAACTCCCCAGGCCGTAGCCCCGGGAAATCCCGGAATTCGGGACAATTCCGGAAAACGGGGGGGAGATCGATTTCGCCGCCGCCGGGGAAGGATTATTGGACGAAGCCGCCGGCGCCGAAGCCGGGGCCGGGAAACGGCCATTGGCCAAGCCGGTCCGGGAAACCGGTTCCGAGGGAGTTTTCGCCTCCGGGGCCGGAACGGGCGCCTTGGAGGAAAGGTTGAGGGATTCCATGGCCGCCCGCCAGCCCGAGCGGATTTCCCGGTATATTTTCTGCACTTCGTCGATTTTGGCGACATCCTTCTTGAAATTGCAGACCACCAGGCAATTGAAGGCATAGGCGTGGAGCGCCAAGAGATTCTTCGCCAACTCCCCTCCCCTGTCCTTGTCGACCGTGCAAATAAGCTCCATTATGATGGCCTGGGCCCGAAGCAGAAAATGATGGGAATCCTCCACATTCCGCTCGACGATGGCTTTTCTCGCCTGTTCGGTGAAGCGGATGATCCCGTCGAAAAGCATGATCACCAACTGTTCCTTGGAGGCGGTTTCAACCTGGGTCTTCAAATACATGTTCCTTTGCGTCGGGATAGCCATTGACCTCTCCTCTTTTTCGCCATCCATTTTTACGGAAGGAGGAAGCGAAACTTTAGACGCGGGGGAATTTTTTTCCGGAAAAAGCGGCGAAAATTTCTGGCCGGAGGGCCGGAAAGGGCAGAATGTTCCGCCCTCCAGCCGAATAACCCACCCTAAAAAAACTACCTGACGTTCTTGTCGAAGATCCGACAAAATTGTCTGGCGAAACTTATCGCAATTGAACCGGCCAATTCAACAACACGCCTAACACTCGTTTTTACAATAAATTAGCAAATCCCTGATTAAAAATATCATTTATGGCGGGATAATTGCATTGTGAATTCGCAAGGAAAATCGGGCGGCGGTTGGTTCGATTTTCCTTGAAAGCCAATTGTCCCGGCCCATGCGGGCAATGGCCCGTCTTATTTCGCGGCCGGCTCTCAATTCAGGAAAGGGGAAGGGAAAAACATGTTGAGGAAAACTGTCGCCTGTCTGTCCCTGATGCTGGTTTTATCCTCCGTCGAATCAATCCGTTCGGCCGACGCCGGCCCCGTCAAGGTCGGCGTCCTCCATTCGCTTTCCGGGACCATGGCCATCAGCGAAACCACCTTGAAGGACGTCATGCTGATGCTGGTGGAAGAGCAGAACAAAAAAGGCGGTTTGCTGGGCAGGAAACTGGAGGCGGTGGTGGTCGATCCCGCTTCGGACTGGCCGGTGTTCGCCGAAAAGGCCAGGCAACTCCTGACCCAGGATCGGGTCGACGTGGTCTTCGGCTGCTGGACCTCGGTTTCCCGAAAATCCGTTCTTCCCGTTTTCGAGGAATTGAACGGGCTCCTGTTCTACCCGGTCCAGTACGAAGGGGAGGAATCGTCCCGGAACATCATCTATACCGGGGCATCCCCCAATCAGCAGGCCATCCCGGCGGTGGATTACCTTATGGAAAGCGGGGTCAAGCGCTGGGTCCTGGCCGGCACCGACTACGTCTATCCCCGGACCACCAACAAAATCCTCGAGGCCTATCTCAAGGCCAAGGGGGTTCCGGAAGCGGACATCATGATCAACTACACCCCCTTCGGGCATTCCGACTGGCAGTCCATCGTGGCGGAGATCAAGCGTTTTGGCGGCGCCGGGGTGAAAACGGCGGTGGTCTCTACCATCAACGGGGACGCCAACGTCCCCTTTTACAAGGAACTCGGCAACCAGGGGGTCGACGCCACCAGCATTCCGGTCGTCGCCTTCTCGGTGGGCGAGGAGGAGCTTTCCGGCATCGACACCAAACCGCTGGTCGGACACCTGGCGGCCTGGAACTATTTCCAGAGCGTCGACAATCCGGATAACGACGAGTTCATCCGGAAATGGCACGCCTTCACCAAAAACCCCGCCCGGGTGACCAACGATCCCATGGAGGCCCATTACATCGGTTTCAACGCCTGGGTCAAGGCGGTGGAAAAGGCGGGGACCACCAACGTCGACCAGGTGCTGGACGCCATTATCGGGGTCGGCGTTCCCAACCTCACCGGCGGCCGGGCGGAAATCCTGAAAAACCATCACCTGACCAAGCCGGTGTTGATCGGCGAAATCCAGGACGACGGCCAATTCGCGGTGGTGTGGGAAACGGACGGGGTGGTGGAGGGCGACGCCTGGTCCGACTACCTGGAAGGTTCGAAGGATCTGATCGCCGACTGGACCGCCCCGATCAACTGCGGCAACTACAATCTCAAGACCAACGGTTGCGGGGGTTCGGAAAATTGATCCATCCCGGCGGGAAATAATCCCCGCCTTTTCCGGAGCGGGGGACGGGGCGGCGCGGGGCCGCCTTCCCCCCGCTTCCGGAGTGTGGACGGCCGGGAATTGAGGAGCGAACTTCCTTGAGGAGATTGCCGGCGATAATGGCGGCGGCGTTCCTGGTTTTCCGGTTCGCCGGAGGCCTGGCGGGGGAAAGCGATTCGGCGCTTTCCGGAGCGGCGATAAAATCCCTCGCCTCCGGCAAGGTCAATGATCGTTCCCTCGCCATCGCCGAATTGGCGGAAAACGCCTCCCCCCGGGCCCGGGAGATTCTCCAGGCCCTTCTGGCCGGCAGGCTTTACCATGACAGATCCGGGGGCGGCCTCTATGCCTCCGGATCCGATGATTCGGCCCCCGCCGACATCGCCGGGGGCGGCGCCTTCGCCGGGGATCGCGGGACCTTGAAAAAAGTGGTGATCAACAACGGCCAGCGCCGGGAAATCACCCGCGTTCTCAACGCCTTCGCCCTGACCGGAGGGACGGCGGAAGATCGGCGGGCGGCCTCGCTCGCCCTCCTGTCGGAAGCGGCCCCGGACCTGGATTCGGAAACCCTGGGCCGGCTGCTGGGGAACGAAACTGATCCCGGCGTCCGCCGCAACCTGGAGGCCGCCCTGGGCCTGGCATTGGCCCGGAACGGGGCTTCCTCCCAGGCCGATCTCGAATCGGCGGTGGAATACCTTTCCCGCGGCGGCCAAGCCGTAACCCTGTCCGCCCTGGCCTCCCTCGCCGCCTCCCCGAATCCCCTGGTGGCCAAAAAGGCGGCCGACTCCCTTTATTGGATCCGGGTGGCCAGGGACTGGGCCGGCTTCACGGAAACGCTTTTTTTCGGCCTGAGCCTGGGATCCATCCTGGTGCTGGCGGCCATCGGCCTGGCCATCACCTTCGGGGTCATGGGGGTCATCAACATGGCCCACGGCGAACTCATCATGATCGGGGCCTACGTTGTCTGGGGGCTGCAAAGGCTGCTCCCGGGCCAGACGGCCCTGGCCATGATCATCTCCATCCCGGCCGCCTTCATCGTCTCCGGCGCCCTCGGGCTTGTCCTTGAACTATGCGTCATCCGCTTCCTGTATGGCCGGCCGCTGGAAACGCTCCTGGCCACTTTCGGGATCAGCCTCATCCTGCAACAGGCGGTCCGGACCCTCATCTCCTCCCAGAACCGGGCGGTGGACAATCCGGCTTTCCTCAGCGGAATGTGGCGAATCACCGAAAATTTCAGCGTCACCCGCAACCGCTTTTACATCCTGCTGTTCTGCCTCGCCGTATTCGGGGCCATCTATGCCGTCATGCACTGGACCCGGCTGGGGGTGGAGGTCAGGGCGGTATCGCAGAACCGCCCCATAGCCAGGGCCATGGGAGTGCGGGACTCCCGGGTGGACGCCCTGACCTTCGGCCTGGGGTCGGGGGTCGCCGGCCTGGCGGGGGTGGCCCTCAGCCAAATCACCAATGTCGGACCCAACCTGGGACAGGCGTATATCATCGATTCCTTCATGGTGGTGGTTTTCGGCGGGGTGGGAAACCTTTGGGGAACCCTGACCGGCGGCCTGATCCTGGGGGTGGCGAACAAGGCGCTGGAACCGTTGAGCGGAGCCATGCTGGCGAAAATATTCATCCTGGTGTCCATCATTCTTTTCATCCAGAAGCGGCCCCGGGGATTGTTCCCCCAGCGGGGGCGGGCGGCGGAGGGTTGAACCGGTGCCGGAACGGGAACGCGTCCTCGACGCCTCCACCACGGCTTTCCTGATTCTCGCCGGCCTTTTCGCCCTGGCGATCCACCTCGGCGGGTTCCTGCCGGAGGGGAGTTCCCTGCGCCCGTCCGATTACACCCTGACCCTCCTGGGGAAATACCTGGCTTACGCCATCCTCGCCCTGTCGCTGGACCTGGTATGGGGGTACCTCGGCATTCTCAGCCTGGGGCACGGGGCCTTCTTCGCCCTGGGGGGGTACGCCCTGGGGATGCACCTCATGCGCAACATCGGCGCCCGGGGAGTCTACGGCAATCCCGAATTGCCGGATTTCATGGTGTTTCTTAACTGGGGGGCGCTTCCCTGGTATTGGGAGGGGATGAACCATTTCGCCCTGGCGGCCGCGATGGTCCCGCTGATCCCAGCGCTCCTGGCCGCGGTTTTCGGCTGGCTGGCCTTCGCCTCGCGGGTGAGCGGGGTTTACTTCTCCATCATGAGCCAGGCCCTGACTTACGCCCTGATGCTGGCGTTTTTCCTCAACGAAGCCGGTTTCGGCGGCAACAACGGCCTGACCGATTTCAAGACCCTTTTGGGGTTCGATCTCCACTCGCGCGGCATGCGTTCCGCCCTTTTCCTCGCCTCGGCCCTGGCCTTGATGGGGTGCTATCTCGTCTGCCGGGTCGTGGTCGTCTCGCGGCTGGGGAAGGTGTTCACCAGCATCCGCGACGCCGAAAGCCGGACCCGCTTCATCGGCTATCGGGTGGAACGGGCGCAACTGGCCGCCTTCACCCTCTCGGCCGCCATGGCCGGCCTCGGGGGGGCGTTGTTCGTGCCCCAGGTCGGAATCATCAACCCGGGCGAATTCGCCCCCCTGAAATCCATAGAGGCGGTCATATGGGTGGCTTTGGGGGGGCGCGGCCGCCTCTATGGCGCGGTGATCGGCGCCTTCGCCGTCAACTACGCCAAAACCGCATTCACCGAAATCTGGCCGGACGAATGGCTTTTCGCCCTGGGGTCGATCTTCGTCCTGGTCACCCTGTTTCTCCCGGACGGACTGGTGGGCCTGTTCCGCCGCCTGCTCCCCGCCCGCCGGCCGGCCGGCTTGAATCTGGCCGGCGAAGAGAGGGAAAAGGCCGCCGTACCATGATTGCGAACAGCCGGAAAAATCCCAATCCCCGGGAATCGCTGATTCTGCGGACCGGCCCCGCCGGCGGGGAGGAAGAGGCGGATCCCTTCCTGGGGCTAGGTTCGCGGGGCGGCCGGCCCAAGCCCAAGCCGCCCGGGGCGATGCGCCGCCAGACGCGGATCCTCTTGTTCCTGGAACGGATCAGCGTCGCCTTCGACGGCTTCCGGGCGATTAACGACCTCACGCTTTATCTTAAGCAGGGAGAACTGCGTTGCGTCATCGGCCCCAACGGCGCCGGCAAAACCACCGTCATGGACATCATCACCGGCAGGACCCGGCCGGATTCGGGTTCGGCCTGGTTCACCCGGGATTTGAACCTCCTGGCGGCGGACGAGGTCGCCATCGCCCAGGCCGGAATCGGCCGCAAGTTCCAGAAACCGTCAGTGTTCGAGAACTTGACCGTCTTCCAGAACCTCGAACTGGCCCTGGCCGGGCCCAAAAGCGTATGGCGGACTTTTCGGGCCAGGCTGACCGGCCAGGAACGCGAGTTCATCGGGGAAACGCTTGAACGCATCGCCCTGACGGAAGAGCGCGGCCGTCCGGCCGGGTTCCTTTCGCACGGCCAAAAGCAATGGCTCGAGATTGGCATTCTCCTCATGCAGCGTCCCAAACTGTTGCTGCTCGACGAACCGGTGGCCGGCATGACCCCGGGGGAAATCGAGCGGACCATCGATCTCCTGGGCGATTTGGAAGGGAGGCACAGCATCATGGTGGTGGAGCACGACATGGAATTCATCCGGGCCATAGCCCGGGAAACCGTGACCGTCCTCCACCAGGGCTCGGTGCTGGCGGAAGGAAGCATGGACCATATCCAGAACCATCCCGCGGTGATCGAAGCCTATTTGGGGGAGCCGTTGTGCTGAAGGTTTCCGGGTTGAACCAGTACTACGGCGAGAGCCACATCCTCCGGGATGTTTCCTTCGAGGTGGAAAGAAACGCCTGCGCCTGCGTCATGGGCCGGAACGGGGTGGGGAAGACCACCCTGCTCAAATGCCTGATGGGGCTGCTGCCGGCGCGGGGCGGCCGGACGCTTTTCGCCGGAGAGGACATAACCCGCCTTCCCCCGGGGGAGCGGGCCAGGCGGGGACTAGGCTACGTTCCCCAGGGACGGCAGATTTTCCCCCTCCTGACGGTCAGGGAAAATCTGGAAATCGGCCTGCCGGCGAGAAGGGATCGCTCCCGCCGGATTCCCTCCTTCATTTACGAGTTCTTTCCCCTGTTGAGGGAGATGGCCAACCGCCGCGGCGGGGATCTTTCCGGCGGCCAGCAGCAACAGTTGGCCATCGGCCGGGCCCTGGCGCTGGATCCCTCGTTCCTCATCCTGGACGAACCGACCGAGGGCATTCAGCCCAACATCGTCCAGGACATCGCCCAAACCATCCGCCGCCTGGGCCGGGACATGGGCCTCACCGTGATGCTGGTCGAGCAGAAAGTGCCCTTTGCCCGCAACTTGGCGGACAAATTCATGATTATGGATCGCGGCAGCCTGGTGAGGGACGGCCGAATGAGCGAATTGGACAACGGCACCATACGGGATTTTCTTTCCGTCTAGCGATTGAAATCGGGCCGATTTATTCGTATCCTTTTGGAAAACCGGATGAACCGGGGGCAATGGGCGAAACATGGACAAGCCTTGGGCCGAAAGCCGCAACTGGGAGGCGGATTTGGAACTCGCCTTCGCCCCCCGGAACCGGCGGACCGAATTGGCCCGGGTGTCTTTTCGGGGTCCGCTCGGGGTTCAGCGGCTTTTCCACCCCGAACCGGCGCCGTCCCTCGACGCCTTGGCGGCTCCGGCCCATTGCTATGTCCTCCATCCCCCGGGCGGCTTGGCGGGGGGGGATTCGCTGCGGATATCCCTTTCCGTCCGGTCCGGCGCCCATGCCCTGGTCACCACTCCGGCGGCCGGCAAAATTTACCGGACGGCCGAGGATTCGGCCGGGCAAAGCCAGAAGGTGGAGGCGGAGATCGGGGACGGCGCCCTCGAATGGCTGCCCCGCGAAACCATCGCCTTCTCCGGCGCCCGGGCGGAAACCTCCCTGACGGTGCGGTTGAACGGCCGGGGACGCTTTATCGGCTGGGAAATATTGACCCTGGGCCGGGCCGCCAGCCGGCTGCCCTTCTCGGCCGGAAGGATGGGACAGCGGTTCCGGCTGGAGCGGGAAGGATCGCCGCTTCTGGCGGAACGGCTGGAATTCGAGGCCGGCGACGCCTGGACGCGGGGCGACTTCGGCCTCGGCCGGTGCGGGGCGCTGTTGAATTTTTGGGCGGCCGGAAGGGCGGCCGACCATCCCGGGATCGAGGAGGCGGTGGCCAGGATAAAAAATCGCCTGGCTTCAATGGCCGGACCGGCGGACGGGAAAACCCGGGCCGGAGCCACCTTCCGGGACGGGGTGGCGGTGGTCCGATATTTGGGAAACGACGGCCGCCAAGCTTTTCTGACCGCCCTGGCGGCTTGGGAAACAATCCGGCCGGCGCTCCTGGGGCGCCCGGCCTGCCGGCCGAGAATCTGGAACTTGTAGTTTACTTTCGAGGGAAGTCGGCTTGCGGGGGACCTTGCGAAGGGGGGCGGATGGATCTTCTACCGAGGGAAAAGGACAAATTGCTGCTGTTCGCCGCCGGACTCCTGGCGGAAAGGCGGAAGAACCGGGGGCTCAAGCTCAACTATCCCGAAGCCGCCGCCTACATCGGCCTGGAAATACTTGAAGGCGCCCGCGACGGCAAAACCGTGGCGGAACTCATGGGCGGCTGCCGCAATCTCCTCGCCCGCGATCAGGTGATGCCCGGGGTGCCGGAGATGCTGAGGGAGGTCCAGGTGGAAGCCACTTTTCCGGACGGCACCAAGCTGGTCACGGTGCACGACCCCATCGGGGGGGACTCCGGGGAAGAGGCCCTGGCTCCGGGCGAGTGCGTCCCGGCCGAGGGGACCGTCGCCCTGAACGCCGGCCGCGAACGCCGCCGGCTGGAGGTGGCGAACACCGGGGATCGGCCGGTTCAGGTGGGTTCCCATTACCATTTTTACGAAGTGAATCCGGCCCTCCGCTTCGATCGGGAAAGGGCGCGGGGCTTTCGTCTGGACATCATCGCCGGCACGGCGGTCCGCTTCGAGCCCGGGCAGACCCGCGAGGTGACCCTGGTCCCCCTGGCGGGGGATCGGGCGGTGTTCGGCTTTCGGGGGGAAATCATGGGACGGTTGGACAAATGAGCGAAAACGAGATCGGCCGGCGCCAGTACGCCGAAATTTTCGGCCCCACCACCGGGGATCGGCTGCGGTTGGCGGATACCGGCCTGTGGATACAAATTGAAAGGGATCATACGGTCTACGGCGACGAGGTGTCCTTTGGCGGCGGCAAGGTAATCCGCGACGGCATGGGGCAAAGCCAGCGCGGCGGCGACCAGGCCATGGACACGGTGATCACCAACGCGGTCGTCCTGGACGCCGAAACCGGCGTTTTCAAGGCCGACCTGGGGATCCGGAACGGCCGGATAGCCGGGATAGGCAAGGCGGGAAACCCCGACACCCAGGCCGGAGTCGACATCGTCATCGGCCCGGGCACCGAAATCATCGCCGGCGAAGGCTGCATCCTCACCCCCGGGGGAGTGGACGCCCACATCCATTTCATCGCTCCCCAACAGGCGGAAGAGGCGCTGATGAGCGGGGTCACCACCATGATAGGGGGCGGCACCGGACCGGCCACCGGCACCAACGCCACCACCTGTTCCCCCGGGCCCTGGAACCTGCGGCTGATGCTTCTCGCCACCGGCGGCCTGCCGCTCAATTTCGGCTTCCTCGGCAAGGGGAACGCCAGCCTCCCGGAGCCCCTGGAGGAGCAATTGGCCGCCGGCGCCTGCGGCCTCAAGCTCCACGAGGATTGGGGCAGCACTCCCGCCGCCATCGACAATTGCCTGGGGGTGGCGGATCGGCACGACGTCCAGGTGGCCATCCACACCGACACCCTGAACGAAGCCGGCTTTGTCGAGGACACCCTGGCCGCCTTCAAGGGCCGAACCATCCACACCTACCACACCGAGGGAGCCGGGGGGGGACACGCCCCCGACATCATAAAAGCCTGCTCCCTCGCCCATGTCCTGCCCTCGTCGACCAACCCGACCCGGCCCTATACCAGGAACACGGTGGACGAACACCTGGACATGCTGATGGTTTGCCATCATCTCAACCCCTCCCTTCCCGAGGACGTGGCCTTCGCCGATTCCCGCATCCGCCGGGAGACCATCGCGGCCGAGGACATCCTTCACGATCTGGGGGCGCTGTCGATGATTTCCTCGGATTCCCAGGCCATGGGGCGGGTAGGCGAAGTGATAACCAGGACTTGGCAGACGGCGCACAAAATGAAAATCCAGCGGGGACCCCTCCCCGAGGACGCGGGCGGCGGCCACGACAACCGGCGGGTTCGGCGGTATCTGGCCAAGTACACGATAAATCCGGCGATCACCCACGGGGTTTCCCGCTGGATCGGCGGCGTCGCCGTGGGCAAGCTGGCCGACCTGGTTCTCTGGAAGCCGGCCTTTTTCGGGGTGAAGCCGCACCTGATAATAAAGGGGGGGGCCATCGCCGCCGCCCCCATGGGGGACATCAACGCCTCCATCCCCACCCCCCAGCCCAGCCATTACCGCCCCATGTTCGCCGGCCTGCCGGAGGCGGCGGGGTCGGTCGCCATCGGTTTCGTGTCGAAGGCTTTCAAGCGGAGCGGGCGGGAGGACGAGCTTAGGCGGGCGGGCCTTGGGCGCGAGCTGGTCGCCTGCGAGAACACCCGCAACCTGGGGAAAAAGGACATGATCCTCAACGACGCCACCCCCCGGATAGAGGTCGATCCGGAAACCTACGAGGTGAGGGCGGACGGGGAGCTCTTGACCTGCGAACCGGCGGCGGTCCTCCCCTTGGCGCAGCGGTATTTCCTTTTTTAGGGCTCGCGCAAAAGTAAGTACTGCATGTTTATACCGCGCCACCAACGTCCCTCGCGTAAATTTTTGCCCAACCACGGGCAAAAATTTACCGCCGCGACTTGGTTCCTTGTCTAAACATGCGGTACTTGTTTTTGCGCAGACCCTTAGCGGGGAGCGGACATGCCCGACTTTACCGAAAACCTGGGTCCAGTATCCCCGCCGGCCGGATCGGCGTCGCTCACCCTGAATTACGACGAACGCTCCCGCCGGCGCTTCCCGGCGGTTCTTGACGACGGGAGCCGGGCGGGGGTGGCGCTTCCCCACGCCTTCCGGCCCCTGGCCGAGGGGGATGTCCTCCGCTCGGCCGCCGGGGACACGGCGATAATCCACTGCCGGCCGGAGGAGGTCAGGGTCGCCCATGCCAAGGACTGGCCGTCCCTGGCCCGGGCCGCCTATCATTTCGGGAACCGGCACGCAACCATACAATTGACCGGCTTGAGCCTCCGTTTCCAGCCGGATCCGGTCCTCGAGAAAATGGCCGCCGGCCTGGGGCTCGAGGTCGAGGCCGAAATCATCGTTTTCGAACCGGAACCCGGGATTGGCGGCGGACACGCCCACGTACGGCCCCATTCCGGATCTCCCGGTTCCGGAGACGCGCCCGAAGGCGGGCGGCGTTGAATGGCGAGACTCCTGCCGCTTCTCTTTCTCGCCGGTCCCGGCCTCCCCATAGGGGCCTTCGCCTGGTCGCAGGGCATGGCCGGGGCCATTGCCCAAGGATTGATAACCGGGGGCGGGGAGGTCGGGGAATGGCTGGCCGGCGTCCTGGAATACGGATACGGACGCTTCGAGCTGCCCCTCTTCGTCCGCTGTTTCCGGGCCGCCAGGCGGGAGGACGGGCCGGGCCTGGCGGCCTGGAGCCGGCGCCTCCTGGCCGGCCGGGAAACAGCCGAACTTTGGGAGGAGGAAAGGCGGCTGGGGGCGTCGCTAACCCGGCTCCTGGCGGACCAGGGATTGCTTCCCGGCTGGAGCCGCGGCCTTGAGCTCGGCCATGCGGCGGCTTTCGCCCTGGCGGCGGCGGTGCTGACCCGGGGGGAGGGGGAAGAGGGGGCTCTGATGGATTCGCTTCGGGCTTTCGCCTGGAATTGGCTGGAGAACCAGGTCGCCGCCGCCGCCCGGGCCCTGCCGCTGGGGCAAACCGAAGGCGTCCGCATCCTCCTGGAGTTAATGCCCAAGCTGGAGGAAACGGCGGCCGGAGCCCTGGACGTTCCCGAGGATCGGATAGGCTCGTCGCTGCCCGGACTATCCCTCGTCAGCATGGCGCACGAGGATCAGCCATCCCGGCTGTTTCGCAGCTGAAGCGGAGACGGAATCCATGCCCGAGAAACCTTGCCTGCGCGTGGGGATTGGCGGACCGGTCGGTTCGGGCAAAACCGCCCTGGCGCTTTGGCTCTGCCGGCTCCTCCGGGATCGCTTCGACATGGCGGTGATCACCAACGACATCTACACCCGCGAGGACGCCGAGTTCCTTCTGCTTAACCGGGCCTTGCCGCCGGATCGCATCGTCGGGGTGGAAACCGGCGGCTGTCCGCACACCGCGATCCGCGAGGACGCCTCGATGAACATCCAGGCGGTCGAGGAGATGATTGCCCGCCATCCCGGCCTGGAAATAATCCTGGTGGAAAGCGGCGGCGACAACCTGTCGGCCACCTTCAGTCCGGAATTGGCCGATCTCACCCTTTACGTCATCGATGTGGCGGGGGGGGACAAGATACCCAGGAAAGGCGGCCCCGGAGTGGCCAAATCGGATCTCCTGATCATCAACAAGACGGATTTGGCGGCCCAGGTCGGCGCCTCGCTGGCGGTGATGGAACGCGACGCCGGCCACGTCCGCCAAGGCCGGCCCTTCGTCTTCGCCAGCCTGCGCGACGGTACCGGGGCCGAGCGGGTGGCCGAATTCGTCGTCGACCGGGGCCTGCTCGAAACCGGGAAAGGGGATGCGCGGCATGCCTGACTCGACCGCCGTTCCCGGCCTTTCCGCCGGCGACACCGGCTTCATGATTGTTTGCGCCTGCCTGGTGTTCATCATGCTTCCCGGGCTGTCCCTGTTCTACGGCGGCCTGGTGCAAAACCGCAATGTCCTCTCGACCATCATGCACACCTACGTAATCCTGGGCGTCGGCGGCGTTTTCTGGGCCGTCGCCGGCTACAGCCTCGCCTTCGGGGACGACTGCGGGGGAGTCGTCGGCAATCTCCGGCATTTCCTCCTGGCCGGGGTGGGGGCGGCCGCCGACGGCCCGGGCGGGGGCATCCCCCACGTCCTGTATATGGTTTTCCAATGCCTGATCGCCTGCCTGGCGGCCGCGCTCATTTCCGGCGCCTACGCCGAGCGCATCCGGTTTCCCGCCATGGCCGTCTTCACCCTGCTTTGGCTGGCCCTGGTCTATTCCCCGGTGGCGCACTGGGTCTGGGGGGGAGGCTGGCTCTCCCGGCTGGGGGTCCTGGATTTCGCCGGCGGCGCGGTGGTCCACATGAATTCCGGCGCCGCCGCCCTGGCCGCCGCCCATGCCCTGCCCCGGCGGAAAACCCTGGAGCGGGGGGAAATCGCCCCGCACAACCTGCCCCTCACCCTGCTGGGCGCCGGCCTGCTTTGGCTGGGCTGGTTCGGCTTCAACTCCGGCGGCGCCCTGGCCGCCGACGCCCGGGCCGCCGGGGCGCTGGCCGCGACCCAGTTGTCCGCCGCCGCCGGCATGCTGGGCTGGCTGGCCGCCGAATACCTACATTACGGCAAGCCCACGACTTTCGGCTCCGCTTCCGGAGCGCTGGCCGGCCTGGTCTCGATCACCCCGGCGGCCGGATTCGTCTCCCCGATTTGGGCCCTGGCCATCGGCGCCCTCGGGGGAATGATTTGTTACGGGGGGATGTTCCTGAAAATCCGCTGCCAATACGACGACGCCCTCGACGTGGTGGCCATCCACGGACTGGGCGGAGCCTGGGGTGCCCTGGCCACCGGCTTGTGGGCCTCGGCCCCGGCGGGGGGGACGGACGGACTCTTCCGGGGCCGGCCGGGCCAAATGATCCCCCAACTGCTTTCCATCGCCGCGATTTGGCTCTACGGCTATTTCGCCAGCCGGGTGATTCTATTGGCGACGTCCGCCCTGACCCCGCTCGCCGCCGACGACAATGAACAACTGCTCGGCCTGGATCTGGGCGAGCACAATGAACGCGCCTACCAGATAAGATGAGCGGAAAGCCCGCGACAAGGAAGCGGATATGCGAAAAATCGAAATGTTCATCCGTCCGGAGCAATTGGAGGACGTCAAGCGGGCCCTGCTCGCCCGGGGCGTCCACGGGCTTAGCCTCACCGAGGTGAAGGGGTTCGGCCGGCAGGGTGGCCACAAGGAGGTGTACCGGGGAAAGGAGCTTTGGGTGGAGTTCCTTCCCAAGCTGAAGCTGGAAACCGTGGTCAAGGCCGAGGACGTGGACTCCATTGTCGACGCCGTCTGCGCCGCCGCCGGCACCGGCCAGGTGGGGGACGGAAAGATTTTCATCCATCCGGTAATCGGCGCCACCCGCATCCGGACCAGGGAATCCGGGCCGGAGGCCCTTTGATTTGATTCGATGACGCGGCCCCGGGCGATTGAGAATTAGGAATTAGGAATTAGGAATTAGGAATTAGGGGAGGCGGTATGGCAAGAGAAAACGCGATTCTTGATAAAAGCAAAGCGTTCGCCCTGCGAATAATAAAACTATACAAGTATCTTTGCGGAAAGAATGAATATGTGCTGTCCAAGCAACTTTTGCGTTGCGGGACAAGCATAGGGGCAAATGTCAAGGAAGCGATTCGCGGGCAAAGCAAAGCGGATTTTTACGCGAAGCTGAATATATCCCTGAAAGAGGCGAGCGAAGCGGAGTATTGGCTCGAATTGCTTTTTGAGAGCGATTACATGGATAAGCCCGCTTTCGACGGCATCCATGCCGACTGCCAAGAGATAATAAAACTTCTTGTGTCCATTACAAAAACACAGAAAAATAATTCGTAATTCGTAATTCGTAATTCGTAATTACGAATTTCGCATTCCGAATTTCGCATTCCGAATTACGCATTCCGAATTACGCATTCCGAATTACGCATTTCGAATTCCGCATTCCGAATTCCGCATTCCGAATTACGCATTCCGAATTCCGCATTCCGAATTACGCATTCCGCATTCCGCATTCCGAATTCCGCATTCCGAATTCCGCATTCCGAATTACGCATTCGGGAACGGCGGCCAACGGAGTTCATTTTCGCGCGAGCAGGACGTCCACGGCCTCCGCCGCCTTCCGGAAATCCCCCGTCAGGATGAAGTCCGCTATTTCCGATACCGCCCCGCGCGTTTTTTCATCGGGCGGCGAAGCTTGCAGCCTGGCCAGGGCCGCGTCCATCGCCTCGGCGTCCCTCGCCTCCAAGGCTTTCCGCAAACGCTCCCCGGCCTCCCCGATTGCCGGATCGGCCCGCGTTTCTCCGCCTCCCGTTCGCGCCGCCGCCGTGATCTCCCCGATCCGCGCCGTCAGGGCGGCGAGTTCCTCCCGAAACGGGGGGAGCTTTTCGCGGATCGCGGGCAGGTCGGTTTCCCGGCCCGCCATTTCCAGCGCCGCGGCCGTTTGCGACAGGCCGTCCGCCCCGATGTTGGCCAGGGCGGTCTTCAGGGCGTGAACCAAGGTGGTGAACGGACGCGGGTCAAGATCGCCGGGCCCCTTCTCAAGCAGGGGGAAGCCGGCTTCCACGTCCCGGCGGAACATCTCCAGCAAATCCAGGTAGCGTTCGCGCGATCCGCCGATCCGGGCAAGCCCGGCGACCGCATCCACCCCCGGAATTTCCGGGAGGGGAATTTCC
Source organism: Planctomycetota bacterium (assembly GCA_031269935.1). Classification (GTDB taxonomy): domain Bacteria; phylum Planctomycetota; class SZUA-567; order SZUA-567; family SZUA-567; genus JAJBSZ01. The sequence continues at coordinate 17,346 of JAISYL010000061.1, forward strand.
GGAGGCGGAATCGATTCCGGGTTTTCGGAAGCTGCCCTCGACGCTTTCACGCGTTTGCCCTCGGGAATCCACTTTTTCAGCACCGCGTCCAGCGTGGCCGTTTCTATGGGTTTGGAAAGAAAGTCGTTGAAGCCGTTCTCCAGGAACATCTCCCTCATGCCGGTCACGGCGTTGGCGGTCAGGGCGACCACGGGCATCGTTCGAAAGCGCTTCCCGCCCATGGCCCTGATGGCGCGAATCGCCTCGACTCCGTCCATCTCCGGCATCATGTGATCCATGAGCACGAGGTCATAGGAATGCCGCCGCACCAGTTCAACGGCCTCGAGACCGCTCAGGCAGGTGAACACGCGCATCCCGTAAGGCGCGAGCAGGCCCTCCGCCACCAGCAGGTTGCTGTGAAAATCGTCCACCACCAGCACCTCGGCCTCCGGGGCGGTGAAGGTGGCGTGTTGCCCCTCCGCGCGCGCCGCCGTCGTTTCGGCGAAGTCGCCCATGGGCTTCCAGTCGGCCACGGCCTGCGTCAGGGTGGCCGTGAAGACGGAGCCCTTGCCATACTCGCTCCGAACCGCGATGTCGCCGCCCATGGCCCGGCACAGGCTGCGGGTTATGACCAGTCCCAGCCCCGTGCCTTCGACGTTGAGGTTGCGCTTTTCATCGACGCGGGCGAATTCCCCGAAAAGCTTCGGCAAATCCTCGTTTTTGATGCCGATGCCGCTGTCCTCCACAATGAGGGTCAGCCGCAGGGCGTCTTCGCCCGCGGCCTCGCTGAGGATGGAGAATTTGACGAAGCCGTTGTCCGTGTATTTTACGGCGTTGCTCAGGAGGTTGAGCAGGATTTGCTTGACGCGCCTCTCGTCGCCGATCATGGTTTCGGGAAGGCCGGGAGACGCGGCCACCACCAGTTTCAACGATTTCTCCGACATCCGGATGCGGATGATGGTCAGCGCGTCGTTCAAAAGGGACGCCGTTTGATAGGGGGCGGGATGGATCAAAAGGTTTCCCGACTCGATTTGGGAAAAATCCAGGATGTCGTTGATGATGGCAAGCAGGCCCGCCCCGGCGTTCTTGATGCCCGAGATGTACTCCAGCGCCTTCGGCTTTCCGTATTCCCTCCGCGCCAATTCGCTCAGGCCGATGATCGCGTTCATGGGCGTGCGGATCTCGTGACTCATCCGGGCGAGGAAGGAGGATTTGCTCCTGTTGGCCGCGTCGGCGCGCAAGGCGGCCCGGCGGTATCCGAAAAGACAGGCCAGGCCGCTGACCAGCACAAGGAACACCGACATGATTTGTATCCCGGTCAGGACGGTCATTTTCCTCCGTGAATTCATGATGTCGGCATCCTTTATATCCACCCCGACCGCCGCCACGATCTCCCTCCCCGCGTTGTAAACGGGCGCGTAGGAGGACATGAGCCCTTCCCATCCCTCGGTGTAGGTCCCGATGTCCTCGCAGTTCACCAAACCTTGAAAAGCTTCCTCGACGCCGCTTTCAATTTCCATGTCCTCCAGCGGGGTGTCAAGTCCGACGCGGGTTTCCTCGTCAAAATCATTGTCCACGACATACTGGATTTTCCCGTCGACATTGCGCATGTAATATACGTATAAAACATCGAGTTGCCGCGAAAAATCGCGCAAATCCTCCCGCATCCGCCGATATCCGGGAAGATTCATGTCATCGACGGCGCGAAACGAGTCAAGTTCGTCGGCGTCGACGAACGAGGCGGCGGCGATGCTGACGGCTTTCAATCTTTCTATTATGTAATGCTCCTCCGAATCCATGTATATCCTAAGCGTCTCGCGGCTGTACACGGCGAGAAACAACACCATCAGCATGGAAAGCATGAACATGGGCAAGATGAAATTCTTTCTTGCCGCGGTTACGATACGTAATTTTCCCGGGATGGACGCCATTCCAGACTTCCTTTTTCTATCGAGCCTTGTCGCGCGCGAGCAGGACGTTCACGGCCTCCGCCGCCTTCCGGAAATCCGCCGTCAGGACGTGGTCCGCTATTTCCGATACCGTTTCGCGTGTCTTCTCCGTCGGAGGCAAGGCTCGCAGCCGCGCCAGGGCCGCGTCAATCGCCTCGATGTCCCTCGCCGCCAAAGCTTCCCGCAAACGCTCCCCGGCCTCCCCGATTGCCGGATCGGTCCGCGTTTCGCCGTCTCCGGCCGGCTCCGCGGTCGCGGCCTCGCCGATTCGCCCGGTCAGCAGGGCAAGTTCCCCGCGGAACGGCGGAAGCTGGCCGCGGATCGCGGGAAGGTCCGCTTCCCGGCCCGCTTTCTCCAACAAGGCCGCGGTTTGTGAAAGGGCCTCGGCCCCGATGTTGGCCAGGGCGCTTTTCAAGGCGTGAACCAGGGTGGTG
>JAISYL010000193.1 GCA_031269935.1 Planctomycetota bacterium
ATCCAGGAACACGGCGGCTCGGTCGAGGTGTCCGACAACCAGCCCCGGGGGACGGTGATAACCTTCCGCCTGCCCGGCAATCAGGTTCCCGATCCGGGGGAAAGGGAGGGAGGCGGAGTGACTGACCGGGACGGGGGTTGAAAACCGTCCGAGGGGAATTGACGCCAAAAGGTTCGGGGCGGACCCTCCCAGGGCCCGCCCCAAACAAAGAATCGATCTAAAAATATACTGCCGGCGTGGTTGGGCGAAAATTTACGAGAGCGACGTTGGCGACGCGGTATAAACTTGTATGAGAGCTTGTTGACAAATTGCCGTCTCGTCGGGTTATACGGCGTCAAAAGCCGCTTCCCGGATGATTTTTGCCTCGGACCGCCGGCAAAAATCATCCCGCCAACGCCTTTTCCCTTGTCTAACCCGGACGATCCGACAATTTGTCAACAAGCTCTTAGACGGGGCGCGAGGGGCGGCGGGGTTTTTTCGCCGGTCGTCCGACGAAAAAACCGCGAGAGCCTCGAACAACGAAGCCTAAATGGGGAGCGCTTATTTTTGCGCAGTCCCTAAAAAGGAGCGGGTATCATGGGCACCCCCGAAGCGGCGATTACCTTTTATTCCTTCCTCAATCCGGTCACCCTGTGGTGGCTGTTCGCCTCGACCTTCCTGGGCATTGTCATCGGCGCCCTCCCGGGGCTGACGGCGACCATGGGCGTGTCGCTCCTCGTCTCCCTCACCCTCGGACTGGGAACGGTCAACTCGATGGTTGTTCTAATCGGCGTATTCTTGGGCGGCATTTACGGCGGTTCGCGGTCGGCCATCCTCCTGAACGTGCCGGGCACGCCGTCCTCGGCCGCCACCGCCATCGAGGGCTTCCCCCTGGCGCTCAAGGGCGAGGGAACGTACGCGGGCGTCGTCGTCACCACCTGTTCCACCCTTGGCGGCGTCGTCGGCATGCTCATCCTCTGGCTCGCCACCCCCTGGGTGGCGAAAATGGCCCTGGCCATCGGGTATTGGGAATACTTTTGGCTGGGGATGTTCGGCATCGTCATTTCGGGAAGCCTGGTTTCGGACAAGTGGTACAAAGGCCTGATCTCGGGCATGGCCGGCCTGTTCATTTCGGCGATCGGCATCGACGGCATATACGGGATATCCCGGTTCGATTTCGATTCCACCACCCTGAAAAGCGGCATCTCGCTCGTCCCCGCCATGATCGGCCTGTTCGGCCTGACCGAGGCGTTCACCGCCCTGTCCGAGCCCGAATCCCATCTCGTCCAGGGCGAAAGGAGGATGACGCCCCGCCATCTGTTCGGAACCTTCCTCGACAGCTTCGTCCTGCTGTTCAGGCATTTCCGCCTCTTCCTGCAGTCGAGCGTCATCGGCACCCTTATCGGCGCCTTGCCGGGCACCGGCTCCGACATCGCCGCCTGGGTCGCCTACGACGCGGCCAAGCGCACGAGCAAGCGGAAGGAACTGTTCGGCAAGGGAAGCTGGGAGGGAATCATCGGCGCCGAGACCTCGAACAACGCCTGCACCTCCGGGGTGTTCATTCCGGTAATCACGCTGGGCGTGGCCGGCGACGCGGTGTCGGCCATCATCATGGGCGGCCTGCAACTGCACGGCTACCGGCCGGGGCCGACCTTCCTCATGGAAAACCCCGGATTCCTTCCCTTCCTCTGCGCCGTCCTCCTGGCCGTGAACCTCGCCATGCTGATCCAGGGCGTGCTCCTGACCCCGATCATCGGCAAAGTGCTGCAACTGCCGGTCGGCGTCATCATGCCGATGGTGGTCCTCATGTCGGTCGTCGGCTCGTACGCGGTCAACATCCGGGCGTTCGACATAGGCGTCATGGTCTTCTTCGGCTTCATGGGATTCGTCATGAAAAAGCTGAAAATTCCGGCCGCGCCGATGGCCCTCGGGATCATTCTCGGCAGCCTGGTCGAGTTGAACTTCCGCCGCGGCCTGATGGCGGGCAAGTACTCGATACTGCCGTTTTTCACCCGGCCGGTGTCCACCGCCCTTTTCCTCCTGCTTGCCGTGTTCATCGTCTGGCCGATAATCCGGAACGCGCGGCGGGCGGGGGAGTCGTGAGTCCGTTCACATCAGGTTGAACGGTTTCAGATATTTCGGCGCCTCCACCTTGCGGCGGGTGGCGGGATCGTGCACGATGACCGACCCGGCCAGCCACCCCTCGAGTTTGCCCTTGTCCACCCCGGCCCGCTCCAGCAAGGCCGGATCCAGCGCGAACACCAAGTCCAGGCTGTTGGCCGCCGGATCGCCGGCCCATTCCAGGAGATTCCCGCCGCCCAGATCGATCCCGAAGTGGCCAAGCTGGAAATGGTAGGCCACCCGATCGCGGTGGAGGGCCAGCAGCCGGGCGAAGGATTCGGCCGGGCCGCCGGGGCCGGGAGCGGGATCGGCCGCGATCGCGGGCAGGGCATAGACCAGCATCCCGTCCCGGAACATTCCCTCCGGAAGCTTGGCCGGGTCCAGTCCGGCCGCCAGGAAGGGAGCGGCGGGGGTGCTGACGGCCACGTCCCATTCCCCGGGCGCGCCGGGGCGGGAGCGCCAGCTCACCCCGGCGTTCCCGTCGGGCGCGGAAAACCTCCACCCCTCCGCCTCCGCCGCGGGTTTTTCGGGAAGAATCGCCAGCATGGCGGCGAAGGAGCTCTGGGCGTAGCGCTCGACCAAATCCGTGACCGCCAGGGCCCGCTCCAGGGCCGCCGGCGGGTTGAAGGCGGCGACGGCGGCGAGGGCCAGGACAACGGCGATGACGGCGAGGCGTTTCACGTTCATGGCGTTTTCTCCTAGTGGTCCGGAAAGGCTGATTTTACGGACGCCGAAGTCCGCTTGCTCCGGAATCGACCGCCAATGCCGGAGGGGAATTCACTTCCCCGGAGGCGGAATTCGGCTGAACCGGGGTCGCTCCCCGCGGAGTCCAAATCAAGGGTTTGGACTCTACGGAACGCTAGGCGGCGGTCGCCGGCCGGAACCGCTTCAGGCGAAGCGCGTTGGTCAGGACCGACACCGAACTGAGGGACATGGCGGCGGCGGCGAGGATGGGATCCAGCAGCGGGCCGCCGAACAGGTACAGTACGCCGGCCGCCACCGGAATGCCGGCCGTGTTGTAGATGAAGGCCCAGAACAGGTTTTCCTTGACGTTCCGGATGGTGCTCTTGCTGAGCTGGATGGCGGTCGGCACGTCCATGAGATCGCTGTGCATCAGGACGATGTCGGCCGATTCCATGGCCACGTCGGTCCCGGAGCCGATGGCGATGCCGACGTCGGCCTGGGCCAGGGCCGGGGCGTCGTTGATGCCGTCCCCCACCATGGCCACCACCTTCCCCCCCTCCCGCTGGAGCCTTTCCACCACGGAGGACTTGTCCTGGGGCAGAATCTCCGCCACGAAGCTGTCGATGCCGACCTCCCTGGCGATGGCGGCGGCGGTGCCGGGGTTGTCGCCGGTGAGCATGACGACGTCGAGGCCGATCCGCCGGAGCGCCCGGACGGCGGCGGCGCTCGACTTCTTCACCACGTCCGCCACCGCCACCAGGCCGGCCAAGCGGCCGTCGAAAGCCACGTACATGGCGGTCTTGCCCTCGCCCGCCAGCCGCTCCGAGTCGCCGGCCGCCCTTTCCAGATCCGCCTCGGCGACGCCCCGCTCCCGCATGAACCTGGCGTTGCCGACCAGCGCCCCGCCCCCGTCGATTTCCCCTTCCACCCCCAAGCCGGGCGCCGCCGCGAAACGCGCGACCGGCGCCGGCTCGATTCCCTCCCCGGCGGCGCGCCGCGTGATCGCCTCGGCCAGCGGATGCTCGGAGGCCTTTTCCAGCGAGGCCGCCAGCCGGAGCAGCCGTTCCGGGGCGACCCCGGGAACGGGCAGGACGTCGGTCACCTCCGGCCTGCCCTCGGTTATGGTGCCGGTCTTGTCCAGCACCACCACCTGTATTTTCCTCGCCGTTTCCAGCGCCTCGCCCGACTTGATGAGGATTCCGTTCTCGGCCCCCTTGCCCGTTCCCACCATGATGGCGGTCGGGGTGGCGAGGCCGAGGGCGCAGGGGCAGGCGATGATCAGGACCGAAATGAATATGGTCAGGGCGAACTTGATGTCGCCGGTGGAGAAATACCAGGCCACGGCCGAGGCCAGGGCGATTAGGCAAACGATGGGCACGAACACCCCCGACACCACGTCGGCCAGCTTGGCGATGGGCGCCTTGGAATTCTGCGCCTCCTCGACCAGGCGGATAATCTGGGCCAGGACGGTTTCCTTCCCCACCTTGGTCGCCCGGAAGGTGACGCTGCCGTTCTTGTTGATGGTGGCGGCGTAGACGGCGTCGCCGGCCTTCTTGTCCTTCGGCATGCTCTCGCCGGTCAGCATGGACTCGTCGATGGCCGTCTCCCCCTCCAGGACCTCCCCGTCCACCGGTATCTTGTCGCCGGGACGAACCCTCAGCACGTCCCCCGCCTCCACCTCGTCGATGGGGATTTCCCGGTCCAGGCCGTCCCGGATGACGATGGCGGTCTTGGGGGCCAGTCCCATCAGCCGCTTGATGGCCTCGGAGGTCCTCCCCTTCGACACCGCCTCCAGGGTTTTCCCCAGGAGAATCAGGGCGATGATGACCCCGGCGCTCTCGAAATACAGCCCCTCCACGGCGGCCAGGTTGCCGGCCAGGATTTGCCATACCTCGTAAAGGCTCCAAACCACCGCCGCCGAGGTGCCGATGGCGATGAGCGAATCCATGTTGGGCGCCCGGTCCAGGAGCGCCCGGAAGCCCACCGAGTAGAACCGCCGGCCGACATAGACGATGGGCAGGGTGAGCAGCACCTGGACGATGGCGTAATTCAACGGATACAGCATGGGGTCGAGCAGCCTCGGGACGGGAAAGCGGAGCCACCACACCATCGATCCCATGGCGAGGTAGAGCAGGGGCGCCCCGAACACGGCGGCAATCCCGAATTTGTTCCAGAGGGCGCGGATTTCCGCTTCCTTGCGCAGACGATCGGCGTCGAGGGCGTCGGCGCTTTCCCCGGCCAGCGCCTGGTAGCCGGCCTTTTCAATCGCCTGTTTCAGGTCGGACAGGCGGATTTTGGCCTTGTCGTAGGACACCTTGGCCTTTTCGCTGGCGAAATTGACCGAAACGGCCGCCACCCCGTCCAGCCTTCCCAGCACCTTTTCAATCCGGGCGGCGCAGGCGGCGCAGCTCATGCCGCCGACGGCGATAATCGCCTCGGCCGTGTCCGCCGCCGCCGCCAGCCCGTAGCCCGCCTTCTCCACCGCCTCGCGGATGGCCCCGGGGGCGATAATGGAGGCGTCGTATTCGACCGCCAGCTTCTCCGTCGCGAAATTGACGCTGGCCGTCCTCACCCCCGCCAGCCGGCCCACCACCTTTTCCACCCGCCGGGCGCAGGCGGCGCAGCTCATGCCGGTCACCACGAAGGTCCCGCGCCCGTCGCCGGCCGGACCCGTCGCGCTTGCAGTCATGGGAACACCCTCCTATTGGGTTGTCTTTTGTCGGCTTTTAAGGGGAATCAAACCAAGGGCCCGATTTTCCTTGAAAGCGAATCCTTTTCACAATTTGGAAAAATAGTCCTTGGCCAGCTTGAGAAATTCCCTGCCGATGACGATGTTGGCGCCGTCGTCCCGGCGGTTCTTCTCGCCCACCGGTATGGGATTGCATCCCCCCCGCTCCCGTTCCAGCACGGAAAGCTTGAAGGCGTTGCCGCAGGCCTTGCAAACCACGCTGTCGCCGCGCTGGCTGTAGCCGACCGGCCCGCAGGCCTGGCAGGCGTTGAAAACCACCCGGTTGGTCCGATCCGGCGCGGTCACCGCGATGATTTCCATTCTATACCCTTCGATAACCACCGGATAGAATCGGGCGACCTTGGAGAGATCCTTCTTGGGAATCACCAGATCGCCGTCCACCACCGCCGCCTCCCCCCCGGCGGCCGGAAATGCCGCCGCGGCCGAGAAAAGGGCGATCGCGGCCAGAATGCTGCGAATGCGTTTCGACATGACGTTCCTTTCCATGGACTTTAAAGGAAATCAAAAAAAGCCTACAACCAGGGTATTTCGCTTTCCTCCCCCTCCCGCGAGATCGGCAGCGCTTCGGGATCGATGTCCGGGATGTCGCCGGAATCCTCGGCGTCGCCAACGATGATCCGGCTGGCAATCATGCCCATCCAGCAGGAATAGGGATACACTCCGCTCTTGTCCGGCATGAATTCGATGATATTGTCGCCGGGGACGAGTTTCCGTTCGATGCCGAAGGCGGGAATGAAAATCCGGTTGTTGCAGCCGTTGAGCGCCTCCCGGGAGGCATGGAGGTTCCAGCGGAGGGGGATGCCGGCCTGGACGCGAATCGATCGGTAGGATCCGGGGGATAGTTCCGTCTCCACCGTCTGCACCCCGTCCGCGACCAGGGCCGCCGCCGCTTCGCCCCCCGGGTAAAAGCCGGGCGCGTCCAGGCCGGAAAGCCGAAGCCCGTTCGCCAGCATGGCCATCCCCATGAGAAACACCAGGATCGCTCCGGCCCGGATGGCCTGGCCCATGAACCGCCGGCCCAGATAGGCGGCCGCAAACCCCAGCCCCGTGGTCAGGGGAAGGGTGCCCAGGCTGAAAAACAGCATGGACAGGCCGCCTTCGACCGGGCCGCCGGTGGAAAGCGCGTAGAGCTGCATGGCCTGGAGCGGACCGCAGGGCATCAGCCCGTTCAACAGGCCCACGAAAAGCGGCCCCCGGTTTCCCGCCGCTCCGGCCTTGCCGGACAGGAAGGAAGGGAGGCCGGGGGTAATCCGGCGCAGCCAGGGAAACCATCCGGTGAGATTCAATCCCATGATCATCATGAGGACGCCGGCGGCCAGCTGGACGATCCCCTTGGCGGCGCCGGAAAAACTGATCACCGAGCCCAGGCCGCCGGCCAGGGCGCCGATCGCCGTGTAGGAGGCCACTCTTCCTCCTCCGTAGAGGAGGGGAGGAATAAAGGCGGACGCCCGGTCCCCGGCGGAACGTACGCCGGCGGCGGACTGGGAAATATTGATGCCTCCGCACATGGCCAGGCAATGGGCGGAGGTCAGGAGGCCCACGACGAACAGCGTCCCGTAACCCATGCCGGCCTCGGCCTCGGGAAAAATGTTGAGAAAATCGAGAAGCCCGTACCGCGCGGCCAGGACATAGAGGCCGAGGATGGCGATCAGCAATCCGGCCGCCCGCCAAGCTTCCCGCCATTTTCCCGATCCGCCAGCCGGCGCCGCCCCGGAAAATTCATAGCCCATTTCCTCGAGGACGGAGCCGATTCGATCCAGGGACACCTGTTCTGGATCGAAAGCCAAGTCCAGCCATCCCCCGCGGTAATCCGCCCGCGCCCGCCGGATGCCCGGAAGTTTCCCCAGCCGCTTGCCGATCCGCCCCTCGCAAGAGCGGCAGACCATTCCGGAAACGCGGAACCGGTTTTCCGATAATGCTTTGGACATTAACTGCCTCCAAAAATCCCCGTTTCGGCCGTCCGCATCCCCCGGCACAATCGAATAGTGTTCGCCGAAAAGGCAAATTGCCATATTTTTTCTTTTTTCTTTTGGGGAAAATTCGCCGAAAAAAATGGCAATCCCGTCCCTTTTCCGGCACAGATACCAAGGAGCGAGGTTTTCCCGGCGCGGGTTCCGGCGGCCGGGATTCTGGGCGCAATCGGGGAAAAGGAGGGATCGCGACATGTGGAAATATGTTTTGCTTGTCTTGGCGGCGGCGCTGTTCATAATTGGCTGCGCCGCCTCCGGTCCTTCCTCCGGCTCCGGGAGCGGCGCCGCCGGTTCCCGGGGAGGGCGCTCCGGATACAGTTGCCATTAGGGCTCGTCCATAAATAACTTATACAGGTTTAGACAAGAAACCGAGTCGCGGCGGTAAATTTTCGCCCGTGGGTGGGCAAAAATTTACGAGGACGACGTTGGCGACGCAGTATAAACTTGTATAAATTATTTATGGACGAACTCTTAGGCGCCGGCGCCGCCCGGAAGCTTTCGGCAAGGGAAAAATCGCCCGGGAGAAAAGGTTTTCACCCCCTGCCATGGAAGACGCCGACGCGGCCGATCGCCTGGATGTCGAAAAAACCCTTGCCGGCGACCACGAGGCCTTTTCGCGCTTGGTGGAAAGGCACGGTCAGGCCATTCACCAACGGATGCGCGGCTTCTCCCGCGACGAATCGACCGGCGAGGAATTGGCGCAGGATGTCTTTGTCGAGGCGTTCGCCGGTCTGGCCTCCTATCGGGGGGACGCCCCTTTCCGGAACTGGCTGGCCCGGATCGCCACCTTCGTCGGCTACAAATACTGGCGGGAGCGGGAAAAGCGGAAAAAGGAGATTCCCTTACCGGAAGGGTGGGACCCGCCGGCGGCGGCCGGGGCGGAGCCGGAGCCGGGCGACCCGGAAGCGGCGGCCGATTTGCTTCACGCCCTGTTGGCCGCCCTGCCGGAAAAGGATCGCCTGCTTCTGACTCTGGCCTATGTCCAGGACTGCTCGACCGGGGAGATAGCCGAACAGTTGGGCGTGAGCCGGGCCCTGGTTCCGATGCGGGTTTTCAAGGCCAAGTTGAAACTGAGGCGGTTGGCCGGACGGGAGCCGTGGAAGGGGAAAATCAAATGGCTGATTTCCTGAGCGATCTGGACAGGCTGAAAGCGCTGGCGGCGGGAGCGAAAAAGGCGCCGCCGCTGAAAAGCGGGGACGTCAGGCGGCGAATCCGGGGAAGGCGCCCCCTTCCCCTTCTCGAGGAGGAGCCGCCGCCGCTTCGCCTGATCGGGGGCATGGGCCTCGCCGCCGCCCTCGCCGCCTGCCTGGTGCTCCTGTTCAGCTTCCAGGCTTGGCGCGATCTCGCCAATCCCCTGGCGATGCTCTCCGCCCTTCCCGATATCGCCAGCTTTTTGGGCGCTTAGAGTCGACCGTTGAAGGAAATCAATCGGAGGTTCGATTGATTTCCTTCAACGGTCTCGTGAAGAGGGGGGACTCAACGATGACCGCCAATCCGCCCCGCGCCGCCGCGGATGTCCCGCCGGAGGGGTTTCCCGCCCGGCCCGCCCGGCCCGGTCGTTTCCGGCGGAATCTCCCGTTTGTCCTCGCCGCCCTGCTGTTCCTTGGGTCGGGAGCGGGAATCGGCGCCGGCGTCGCCGCCCTGCATTTCCGGAAGGCCTTGGCGGAACCGGAAGGTTCCGACGCCCGGTTCCGCGACCTGATCGTCTCCGGGGTGGCCGGATCGGTGCGGCTGTCGCCGGCGGAGGCGCTGGAACTGGAGCGGATTGTGGCCGCGGGGGTGGAGGAAACGACGCGGATCAGGGGCGAATACGGGAAAAAAGTGCGGGGCCGCCTGAACGCCATGTGCATCCGGATTTGCCGGCTGCTCGGCCCGGAACGGACGGCGCAGTGCGGAGAATGGCTGCAACGGGCCGAAATGGGCGCCGGGGGCGTCCTGGACGGTTCCTGAAGCGGCCGGAAACCTGGGATGCGTTCCCTTCCGTAATTGTTTCCCCGGACAAGGGCCTTGATTCAATGGTATTTTTAGCCCGGATTAGACCGGGCGCATCTCATTTTTGTTATGCCGTTTTCGTCCAAAGTTCGTCCCAATCTCCATTCCTGCGCGCCAATTCCAAGGCGAGCAGATTTCCTTCTCCCGACCTGCTCCAGAACTGTC
>JAISYL010000077.1 GCA_031269935.1 Planctomycetota bacterium
GCGTTGAGAAAAAGGACGTGACCCGGGGGATGGTGCTGGCCGCCCCCAAGTCGATCACCCCGCACAAGAAGTTCAAGGGCGAGGTGTACGTGCTGACGGCGGACGAGGGCGGGCGGCACACGCCGTTCTTCACCGGCTACCGGCCGCAGTTCTATTTCCGCACCACCGACGTCACCGGCCAGGCGCTGTTGCCGGAGGGGGTCGAGATGGTGATGCCGGGCGACAACGTGCAGATGAGCATTGAGCTCATCTCCCCAATCGCCATGGAGGCGCAGCTCCGCTTCGCCATTCGCGAGGGCGGACGCACCGTGGGCTCCGGCGTGGTGACCGAAATCGTCGAGTAGGCGCGAACATTCCGTAATTCAACCAACCGCCGGCCGTGGGGCCGGCCAGTATTAAGGAGATGAAATGGCGGAAAAGATTCGCATCCGCATGAAAGCTTATGACCACGACATGCTGGACAAATGGTGTTTCAAAATCGTGGAGGCGGCCAAGAATTCAGGCGCGCTGGTCTCGGGTCCCATACCCCTACCGACCCGCATTGAGCGCTACACGGTCCTTCGCAGCCCCCATGTGGACAAGAAGAGCCGGGAACAATTCGAAATCCGCACCCACAAGCGGGCGATTTACATAACCGAGCTCACCCGCTCAACCATGGACTCCATCAGCCGGGTGGTGCCGCCGCGCGGCATCAACCTCAATGTGCGGCAATTCGCTGGCTGATAGGCGTCGCCGGGACGGCGGCCGGCCGGAACGGACGGCGCGCCCGGATGTCTTGCATAGGAGAATCTTGATATGTGGCGCGGAATGCTCGGCAAAAAAATAGGCATGACCCAGTTCTTCACCGAGGATGGAAAGCGGGTGGGAGTCACCGTCGTCCAAGCCGGCCCCTGCCCGGTGCTGCAATTGAAAACCGTGGCGACGGACGGCTACGACGCCTATCAACTTGGTTTCGATGATCGCAAGAAAAACAACATTACCCTGCCCCAGAAGGGGCACGCCGCCAAGGCCGGCGTCCAAGCCAAGCGCTTCATCCGCGAGATACGCCTGCGTGAGCCCGTGGACGGGGTGGAGACCGGCAAAGTACTGACGGTGGAGGGCTGGACCGACGTCAAGGAGGTGCAGGTGACAGCCCGAAGCAAGGGCAAAGGCTTCCAAGGCGTGATCAAGCGCCACGGGTTCCACGGCCTCCGAGCCACCCACGGCGTCAAAACACATCACCGCATCCCCGGCTCCAGCGGTTCCCTTACCCCGGCCCGCGTGGTCAAGGGCCATCCCAATCCCGGGCACATGGGCTTCGAATGGGTGACCCAAAAGGGACTGAAGCTGGCCAAGGTGATCCCGGAAAAGAACCTGCTGCTTATTCAGGGACCGGTTCCGGGGCCGGCCGGCGGTTATGTCGTCATCCGTCCGGCCCAACCCTTTGTCCCGGCAAAATGATTGTCTTGATACAAATTATATTATTAAAACGGGACGCATTTTGGCGTCCCGTTTTTCTTGCCGGATCGCGGGGGGGAGGCGCGGGAAGAGCTACTTCAACCGGATCAGGCGGGTCAGGCCGAAAAAAGCCACCGTAAATTCCGCCGAAGCGGTCCTTCCAGCCTCGAAGTCGGAAACCTTGGCCCGAAAATCCGCCGGATCCTCCACCCGGACGCCGTCAACCCGGGTGATGACGAGATAGGGGCAGAGCCCCGCTATTTCGGCCCGGCTGCCGTCCCTGACCCGCGAAACCAGCACGCCGGACGAATCCGGCCGCCGGAAATAGCGCGCCGCCTCATAGGTCACAGGCTTGACGTCAATGCCAATGCCGGGGAATTTTTCAGGCCGGGCGCTTTGAAAATCAGGTTCGCCGTATTCGGCGGCGAAGGAGGCGCGACGCAATTCGCCCTCGCGGAGGTACTCAACCTCGATCCGCCGGCCGGCGCCGGCCGAGGTCAAGAGATTGGAAATGACGTTGTTGCGCGGCGGCCAGGGCTGGCCGGGGATCGAGAGCGTTTCCTCCAGGGATTCGGGAGCCCAATCCAGCGTCAAACTGGGAAGCCAGCCTTCGCCATCGTCAAGCAAATCCACCGGCTCCCCCCTGCCCTCAATGAACATCCGAAGCAGGATGTCGTGTTCTCGGAGGCCAATACGAGCGGCCGGAAAGCCAGGATACACGTGGGTAATCAAAAGACCAATCCGTCCGCCCCGGGTCTCGTTGGAGGCGGAAAACAGTTTGGCGGCATTGGCGTCCAAGGTCTGGTATTCCACCCCGAAGTCGATCAACCGCCGGCCCACCTCCTCGGCGATTGGCTGGATGGCGGGGTCGAGGAAGCCGGGCCGGCGCAGATTCAGGGCCAAGAAGGCAAGCGGCCGGAAACCCGCCGTGGCCGCGGCGTTCCCGAACGCCGGCGGCAGGCGGGGAGTCAGGGCCAGCGCCATCAGATTGCCCTCAATGTCGAAAGCCAGGGCGCCGTCCATTTCATTGCTCCAGGTGAAAAGCACCGGATCCCCGCGGAAGCCGCCCAGCATCCCGCGGCATCGATCATAGTCCCGGGTTTCCCGCCGCCGGCCCAGGCTGTAGTCGACCCGACGCCGGTAAAAGTATCCCCACGCCGGACCTGGAACCTTATCCGACGGCAAAGGATTGTCCGCCAAGGGATCCAATAGTAAAAATCCCGGCGGCGGCCCGTCCGGCAACAGGTCCGCATCGGCTTCCAGCAGAACCGCCATATAATCGCGAAAGGCGCCGACAAACCTGGCCTGTATCTCGCTCCCGTCACCTCTCACCACGCTTATTCCCTCGATATGGGCGACGCCATCCGCCGACAAGGGGACGGGGACCAGGAGGCGGCGCTTGCCCACCGCCAGCCCGGCCGCCCGGGCCTCGGCGCCGTCCAGCTTTCCGCCGATCTGCCAAGGCGGCTCCTCTTCGTCGTCCTCCACTTGTCGGCGCAGATGGAAACGGGTTTCAAGAACAGCCTGGCCCACATACCGGTTCAGCAATCCCTCAACCTCATTCGCCTCTCCGGCGGGAATGACGGGATTGGCGCTCACCTGCGCCCCCAGCCAATATTCCGAGCCGATTCCCAGGGGAATCCGCTCACCGAAGGCCAATCCCAGGGCTCCACCCTCTTCGGAAAACAGCACCCCGCCGCCGGCCT
Organism: Planctomycetota bacterium; assembly: GCA_031269935.1. GTDB lineage: Bacteria > Planctomycetota > SZUA-567 > SZUA-567 > SZUA-567 > JAJBSZ01. The sequence continues at coordinate 3,144 of JAISYL010000077.1, forward strand.
TGATGAACTCCTCGCCGGCATCGCTGACAGTTGAGGCGGTCGAGGCAGCGTCAATGGTTATCAGCCATTCCTCGTTATCCCAGCTATAGCTCAGCCTGAATATCTCTTCCTCTTCGTCCGCGTCGGTGAATCGTAGTGGAAAGGCGGCCGGCAAGCGGCCGGATGCGTCGGGAAGGACTTCCAGAAGCAAGGCCGGAAGATTGACGAAGCGCCCCGCCACCCGCGCCGGCCAACGGATATCGGAACCGGGAAG
>JAISYL010000101.1 GCA_031269935.1 Planctomycetota bacterium
GGTTTTCGGATGACGTATTTCCTTTCCCGCCCGTTTGGCCCGCCGGGCATGGCAATACCGCCCGGACATCATCGGCGCCTTCTTGGATACCCGCGCGTAACTCTGACGCAGGGGAATTCCCGCTCTTCCGGCCTTTTTCACTAGCTTCCGGAGCATGACGTAATACAGCTTGCCGTCCGTGGGATAGGTTATCGCCTTTTCCCGAACCGTGGCGTCGACATTCACGTTTCCCGGGCTATTCCCGCTTATGGCTTTCATCCGAAAGCCCGCCGCTATCGTCTCCCTCAGCAGGCATTCCATGCCGTTATCGCCCGCCAAATGACGCCATCCGGTCATTGATGACGGGTCGATGGGAGGCTCGTGGGTGAAATACTTCATGCCGCGGAAATGCCGCCGGTAAAGGTTCTCCACCCACCGATCAATCGTCTTCTCGTCCGACAGGTTAAAGGCATGTTTGAGATAATGCAATCCCGCCATCAGCCGGGTCGGCTTGGCGGGGGCGCCGGCGACTTCCGAAAATCCACTGCCCAATTCGCCATCAATACGCTTCCAGTCGATTTTTTCTGCCAGCTTGACCAAGGGGTGCCGGAGGTTGATGGCCCTGACCAACGCCACCCGGAAGAGGGAGTCCTGGCCGTTGTCGATTTCGCTCTTTTTCGGCTTCATTTTGCGAGCCTTCAAGGCTGTTTAACCCGGAACCTTGCGATAATTGCATCGGTTTTCATCGAATTTCAAGCTGCTTTTCCTGGATTTTTCGAGATTTTTCGCCAAAAAGATTATTTTTCCGGGACGACTAAATAACATTTACAACATGGAAGCGATGAAGATGAAGAACCCGGTGCCCGCCCCGAACGACGGCACGGTGAGGGAGGTCAAGATCGAGAACGGCGGCCGGGTTAACGCCGGGCAGGTGATGCTGGTCATGGAATGAACCGGGCGGGACCGCTCGAACGATCCCGCGGCGCCGCCCGGGGACTGTTGACACTGGAATCGGTCGCGGGAACGGAAGTCCCGAAACTTTACATGTTTTTTGAATTGTTTTGGGGCCGGCCCCGCCCGCCCGGGGCGGTCACAAGGCCCGTTCCATCTCGCGGCGGGAATCGGGATCCAGGCCGGAAATCGGATTTATTTCGTAGCAGTTGTCGAAAACGTCCTTGATCACGACGGCGTCGGGAAGGGGGCGGAAGCTGTTGCTTTCCGGCGAGGCCAGCAGGAACTTCCGCCGGCCGGAATCGGTGGTCACGTCCCAATAATAATTGCCGAAGCGGGAAGTGACCAGGTGGATGCGGAGGATGCGGGGAAGGATCAGGCCCAGCTCCAGCTCCTCCCGGGCCAGGCGGCGGCCCTCCTCCGGCAACAGGTCGAGGCTGGGGAGCCAGGCCGCCTCCCGCTTCCGGCCGGCCTCCAGGAGGGAAACCGCCCCGCCCCGGTCCGAAAGCGGCCTCGCCCAGCGCACCCTCACCGCCACCGGCGCTCCGCCCGCCTCCCCCTGGTACATGATCCGGCCGCTTTCCCGCCACAGCCGCCCCCCGGCCGGGGTTTTCCCCGCTTCGCCGCCTTCCGATCCGGTCATGGCCGGCAATCTCCGTTCATTCTCCAACCTCAATTGACCGGACAGCGGAGGGGTTGGCCCTTGAAGTAGCGGACCACCTCCTCGGCGACCTTGACGGCCAGGTCGGCCAGGGAAGTTTCGGTATAGAAGGCGATATGGGGGGTGCAAATGAAATTGTCCAGCCCCAGCAGGGGGGAGGCGGGGGAAACCGGCTCCCGGAGGAACACGTCCAGCGCCGCCCCGCCCAGCCGGCCTTCCCGCAGGGCCGCGGCCAGATCGTCCTCGTTGACGATGCCGCCCCGCGAAACGTTGATTATGCAGGCGGTTTTCTTCATCCTAGCCATTTCCCCGGTCCCGATGAGATTGAGGTTGCCTTCCTGGGGGCAATGGACGGAGATGAAGTCCGACTCGCGGAGGATGGCGTCCAGGTCGGTCAATTCGACGTAATCCGGGGCGCCGCCCCGGGCCCGGACAATCTCGTCGAAGGCGAGAATCCGCATGCCGAAGGCCCGGGCCCGGGCGGCGAAGGCGGAACCGATGCGGCCGAGCCCGATCACCCCGGCGGTGCAGGCGGAGAGCCGGAAGAGGGGGGCGGCGTCCAGGTAGGTCCAGCGGCCATCCCGGACCTTGCGGTCGAGGGGGACGATTTTCCGGGCGAGGGCCAGGAGCAGGGCCATGGCGTGATCCGCCACCTCGTGGGTGCTGCCGTCCGGGACATTGCAGATCTTGACCCCGTGCCGGGCGGCGGCGGCCAAATCGATATGGTTGACCCCGACCCCGTGGCGCACCACCGCCTTGAGTTCGGGCAGCCCGGCGAAGACCTCCTCGCCCAGGGGAACATACTGGTTCATGATGATTTCCAGCCCCCCGGCCTCCCGAATCACCTCGGCCGGGGTTTTGCAGGCCAACAGGCGGTACTCCACCCCGTTTTCCCGGAAAACCCGCTCCAGGGCGGACAAATCCAAGTCGCAATCGGTGAAAACAGTCCTAAAGGCCCCCATGCCGTCTCCTTTTTCATGAACTTTAAGAGCGTGTTGTTAAATGCCGTCTCGTCGGGTTATACTGCGTCAAAAGCCGCTTCTCGGATGATTTTTACCCCTGACCGCCGGCCAAAAATCATCCCGCCAGCGACTTTTTCC
>JAISYL010000113.1 GCA_031269935.1 Planctomycetota bacterium
GGAAAACCACCAATCCCGGAGCTTCGCCGGGATCAGCCGCGAGTCCACTTCAACCAACTCGGCCTTGCCGGCCCAGGCGGAACAGTCGCCCAGCTTCCGGGCCAGCACCACCGGCCTGATTCCCCGCTCAATCAATCCCTCAATCAAGTCCCGGGCCTGGCGCTCCATCCCTCCGCCCCGGGCCAGATTGTTGGCGGTCACTCCAATCCGCCCCGCCCGGGCGGTCAAGGCCGAATCGCCTGGACCGGCTCCGCCCCCAGCAGCCCCACCACCGTCTCCCGGCCGGGCCGAAGCCGGCCTTGCCGATCCCGGGCGGGCCCTCCGGCCAGCCGGCGGAGCGGCAGGTTCCACTTATAGGTGGCGGGGGGGAAAAACCGGGCGTCCAGCCCCAAGCCCAGGCTCCGGGCCAGGCGGAACAGCTTTTCCTTCCAGGCGTCGATCCCCAGGCCGCCCCCGGACACCGGGTCGATTGTCACCAGGATGCGTTCGGCCCGGGGATGGCTCCCGCTTCCCTCCCGCCGCCACCAGCCGGAAATCGCCGCCAGGGCCGAATCGTCGTTGCCCAACTCGGCCGCTTCGGGGGAATCCCAAACCGGACCGTGGATTTCCCCTTCCCCGTCTTCCTCCCCTTCCGGGAAGGTTTCCGCCGGATTCCCCCTCGGATCGATTTTGCGGGCGCTTAGCGATATCACCGGCTCGCCCCGGGACAAAGCTTCCCTCGCCGAATCGTTTATCCGCTCCAGTTGCTCCCCGGGGGAAACGTCCGGAACCGGCTCGGTCGCCCGGAAATGGGCTTGGAGGACATAGCCCATATCGGTCAGGTAGCGGGACACGCTTTGCCGGCCGATTCTTATTCCCCGTTGTCTTAATAGTTTAGCCAGTTCGGTCAACCCTTTCAGGGTCCAGCGGAGGGGGGAGTCGTAGTCTCCCCGATTCACCGGATCCAGGAGGGCGGTCAGTTCTCCCGGGAGGTTGGGGTAAAGTTGGGTCTTGGCCTTCCGCCCGCCCCCGGGCCGCCGCCGCCGGCCCGGGGCCAGGGGCCGGCATTTTCGCAACTCGTCGAGGTTTTCCCGGATGGAGCGCCGGGACTGCCCGGTGACCAGGGCCACCAGGGACACGGCGGCGGCGTCCTCTCCCAGGGCCTCCGCCTCCACCGCCGCCCAGACCTGCCGCCCCCTCTCGTCCAGGAACCGGGAGATCACCTGGTATTTCTTGCGAAGGGCCGGCGGATCCAGTAATTGATACATTACAAGACTCATAATCTTTTACCATGCATAATAAACAGACGCTTAACGAATTACGCCAAATTGGCCGCCGATCCTTTCTCCCCGGCCGCTTGACGATTATATCCGGTAATTTTTAAATTGGAACAATATTTCACTTATAATAATTAAAAGACGCCATATTTATCCAAGCATGATTGCCGCGTCCATGCCTTTGCTCTTTAAATGTTTTTATTGAATGGAGTTAAAAGTCGACAGCAAGATCAAGAAATAGTTCGCTTTCTTTTTTCCAAAATATTAACGTTTAATAATAGATATTACAGAACGTTTATATCGAGGCGCGTTTAATTTAATCGTCCGCCGACGAAGGCGATCTTCGGTTATTCCGGGAAAAACAGGAATGATATTGGACGATTATTTAATGTCAATTTATTTTTAATTTTTTACGGAGACTGTGGCAAGGCTCAGGGAATTGTCGGCCGACGAAAAGACGCGGCTGCGGGCCGAGGCGCGGGAAAAATGGCTGTGGGACGAGGCGGCCCGCAAACGGCGAGCCCGAAGGGAGGAGCGAACCGATATCGCCCGCCGGATGTTGCGGATGAGGATGACTTGGGAAGACATCGCCAAGGCGACCGGCTTGGCCGAAACGGATGTTGAACGTTTGGCGGCGGAAGAGGGGGAATAGTCTCCGCGACAGGGTGGCCGGCGGTTTCAATCCACCTCGAAATCGCTTTCCAGCATCAGCCCCAACTGTTCGATGGCGGCCTGGGCGTCGGGGCCCTGGGCCCGGATTTCCAGTTTCACCCCGGGAGCGGCGGCCAGCATCATGATGTCCAGGATATTTTTGGCGTTGGCCGGCGGCTCCCCGGTTTTCAGGAGCCGGATGTCGCTGAGGAAGGTGTTGCAAAGGGAGACTATCTTCGCCGCCGGGCGGGCATGAATTCCGAATTTATGCCGGATGGTGACGTAGCGATTGAGCGTCTCCGCCATCTTTCACAGGCCCCCCGTCCGCAATTCCCGGAAAATTTCCAGCAAGGCCCTGGCCGTTTTGGCGGGATCGTGGCGCACAGGGTTGTCGAGGTCGATGACGTCGGCCAGCACCGGGCGCACGCCCAGCGCCTGGATTTCCCGGGCGTCGCATTCGGTGGGGTTAACCCCCTTCTCCGCCAGGGCGGCCAACTGTTCGGGGCCGGGGGGACGGTTGTTCACCAGGGCGATGTCGATTTTGAGGCCGGGCGCGTGCTTGAACAGGGTGGCCAGGTGGGCGCTGGCGCTGAAGCCCTGGGTTTCGCCGAGCTGGCCGGCGGTGTTGACGAGGTAAACCACCTTGGCCGGCGAGCGGTTGATGGCTTCGATCATCCGCGCCTCCAGAAGATTGGGAAGCACCGAGGTGAACAGGCTGCCGGGACCCAGGGTAAGCAAATCGGCTTCGGCCACCGCCGCCAGCACGTCCAGCAGGGGATCGCCCGGGGCCGGGCGCAACTCCAGCGATTCGATAGGCTTGCCGCATTTGGCAATCCATTTCTGGCCGGTGGTTTTGCTGCCGTCGGGATGGTTGGCCACCAGGCTAATCTTGTCCAGGGTGGAGGGAAGGACCTGCCCCCGCACGGCGAGGATGCGGTTCATTTCCCGGATGGCGCCGCCGAAGTCCCCGAGAATCAGGGCCAGGACCGCGATGAAGAGGTTGCCGAAGGAGTGGCCGGAGAATTCCCCCTCTGGGAAGCGATACTGGAGGAGCTTGGCCATGGCCGGGGTGGTGTCGGCCAGGGCGACCAGGCAGTTCCTTATGTCGCCCGGCGGCAGCATGTCGAAATCATGCCGCAGGCGCCCGGAACTGCCGCCGTCGTCGGCCACCGAGACGATGGCGGTGATCCGGCGCGAGTAGTCCCTCAGTCCCGAAAGCAGGGTGCTTAGCCCGGTTCCCCCGCCCAGGCAAACAAACCTCGGCCCCTGTTCCAGGCGGTCGAACTGATCCGCGATTTCCCCGAGATCGCGGGTTTCGTCGGCCCGGCGAAGCATCTTTTCAATGCGGCGGACCAGGCGGTAAATGCCGAGGAAGACCCCGGCCATGCCGAGGGTCAGCAAAATCGCGGCGGTGCCGTAGCTGTCGAACCCGAAGGGCTGGCTGTCGGGAAAGAAAAGCCCGAGGGTGAGGAACATGGCGCCGACGAAGAGGACGATGAGGCCGACCGTGATGAGGAATACCCAGCGCTTGATGTGCAAACCCAGCCGGAGCCAGCGCCAGCTATCCATGGGGCGGCTCCCCCCGGTCCGGAATCCGCGGCGGAAAAATTCCCCCTTCCTTATTCTTCGTTATCCGAATCCTCCAGAAAGTCGGCGATTTGGGCCTGGTTGACCGCCCGCAGAAGGCAGTTGCGGAATTCCCGATTGCGGAACTTGCGGCTGATGTAGGCCAGGGCCTCGAGATGGCGGTTGGCGCTTTCCCGGTTGGAAAGCAGCATGAAAAAAAGATGGACCGGCTGGCCGTCCGGGGAGGCGAAGTCGACGCCTTCCCGGCTGCGGCCGAAAACGCCCACCAAGCCCCGCACTCCGGGGTGCTTGGCGTGGGGTATGGCCATGCCGAATCCCTGGCCGAGGGCGGTGCTTTGGATTTCCTCGCGGTGGAACAGGGCGGCGAGAACGCCTTCCCGGAGGCCGGGATTTATGGTTCCGTTGAGGAAAAACGATTCGGCCAATTCGGTGATGGCTTCGGATTTGGTGGTGGCGCCCAGATCGCCCAGTATGCGCTCGGGAGTCAAAAAATCCTTGAACAGCATCCTGGCGATCCTCCGCTTGCCGGCCCTTATTCGTCCGGCAAATTGGCCCGCCGGCGGACGGATTCCCGTTCCTTTCCCTTGCGCAGCTGCCTTTCCGCCTTGCCGATGGCGATGTCCGCCGCCGCCTGGATGGTGTCGCCGGAAGCCTCGATGACCAGGGATTCCTGGTTGTCGATGTGGATGATGAGCTCGCAGGAGACGCTTCTTTCCTCGGCCTTTATCACCGACTCCAAATTCTGGATTTTGTGGTTGAACTTGTCCAGCCGGGACAGCTTTTCCCGGATGGATTCGCGAATCCCGGGCAAGATTTCGATTTTCCTGGCGGTGATTTGGATGTTCATTCGCTCGCTTTCCTTCCTGCGCGGCCGCCCGCTTCCGGCGTACCCGGACCCCCCTATCAAATTATATCAAGCTCCACCAGCTTTCCCTCTCCCATTATTTCAAACAGCCAGCCGATGTCGAGAGTGGCCCGGATGACCAATTTCTTTTCCATGCGGGCGGTCTTCAGGGCCAGATTCGTAATCGAACCGATGAAGCCGGAAGCCATGAAATCCACCTCGGCAAGGTCCAGTTGGAGCCTGGGCTCGGGCATGGCGAGCAGCTTGGCGCAGGCGTTCTCGAATTCGCCCAGCCGCTCCCAGTACAAATTCGAACCGGCCCTGAGCACTCCGCCGGAAACGACGAATATTCCGAACCTTCTGGTGGTGGAGCTTTTGACAGCCATGGGATCGCTCAATCGTAGACTTTTAAAACGCGTTGCCCCGGGTCGACTTTTAAAGGAAATCGGGCCAACCGCCGCCCGATTTCCTTTAGAGCGTGTTGTTAAATGCCGTCTCGTCGGGTTATACGGCGTCAAAAGCCGCTTCTCGGATGATTTTTACCCCTGACCGCCGGCCAAAAATCATCCTGCCAGCGACTTTTTCCTTGTCTAACCCGGGCGATCCGGTATTTAACAACACGCTCTTATACATGTTTAGACAAGGAACCCGGCCGCGGCGGTAAATTTTCGCCCGTGGTTGGGCAAATGGGATTGAGCCGGCTTTTTAAAAGCCCGCTTGGTTGGCGCCGGAAAGCATTTTTTGCGCCTCCCCGCGCTCCGGGGTTCCGTCGGCGGTGGCGGCGATTAGGGCCCGGAGCGCGGATTCCATCCCCTCCCGGTGCCGCGACATTTCCCTCTTGTTTTCCGGGTCGGGATCCGTCGGTTCCAGGCGGCTGTAATGGGAAAGCAGCCCCTCGTGAAGCCGCGCCAGGTTGAACAGGGCGGCCGTGTGTTCCGGACCCGGCGGGACCCCGGCCGCTTCGGCCCCCCGCGACGACTTTTCGGCCGCGGCGGCGAAAGCCTCCTCCGCCCGCTTGAATTCGCGGAGGTTTATCATGACCAGGCCCAGCACGTTCCAGGCGGCCGCGTAATCGGCGTCCAAGTCCAGCGCCTTCCGCAAATCCCTCTCGGCGCCGGCGAAGACGCCGTTCGCCCTGTTCAGGGTCCCGCGCATGTACCAAAGTTGCTTGTTCTCCGAATCCGCCTCCAACCCGGCGTCGATGACGGCGAAAAGCGCCTCGGAATCGGCGGGGGACGGCTGGAAGCCGCCCTCGGCGAACCGGCTCCCCGGACTTCGCCGGGAGAGGGCGTCCAACCGGTTCCACAACCCGGCCGCCAGGTACTGGCAGGCGTCGCCCCTCTGCCGCATGAAGCGGAAGTTCCTGCGGAGAAAGGAGGTCTCCCGCCGCGCCTGCCGATGGGCCTCGAGCGCGATCCGCATCACCGGTTCGCAGTAGGCCGCGATTCTCGGGTAATCCGCGACCGGATCGTAGGATTCGGCGTCGCCGATTCGCCTCGCCAAGCGGAGCATTTCGTCCAGGGGGGCCAGAACCGAGTCGTACCTCGCCGGGCGCAGGGTGGCCTTCAGGTCCCGGCGCCGAACGTCCTCCAGCGCCCTTTCGGCCCGCCCGGCCAATTCCCCGGCGCTTTCCCGCCGTTCCCCCGGCCGCAGAAAATGCCGGTACAAGGCTCCGAACGCGACCACGCTGAAAAGAACCGCCAGCACCAGGCCGATTTTGACGCCGGACATCGTCGCCTTCATCTTGACAACCTCCGGGGAAGGCGGAATGCCTCCCCCGCCGCGCCCGCCTCCCCTTCCGGAAACCCGCCGGCGAAAATCGAAGGCGCCGAGGGGCGGCGGGAGCGTTTCAGTTCGCCGCCGGGTCGCCCACCAGAACCTCGGTCATGATCACCTCCACCCGCCGGTTCCGCGACGGGTCCGCCGGATCCAGGGGCTCGTTGCCGCCGCCGTTGATCAGGCGGAACCGCCTCTCGTCCACTCCGCAGACGTCGACGAGGAAACGCATCGTCGCCAGCGCGCGCTCTCCCGCCAGGGTCCAGACCAGGTCCGGCGACTCCCCGTCCGCGGTCGCCGCGTGGCCCGCGATTTCCACCCGGTTGCGGAATCCGGCCAGATCCGGAGCCACATCCCGCTGGAGTATCCGTTTCGCCTTGGCGGTGAGAACGGCCGAACCGGGCAGGAACAGCCCCTCGCCCCCTATCACGATTTTCTGGCGATCGTCCTCGCTTAGCGTCGTCACCTCGGAGCGCTTCCCGGGGGGGCCGCGCCGGAGAATGCCCAGTTCCGCCTGGGTTGTCCGCTGCGGCCTGATGGCCGGCTTGGGGGGGGGCGTGAAGGGCAGCCGCTGCATGCGCTGCCTTATGACCGACAGGGTCGCCTCCAGCTTGGGCCTTTTCGGCTCCGAGAGCGCGTAGAGGAGCACAAACAGGGTGAGGAGAAGCGACATTAGATCGGAGAAGGTCGTCAAGGCCGCGAATTGCGCCAGGGACACTCCCTTGCCTTGTTTTTTCTTGGCCATGCCCTCGCCGGCGGCCCGCCTCCGCCCCCGCGAAGCTTGGGGTCTGTCCATAAAGCGGAGGCTCGAACTTCGCGCAACGCTAGGCCGCCTTCCTTTCCTGGTTGGAACTGAACGCCAAAAGCTTCGCCTCCATAATCCTGGGGGCGTCCCCGTTCTGAAGCGCGAGAACGCCCTGCAGAATCACGTTTTTATGCGTCAGTTCGGCCGCCGTCCGTTCGGCCAGCCGGTCGCAGACGGGGCCAACGAACCAGGTGGAGACCAGGGAACCGTACAACGTCGTCAGCAGCGCCACGGCGATGCCCGTGATGAGCGCGTTGGGATCCTCCACCCCGCCCTTGACCATCTGCACCAGGCCGATTACCGTTCCCATCGCCCCCCAGCCCGGGGCGGCGCCGCGGCAAAGCTCCCAGCCGCGCCGGTTGTCCTCGTGGCGATTGGCGATTTCCTCCATTTTCGAGTTCATGATCATCGACACCGTTTCGGGATCGACGCCGTCGACGACAAGCTGCATTCCCTCCTTGGTGTACGGGTCGGGTATCAGTTCGATCGCGGCCTCGAGCGAGAGGATGCCCTCCCTTCTCGCCGAGTCCGAATACCCCAGGAATTGCTTGATCGTTCCCGCCACGTCCTCCCGGCGCCCCTTGAAGACAAGCAGGAACACCGACGGCATTTTCTTGACCTTGGCCAGCGGCACCGACATCATCACCGTGGTCAGGCAGCCGCCAAAGACGATGCCGACCGAGGGGACGTCGAAATAGGGAAGCAGATCCCAGCCGCAGGCGATCCCGAAGATCGAAACCACGCCGGCGGCGAACCCGATGATCGTTCCAAAATCCATTTCGGAGATCCTGGGCGCTGGCGATTGGGCCGGAAAGGCCTAGCCGCCGTCGCCGCCGATGCCGGCGATCCTGGCGATGGGAAGGCAAAAGGCGATCCCCTTGCCCTTTTCCCTGATCCGGGCCGCCTCCACGATCACCTCGAAGATGCCGTCGACCCGCTCCCTGGGGGCTATGACGACGATGATCTCCTTGGCCGGCTCTATCTGCAGGCTTCGGAAAAAGGATAGCACATGCTCTCCCGAACCGCGGCCGAAGGCGATGGTGGCGCCGTTCGCCCCCGCCTCGACGGCTTTCTTGACCACGTCGTTGGCCTTGCCCCGCTCCACGATTGCAACCACGGCTTCGTATTCCATCGATTGCCTCCTAATCCGGCGACCCCGCCCCGCCGCGCGGTCACATGCTCTTCATGATCCCCACCGTCATTATCGATCCGGCGACGCCCAGGACGGTGAGGCCGACGATGCCGAACCCGGCCGTCAAGGGGTCGACCCCGTCTATCGATCGGGCGAGGCCGAGGGCGATGGCCATGTTGATGGGGATGTTGACCGGGCCGGTGGTGGCCCCGGCGCAATCGAAGGCGATGGCGGCGAAGGTCTGGTCGCAGAAATATCCCAGAACCGCCAGCGCGACGAGGACCGGGACGAGGATGTGGAGGAAGTTGACGTTGTAGACGATTTTCGTCACCCCCAGGGCCATGCCGAAGGCGAAGCCGAGGGCGGTGATTCCCATGATGAACTTGGAGGTGATGGCGCCGACCGAAATGATCTCCGCCTCGTGCGCGACCGCGGCGAGGGCCGGCTCCACCAGGGTCGCGACGAAACCGATGGCGAAGGCGATCAGGATTATGAACCCGCGGTTGAGCCGGAACAGCTCGGCGCCGGTGGATTCGGCGACCGGGATGACGCTCATTTGCGCACCCTGGAGGAACATGAACAGCCCGAGGACGGTTATCGCCGAGCCCAGGACGAATTGCCGGTTCGACTCGAGCGGGGAGCGGAAGACGGCGAGCTTGAGGACCAGCAGAATGACGACGAGCGGCGCGACGCTGAGGACGACGCCCTTCAGTTCCCTGGCCAGGAAAGAAATGGCTTCCATGGATTGTTCTCCGTTATGCGGCCGGTGAAGCGGGAACGGGCGCCGCGGCGAGCCGGGACATCGCCCGTTCGGGTCCGCGCCCGCCCCCGATCGCGAAACAACCGCGGCGGGTTCGGGCGGGGCGCGGGGCGCGGCGTTTTTTTCGCCGGCGGTCCGGCGAAAAGCCCGGGAGTTCCGGGCGGCGAAGCCCGAGCTTGCCGCGATTGCCTCGCGGCGGGCCCGAAGCCGCTTGAAATCCGGTCTCTCAAATTCATGGCCGGAGCCGCCCGCGAAAAAACACCCTCGCCGGCCGCGTCCCGCCTGGAATAATCCATTCGGGCGCCCAGGGCCCTGAGAGGCCGTTGTTAAATGCCGAATCGTCCGGGTTGGACAAGGAAAAAGGCGCCGGCGGGATGATTTTTGCCGGCGGCCAGGGGCAAAATCATCCGGGAGGCTATTTTGACGCGGCATAACCCGACGAGACGGCGATTAACAACACGCTCCAAGAGCGCGCCGTTGAATGCCGTCCCGCCGGGCCATGCTTCGTCAAAATAGCTTCCCGGCATAACCCGGCGGGACGGCGATTCGCCGACAGTCTCCAAAGGGCATTTTACCCGGCTTTTCGCCCGTTCACCCATAAAAATCGCGGAATTTCGGCGAAACAAGGCCTTTTCGGCGATTCCAACCCGAAAAACCCTCGTAAATCGGGCTTTTCACGGGCGGCCTCGATTTACGCCGCGGGTCCGCCCGCCGCCTCCCCCCATTTATTTTTTTGCCCAATTATTGAGTATTTTTTTGCCCAATTATTGAGCGGTTCCCGTCCCCGGGAGGATTTTCCCGGAGCCAGGGCCGGCAACGCTTGGGTCCCGGGCAAGGAAACAACGTTCACCCCGGCCCGCCTCCCGCCGCGCACGGTCCGGGGAATCGCGGCTCCGCCCCGCGAACAGTGCGCGCCGGGATTCCAATCTCCCGGCTTTTCCCCAAACTGCCGGCGAAAAACCACGCCGATCATCGCGTCCCGTCTAAAAATGCAATTTCTTAAATTTTATGTTGACACGCCGCCGGTTATCGCTATTATTGTTGAACGTAAAATAAAGCCCGCTTTGCCCGGCAAAATGGGCTTCAATACAAGGGAGTCAACTTGTATCACGAAATGAACGCAACATAATACTTATTATAGGACATTAGCTAAAATAGAATCAATTTATCTATAATTGCGCTCCGGCTTGTGGTTTTGCAGTAACGTAACCATAATAAATTATTATTGTTATATGATTATAAACGCCGACAACTCGAAAACGTAAAATTCCTCGCCAACCATCCTCGCGGTACCATCTACATCAAACATCAAGTCCATCGCATCTCAAAATATGGTGGTTTTTCGCGCTAAACCGGAATATTTCTTTTATGTCCGATAATAAGTATTATGTTGCGTTCATTTTGGACCGCATAATGTATCAATTATTGAATCCGGAGATTATCCGGAAGAAATATCTGGTGATTTCCCGGTTTTTGGACGACCAGGGCCGGCAGGCCTGGGCGGCGGTGGAGGCCGAGGCGTTGGGGGA
>JAISYL010000175.1 GCA_031269935.1 Planctomycetota bacterium
TAAAACAGTTCGTAGCGCTCCGGCACCCGGACCCGCCGGCAGGGAATGCCCAGAAGCGGATCGATGATGGCTTCCTCCCTGGCGGAGGCGGAAGCGGCGGCCAGGAGAAGGGCCGCCGCGAGGCAAATTCCGCGCATGGCGTCATTCCCTTTCCAGCTTGAATGTTCCCCGGAAAACGATGTCGTCGTTTTCCACGACCAGCACCAGGCCCTCCCAGTTCCCGCCGTTCGCCACCCCGGAAAAGACCGCCGTGCGTTCGTCCTCCCCCTCCCCCCACGAGACGGTCAGGGCGGCTATCCGGTTGGAGGAGTTGAAGGAGCCGATTTCGGCGAGGATATCCTCGTCCGGGAGTTCCATTCCCCGGCTCTTGTCGATGGCCAGGGGCCAGGAGTCCCCGCCGGAAATGTCCGAGTATTCGCCGACCCAGCGCCCGGCGAAGGGATCGGCCCGTTCCGCCGGCGGCGAACCCCCGTTTTCCCGGCCCGGGTTTGTCGAACCGGCGGGCGCCTCTCTTTCCGGGACCGGATCCGCCTCGTCGGGATCGTAGTCGCGGTCGGCGATGGTGGTCACCGCCTCCATCAGCACCCTGCCGTCCCGGACGCCGAGGCAGAAGCCCCGGTAGACTCCCCCGATTACGACGGTCCTCCTCTCCGAACCCCGGCGGGGGGCCAGGCGGAACAATACGGCCAGGGACGCGTTTTTCGGCTTGATTTCCAGGAACCCGTCGCCGTTGGAGACGTCCAGACCGGACTCGCCCTGCCGGATGTCCAAAACCTTGAAGGCGTAGGCGGCCTCGGCCTTTTCCCGATCCCCGGCGAATTCCTCCGCCAGCCTGGCCAAATCGATCCGGAGCGGGCGATCCGCGGCCTTTTCGACGGCGGCGGGGATCTTCGCCAATTCATCGGCCGCCGCCTTGTGGCCGCCTTCCGCCGCCAGGGCGAACCACTTCTTGGCCTGGGCCAAGTCGCGTTCGCGGCCGCCCTTGGCCTCCAGGCTGTACATCCCCAGCCGGTATTGCGCGTCCGGATTACGGTTGCGGGCGGCCCGCTCGTACCATTTGCCCGCCTCCGCGTAGTCCTTTTCCCTGCCCAGGCCGTTGTTGTGGAAAACCCCCAGATTGAACTGGGCGTCCGGGTCGCCCCGCTCGGCCGCCAGCTTGAACCACTCGAACGCCTTTTCCAGGCTCGCCTTGTCCGCGTTGTCGTTTTCATACCGGGTGAAGGCGAGGTTGCCCAACTGCCTGGCGGCGTCGGCGTCGCCCTGTTCCGAGGCCCGGCGGAACCATTTTTCCGCCTCGGCCGGATTTTCGGGAACGCCGTGGCCGTTTTTATGGTTGTAGCCGGCCTGGCGCTGGAGATCCGCGGAGCCAAGTTCGGCGCCCTTCAGAGTCCATTTATGGGCCGCTTTCAAGTCCTTGCTCACCCCGACGCCGTTTCCGTGGATGTTCACCAGGGCGCCCAGGGCCTCCAGGTTGCCGGCCTCCCCCGCCCGCTCAAACCATTTCACGGCTTGGGCCGGATCCCGCCCGATCTCGATCCCCTTCTCCTTGACGCCCTCCATAAAAGCCTTGCCCAGCCTGAACATGAGTTCGACGTCGCCGGCTTCGGCTTTCGCGATTATTTCCCCGAGCGCGTCCGGAATGTCCCCGGCCCGGGCGGCGGCGGAGAACGGGAAAAGGCGGAGAACGAGGACGAGGGCCGGAACGGACAGCCAAATTCGCGGTTTGCTTCCCATGCTTGTCCTTTCGTTGGCTTTTTTGTTTCAATGGGTTGATTTTCGTCAAACCGGATTGAAACCATGGGTTTGTCATAATTCCTGGCTGTAATCCAAAGCCCGGAAACTCTAAAGGAAACCAAACGGCGGTTTATTTGGTTTCCTTTAAAAGTCAACTTCGGATCACTAGCGGGTTTTCGTCCCGCCGCCCATGCCGCCCGGCCGCCCGGCCGCCTTTGGCTGAGCGTTGGTTTTTCCGCCGCCCATGCCGCCGATCCCGGGCTTGTCGCCCGGCTTGGTTTCGGCGGGCGGGACCGGGGGGGAACCGGTTTCGCCCTGGCCGCCGATTCGCCTCAGGCCGATCCGTTTGGACACAATTTGTTGGCCTTCGTAACTGGCGACGACCACGGCGTTCCAGGAGTCGCCCTTTACCGGTCCGGCGATGGTGAAGTCGGCAATCAGGGTTTCGCCGTCCTCCAGGGGAATCTGGACGGTGCCGGAAGCTTCGAAGGAACCGCCTTTGGCCGTTCCCGAATGGATGTCCATTTCGACGTTCTCCCCTTCCTCATCGGTGATGACGATATTGCCGGAATAGGAGTCGCCGGAACGCTTCAGGGTCAATATCGCCGGGTTGGAGGAGTCGTCATCCCGGTCCAGGGTTCTGCCTTCCCAGATTCCGGCCATGTCGGGAATCCCGGCGCCGGACGCCGTCTTTGGGGGAACGCTGATGAGACCGGTCCGTCCGGTCGGGCCGGGTGTGGGAGCGGGAGGGATCGGCCCGCCGTCGGAACCCCCTCCCCCTCCGGCCTTGTTCAGTATGAACCCCGCCCCGCCGGCCGGATTGTCGTCCAGATCGGTCATGAACCAATTCCCGGTCCAAACCCTCTCGGTCTCGTCCAGGAATCCTTCGAAGACGAATCGCATGGTCGGCTGCGAGCCGTCCGGAATGGTGACCTTGGAAATTCCGGACAGGAGAAGATAGCCGTCGTCGTATTCCCCCCGGTCGATGGGAAAGCTGAGCCGGTCGGAGGGAACGGCGATGGTTCCGGAAAACCTGTCGCCCTGTCGGCGCGCCGTTATTTTCAGTTCCTGCGAATCGCCGCCCGGTATCTCCATCTCCCCCCGCCATATTCCGGAAATCGCGCTTTCTCCGGCGCCGCCTTGGGGGATGGCCGTCAAAAGCGCGAAAAGAACGAAAAGACCCGGAAGCGGGAAGCGCGAACGCCGATTCTGTTTCGCCAGGTTCGTCATGACGGTTCTCCTTCATCCGTAAATTTAATTTTTATAACCATTAGGCCCATGCCCGGAGAAAAAAGGGCCGACTCCGCCAGATCGGAGTAGCTTTCTTCCACTTGATATTTTTCTTCACCGCACCGTCAATCCACCCCTTGACGTAAGGATCTGTAAAAAAAGACGTCGGCAACCCCACCACACTCTCGTCCGGTAACGGGGCGCGGCCAGATATGATACTATGTGTTCCTCAAAATGAACGCAACATAATACTTATTATCGGAAGCTGACGGATATGTGGGGGTGGTGGCGCAAGGAAACCACTATATGTTGGGGTGAGGCGGCCCCGAAATTGATGCGGCGATGACAGTGGATACGACCAGCAACAAAATTCTCATCCGAGTTGGCCGGATGGTTTAAAACGCAAAACACCAACCATGATTAAGGATTAGATGATTGAAGGGCCACAAGGTGAAGTGCGAGTGGAGGATGATTTGACGCAGTTCAGGCAACTTCCGATAATAAGTATTATGTTGCGTTCATTTCATGATACATTTTGTCTCCCGATCCTCTTCTGAAGCTTGGTTTGGCGAGATTTGGAAGAGGATCGGCGCCGGGGCGGGGGGACAACCCGCCGATTTGCCCGCCGTCAATGAGTTTCGGCTTCGGCGAACCGCCGGAGGAACCTCGCCGCAAAAAAACAGTCTCTTACCCGCCCCGGGAATAATCACCAACCTCACCCGACCCGAATATTCGCCGGGGGCGGTTTTGCCGGGCGAAACTTGTTCCCGCCGGCTGTCCAATGTGTACCAAATCTCCGGGCAAAAGTCAATAATTATCCGCAATCCGCGCAACATATACCCAAGCG
>JAISYL010000229.1 GCA_031269935.1 Planctomycetota bacterium
CTCCTGGAGGGAAGGCTTCCCCCGGAAAGGCTGATTGTCCTGGAATCCCCCGAGCAAAACCGCCCCCCCTCCACCGCCTCGGCTTCCCTTGGCGGCATAACCCTGACCTCGTTCCGGACCTATCACGCCTCCGGCCACAACAGCTACCTCCTGGAGATGGGCGGCTGCCGCATCCTCCACGACGCCGACAACGAGCACGCCGACCGCCACGATCCGGCGGCCCTGGGAAGAATCGACCTGCTCCTGCTGTGCCCCTGGGCCGGCTCCGGGGCCGGGAAACTGATAGCCGGGATCAACCCCGGGAAGTGGCTCCTCATCCACCTTACCGACGAGGAGATTGGCCAGCACCGGGCCGGCGGGTTCCTCCCGGGGTTGCTTAGCCCGGTTCCCCCCGGGGCGATCGCCCTGGCCGGGGGCGAAACGCTGGAGATTTGAGCCTTGGCCGAACTGACGGAAAACCTTCTGCGCCTGAAGACGGCCCCCGGCATCGGCAACGCCATCCTTTGGCGGCTGCTCCGGGAATTCGGAGGCGCGGACGGGATATTCGGCGCCCCGGCCTGCCGCCTGGCCCGGGTCCGGGGGATGACCCCGGAAAAGGCGGAAAGCCTGCTGGCGGCGGCGGCCCACGACCCCCGGCCGGAATTCGCCAAGGCCCGGCAAGCCGGGATCGAGATAATCCCCTACGACGACCCGGCCTATCCCAAGCCGCTCCTGCATTCCTTCGACCCGCCGGTGGTGCTTTACGTCCGGGGGCGGCTGACCCCGGACGACCAGGTGGCGGTGGGGATAGTGGGCACCCGGCGGGCCAGCTCCCACGGCCGGGACAAGGCCTTTGAATTCGCCGCCGCCCTGGCCCGGGGCGGCTACACGGTGGTCAGCGGCCTGGCGCTCGGCATCGACACCTTCGCCCACCTGGGGGCCCTGGACGCCGGGGGGCGCACCATCGGGGTGCTGGGCTGCGGCTTCGACCACATGTATCCAGAGCAAAACCGGGACTTGGCCCTAGAAATGGGGCGTTCCGGGGCGGTGATCAGCGAATTCCCCATGGCCACCCGCCCAGCCCGGGACACCTTTCCCGTACGCAACCGCATCATCGCCGGCCTGTCCCTGGGGCTCCTGGTGGTCGAAGCGCCCCTGCGCTCGGGGTCGCTCATCACCGCCCGGCTGGCCAACGAAATCGGCCGCACGGTGTTCGTCCTGCCGGGACGGGCGGGCGATCCCGAATCGGAGGGCTGCAACCGGCTGATTCGGGACGGCGCGGTCATGACCACCTGCCCGGACGACGTCTTCAACGAATTGAACCCCGCCCTTCCCCCGCCGGCCCCGGCGGAAAGGGGGAAGAGCCGGGCGTCCCGGGCGGGAAGGGAGGCCACCGCCCTTCCCGCCGCGAAAGCGGGGTCGGCCGGCCTTTTCGGGGATGCGGAAAGGGGAAAATCGGCGGGGAATCCCCCGCCCGCCCCCCCGAAGCTGACGGAGGAGGAGGCGGGGCTTTGGGCCGCGCTTTCGGATCAATGGCGGAGCGTCGACGAAATCTCCCTGGCCAGCGGCACCCCGGCCGGCAAGGCGGCGGCCCTGCTCGGGATGCTGCGGCTGCGGCGGCTGGTGGAACAGGGTCCCGGCCAGATGTACCGGAGAAAATAAGGCGACCCGATGTTTTCCCATTTCCGCCTGGATGGCTGGGAGTTCCTGGGGCTTCTGGGGGAGGCCCTTTTTTTCGCCCGGATGGCCATTCAATGGCTGGCTTCGGAGAAGGCCGGCCGGCCGGTCATCCCGGCCGCCTACTGGCTGACCTCCCTGGCCGGGGCGCTCCTGGTCTTTGCCTACGCCTTCCACCTCGGCAGCCTCCCCGTCCTGATTCCCCAGGCGGTGGGGATGGTTTTTTACGCTCGCGGCTGGCAGCTGGAAAGGGCAAGCCGGCGGCGGGAGGCCGGGCGGGGGGAAAGCCCTCCGGAATCGGGGGAGGCCGATCTCCCCCGGCTGTCGGTGATTGTTCCGGTCCATAACGAGGAGGCGGGGCTGGCCGCCACCCTGGGCAGTTTGGCCGGGCAGGATTACCCGGCCGCCCGCTTCGAGGTGATCGTCGCCCTGAACGGCTGCACCGACGCTTCCCGGAGGGTGGCGGAGGGCTACCGGGTCAGGCTGGCGGAGGACGCCCGCTCCGGGATGTCGTTCGGCAAGAACCTGGGGGCCCGGAGCGCCGGGGCCGGAATCCTGGTTTTCGTCGACGCCGACACCCGGCTGCCGCCGGAGGGGCTGCGCCGGCTGGCCGGGGCGGCGGCCGGGCGAAGCCGCTTCGCCGGCACGGTGGCCGGAGCCCCGGACCGGGGGGGCGGAGTGGTGCGGATTTCCTTCCGCCTGGCGAATTTCCTGACCCGCCGCCGCCGGGCCCACGCCCCCGGAGGGGTGATCTTCATGGATCGGGCGACCTGGCTGGAGATCGGCGGCTTCGACGAGAGCCTGCCCCAGGGCACTTCCACCGACTGTATCTGGCGGGGGCTCGCCGCCGGGGCGGAATACCTCTTCGTCGACTCCTTCCGGGCGGTCACCTCGATTCGCCGCTTTGAAAAGACCGGGATAGTCGGCCAACTGCTGGCCTGGCGGCGGAACCACCGGGACCTGGCGGCCGGGAGGCGGCGGGAGGTGGCGGAAAGAAAGTACGACCCGGCGGACGAATTGCCCGGCCGGGGGGGAAGGGGCTAAGTCGTCGACAATTGGGCGCCGTAATCCCGGCAGAAGCGGCGATAGTCGTCCGGCACCCCGATGTCGATGAAGTCGGCCTCCTGGATAATCCCCCCGACCTTGCCGCTTTCGGCCAGGGGCGCCAGCCAGTCGGCCTCCAGGGAAAAGCGTTCCGGGAAGCCGGCCAGGCCGGCCGCGACTTTGGCGCAATTCAAAAGATAGCAGCCGGCGTTGATCAGGGCCGGCTTTCCCTCGGCCGGGAGGCCGAAGCGGACCACCCCGCCCCGCCCGTCCAATTCCACCCCGCCGTAGCGGTCGTTGGCTTCCACCCGGACTAGGACCAGATTCACCGGCCGCTCCGGATCCGCCGCCGCCAGGAGGCCTTCCAGATCGGCCGGGAACCAAGTGTCGCCGTTGAGGAGGAGGATCCGCCGGCCCCGGAAGGCGATTCGCCGAAACGCCAGGGCCAGGGCGCCGCCGGTGCCCAGCGGCTCCTCCTCCCGGACATAGTCGATGGCGGCCCCCAGATAGCCGGTTCCGAAATGATCGCTAATCAAGTCCGCCTTGTAGCCCACGGACAGGACGAAGCGGTCGATGCCCCGGCGCCGCCAATGGGACAGGAGATGTTCGAGAAACGGCCGCCCCCCCACCGGAGCCAGGGGCTTGGGGAGGTCCGGCACCGCCGAACGGAGGCGAGTGCCCAGGCCGCCGGCGAGGACGAGGGCTTCGGTGGGATGGTCGGGTTTAGTCATGTCCGCCGCCGTCCAATTTGAAGTGTTGCCATGGGGATGGCGATTATAGCGCATACCTGGAGTTTCCGGAAGAAGGATGCACGAAAGCGGGAACCGACGCGGCGATTGTTTTCCGGCCGTCCCGGCGGTATAATGCGTTAATCCCGTAAGCCGGCCGCTT
>JAISYL010000259.1 GCA_031269935.1 Planctomycetota bacterium
ACCGCCGGCCAAAAATCATCCTGCCAGCGACTTTTTCCTTGTCTAACCCGGGCGATCCGGTATTTAACAACACGCTCTTAAAGATTCAACCGCTTTCGTTTCAACGGATTGTTTTTTCGCCAACGGGTATAGGTTATTTATGGACAGACCCTAAGGGCCGTTCATTTCCTCCTCCAACGCCCGGATGAACGAACCGAAACGGTTGCGGTTTTCCGTGTCGGCGTCCATCAGGAGCAGGTGGGCGCTGTGGATTTGGCTTTTCCTGGCCTGGAGATCGCCGGTCGGAAAAATAAGGGTGGTCTTCCCTTCGGCCAGGGGAAAATCGCCGGGGTGGACGGGAACCAGGTGGACGACCCCCAGCATTTTCAACAGGCGCAGATTTTCCGGCGACACGTTCACCAAGCCGAACCAACCGCCTTTTTCCCTGATCTTGTGGGCTAGCCCGATGAAGGTGCCCATGAAGGTGGAATCCATGCCCCGGCAATGGCGAAGATCCACCACGAACATCCGGAAGCCGGCCTGGAGCTCCGCTTCCACAAAAGTGCACAGGGACGGGGCGAGGTACATGTTTCCCAATCCCCTCGCCTCAATCCGGACCGCGTCGTCGGCCCGGGACACGCAAAGGAAGTCCCCGGAAGCCGGCAACCCCTTGCCTCCCCTCGGGGGGGGGAGCGGGTTTTCCCAATCGGCCTTGGAACGACAACCGTCATCCATGGTTCAGCCACTCCCGGGTTCGACCGGCAACGCGGGGCCCATTATACAACTTTTTCCGCTGGTTGCAAAGCCAAACTTCCCGACCCTGGACCTGAAAGCCCGCTAACTCGAATAAACCCAATAGTCCCGGCGGCTTTTTTGCCGCCGGTGAAAGCGCAGAAGTTCGCCCAGCCAAAGAACCGGCGAGGTGAGAATCGCGATTCCCAGCCATTCCCCGAGGGAAAGGGGAACCACCCGGAAGGTTTCCCCCCCGAATTGGACCAGTAACACCTGTCCCAGGGCGATGACCGCCAACATGGCGAGAAATCCCTTGCTCTCCCTTAAACGCCCCAAGGCGGATCGGGAAGTGCCGAACACCTTGGCGTTGAACATGTTCCATAATTGCAAAGCGACAAAGGCGGTGAAAAACAGGGTCAGGTTGCGCCGGCCGGGGCCGCTCGCCGGGTCCAGGGGGAAATAATCGCGAAGCCCCCCGACGATTAGAAACAGGGCGATGAAAAGCAAGCCCATCCGCAAAATCGCCTTCCGCATGGGCCGGTTGACTATGAAGGCGCCGGCCGGCCGGGGGGAATTTTTCATCAGATCCCAATCCGGGGGTTCGGAGGCCAGGGCCAGGGCCGCGAAGGTGTCCATTATCAGGTTGATCCAAAGCATCTGCATCACGGTGAGGGGCAGGGTCACCCCGGTCAGCGGCCCCAGCAGGGCTATCCCCACCGCCGCCAAATTGATGGTGAGCTGGAAAACCACGAACCTCTGGATGTTGGCGTAGAGCGAACGGCCCCAGGCCACCGCGTTCACGATGCTGTTGAAGGAATCGTCCAGGAGGATTATGTCGGACGCCTCCTTGGCGGCCGCGGTTCCGGTTTTTCCCATGGCCAGGCCGATGTCGGCGTGATTGAGGGCGGGGGCGTCGTTGACCCCGTCGCCGGTGACGGCCACCACCTCCCCCTGCCGCTTCAACAGGTCGACCAGCCTCAATTTGTGGAGGGGCCGGGCCCGGAACATCACCTTGATCCGCCGGGCCGCCTCGGCCGCCTCCACTTCCGGCAGGGCCGCGAAGGCGTCTCCGGACACGAGTTTCGCCTCGTCGTCCTCCGGCCGCCAGAGGCCGGCCTGCCGGGCGATTTCCCTGGCCGTGTCCCGGTTGTCCCCGGTCACCATCTTGATTTTCAGCCCCGCCGCCAGGGCGGAATCGACGGCGGCCGGAACATCGGGGCGGATGGGGTCGGAAATGGCGAAGAAGCCGCGCCAGGCCAGTTCCGAGACCTCCGGATCGATTTCCCGCCGGAGGAAGTCCGGATCCACCTCCCCGTCGGCCAGGCCGATGATCCGCATCCCCCGATCCTGGAAGCCGGCGATTTCCGCCAGGATCGCCTCCCGATCCTTTTCCGTCAGGAGGGCTTGCCGCCCGGCCGAGTCCGAAAAACGGCGGCATTTGCCCAGGACTATTTCCGGCGCCCCCTTCAGGTAGAGGATGGGCCGCCGGCCGATTCCCGAAAATCCGGCGGTGGCCATGAATTTGCGGTTGGTGGTGAAGGTGAGCTGGCGCTCCACCTGGAAGCCGGCCCGGAGTGCTTGGTAATCCCTTCCCTCCCCGGCCAGCCAAAGCAGGAGGGCCGCCTCGGTGGGATTGCCGAGCGGCAGGAGACGATCGCCGCTTTTTTCCAGGTTGGCGGTGGAATTGACCGCCACCGCCTCGAACAGGCCCTCCCTTTGCCGGTCTTCCGGGGCGGCCCCGGAAACCGGGGGGGGAAAGGCGGCCCGGGCCACCCGCATTTCGTTCATGGTGAGGGTCCCGGTCTTGTCGCTGCAGATGACGCTGGCGGCCCCGATGGTTTCGCAGGCATGCAGTTTCCTGACCAGGTTGTTGGTGGCGGTCATCTTGCGCATCGAATAGGCGAGGGAAAGGGTTACGCACATCGGCAACCCTTCGGGAACCGCCATCACGACGACCGTCACCGCCACCATGAAGTAACGGAGAAACGCCCCGATCGCCGGAAGGGGGAGCAATTCGCCCCGGAAGGGATGGAGGATCCCCAGGAGGACGCCGGCCAGGACCCCCCCCCCGGCGAGGACGGCGGCGGCGGCGGCGAGCCGGCCCCTGGGTATCCCCTTCACCCGGGAGAGGAAGGGAGTCGCGCATCCGGCCAGCGACAGTCCGGCCTGGAGCGACGAAGCCGGGAGGCGGGCGCCGAGGATCAGGAGGGAGGCCCCGGCCAGGGCGAAGCAGTACCATTGGCCGGGGGTCAGGGGAACCGGAACCAGCCGGCCGGCCCGCTCGGCGACGGCGTGGATTTCCCCGTTTCCCGCCCCCTTGACGGTCATGATCGTGAAAATCAGGGCGGCGGCGAGGAAAGACCCCGCCTCGATGGCGCCGGCCAGTTTTTCCAACTGCCGGACGAGGGGGGTGGGCGAACCTCCGGCTTCCAGGGCGGCCCGGGCGGTCCGGCCGATTTCGGTGGCGTCGCCCACCCGGATCACCCGGCCGACGGCATGGCCGTCGGCAATCACGGTCCCCCGGAGGAGAAGGTGGGGGGGATAGGCGTGCCCCGATCCGGTTTCCTGGCCGGGGGCGGCGGGGCGCTTGTCGACCGGGAGGGATTCCCCGGTGAGGCTGGATTCGTTCACCGTCAGGGAAACCGCCTCCAGAATCTCGGCGTCGGCGGGAATTTCCGCCCCCTGCTCGACCAGGACGATGTCCCCCACCACCAGATCGCGCCTGGGGACGGTCCGGGGCCTCCCCTCCCGAATCACCTGGACGCCCTCGTCGTCGGCCGTCCGGTTGAGGATCTCGAATTCCCGGGCCGCCCGGTATTCGTTCACGAACGACAGCCAGGTGGAAAGCAGGATGGCGGCGACGATGCCGACGCCTTCGGCGAAATGGCCGTCGTAAAGCCCCACCAACACGGCGACGGCGGCGGCCAGGCACAGTATCCTGACGATGGGATCGCGGAATTTTTCCAGATACAGCGCCCACCAGGGGGGGCGTTCCGGGGGGGTGAGAAGGTTGGCCCCGTGCCGGCGGCGGCTTTCCTCGACCTGGGCCGGGGTCAATCCCGGCCAGGACCGCTCCCGCGACGTTCCGGTTTCCGCGCTGCTCATGCCTGGACCTTTCCTGCCGGTTGCCGATGGTTCGCCCGGGCGGGGGGAAAATTCGGGCGGCCGGAGCCCCGGCCCTCCCCCAAATCTCCCGGGGCATGGAGGGATCGCCCGGAAATTCAAGCGATTCCGAACGAAACAAATAACCCGCCCCCCGATTTGGCGCAAGGCAAAATTTTCGTTGACAGGAACCGGCGTTCAACAAAAATTCGTTTCGGGAATCTTTTCGCCGCCCCGTCCCGGCGTCCCCGGTCACGCTTAGTGGACTTTTGCGGAAAATCAAACAAACCGCCGTTTGATTTCCTTCAAAGTTTCAGGGAGTTAGTTTCAGAGTCGTTTTTTTTGCCATGTCGCCGACTTGGGTGGAGTTGACGAAAAACAACCCATTGAAACGAAAGCGGTTGAGTCTTTAAAGGAAATCGGGCGGCGGTTGGTCCGATTTCCTTTAAGAGCGTGTTGTTAAATACCGGATCGCCCGGGTTGGACAAGGAAAAAGTCGCCGGCGGGATGATTTTTGACCGGCGGTCAGGGGTAAAAATCATCCGAGAAGCGGCTTTTGACGCGGTA
>JAISYL010000185.1 GCA_031269935.1 Planctomycetota bacterium
GCGTTCTCCCGGGGAAACGGCCGTCAATTTGTGGCAAGGAATTTGCTAATAATTTTATGGTTATGGCGCCCGAAAATTCGGGCGAAAACCGGAACGGAGAAGCCAATGTTTTCCGCCAAGCCGAAAAATCCCGGCGCCGGATTGGGGGTCGGGGGCCGCCGGGGAATGACCCTTTTGGAAATCGTGATTTCCCTGGGCATCCTTTCGGTGGCGTTGCTATCCACCCTAGGGCTGGTGATGTCGGTGGTGGAGAAGAACAAGCTTACCGGCCTGGAAATATCCGCCCTCCACACCCTCAACCAGCAGATGGAGCTGGTGTTGGGCCTGGCCGACGACAACCTCACCCCCGAGGGGGAAAGGATCAACAAGGCCCATTCGGTGCTGAAGCGCTTCCGGGACTTTTTCGGAGGCGCCCCCGCCATCGGCATCGGCCCGAACGGGGCGGAGCGGGAACGGCTGGAGGAGGATCCGGCGGGGGGGCGGCTGGTCTACCGGTTCTGGGTTCCCGCCCCCGGCCAGTCGCAATGGCTGGAATCCGATCCCCGTTTCCGGCCCAACCGGCTGGCGGAGGGGGAAATGTCCTTCTACCTGGACGAATACCAGGTCAACGAAACGATCCTGCCGGCGGCCGGCAAGGGCTTCCTCTGGCGCCGCCTGGAAGGGGGCGTCCCGGTGGAGGATCCCGAGGCCGCCGGGTTCGACATGAACCTGGACGGGGCGATCAACGACGCCCCGGCCCCGCTGGAGGACATCGACATCGCGCAACTGCTGATTAACATCACCCTGATCTACTACTCGGAGGAGGATCACCGCAACGAACTCCACCGGCTTTCCCGGTTCATGATGATAACCGACATCGTGGATCCGACCGAAGGCATGAAACTGCCCTGAAGTTCACTTTTAGAGCGTGTTGTTAAATACCGTCTCATTGGGTTATACTGCGTCAAAAGTCGCTTCCCGGATGATTTTTGCCCTTGACCTCCGGACAAAAATCATCCCGCCGGCGCCTTTTTCCTTGTCTAACCCGGACGATCCGGCATTTAACAACACCTACTTAAAGAAAATAAAACCGCGGTTTGTTTGATTTTCTTCAACGTCCACCCAATCCGCATAAAAGGAGAAATGAATGACTGTCGGGAAGAATGCGGGGAAAGGGCCGGCCGGAGGCCGGCCGGGCGAACGCGGCTCCGCCCTGGTGTCGGCCGCCCTTGTTTGCCTGGTGCTGTCGGCGATGGCGCTGTATGTATTCAACCGTTCCAGCGTCAGCACCAGTTCCGCCCAGTTGCGGGGCAACTACGCCGACGCGGAAAAGGCGGCCGAATACGGGGCGAAGCTGGCGATTTCCGAAATATCCTCCTGGATGGAGAGGAACAAGGACAACCCCGACATCTCCGGGGACTGGGTGCTGGGGCTGAACAACTCCCTGTTCGTGGACAAGGCCGGCACCGTCGCCGCCGACCAGCGCCGGATCCAGGGTTATTTCGGCGACCAGGAATTCCGGGTGCTGGTGCGCTCGGTGGGCCTGGCCAAGAAAAACGAAACCATGGACACCGACTGGATGTGGACTCCGGGCGAAAACGACCGGGTCTACGAAATAGTCTCGGCGGCCCGCAACCGTAACGCCGGCCAGGGAGTTCAGGCCGAACTCCTGACCCAGGCCGGGGTTCAGGCGGTGGTGAACTTCAAGTTCGGAGGGGGAATGGACGGATCCGCAATCGGCGGGGCCTCCGCCTTCTTCGAAACCCCGGCCGGCTTCTCCCCCGCCCTGGGCCTGAATCCGGGCGAGGAGGGCGAACGGCCCAACCTGGTGATTTCCGGGGAGGATCACGACATCCGGAAGTATTTCATCGAGGAGATGGAGGAGGTCGACCGGATCATCACCCCCCTGAAACTGGTCACCGCCACCGCCAATTATTTCGACGCCCGGGGCGGCTATTGGCAGCAAGGCTTACTGACCCTGAACTACCGCCTGCAGCCGGAGGGGCGGGTCAATCCCTACCGGCCCAAGACCTCGGCCTTCGGCACCGGCGCCGACAACCGGGCCATGATAACCAAATACCCGGATCAGGAACCCGACACCTATCTCCTGGGCGGCAAACAAAGCAAGACCGTCACCCTGGACGCCAACGGGAGAATAAACGAGACCAACACCAACCAAGCAAACGCCGGCGGCAATTTCAACGTGGTGCTGGGCGCCTTCGAGGACCTGATGAACCTTTACATCAACATGGCCGGGGTCTATGGCGGCATCGACGATCAAACCGCGGACGCCTCGGGCAGGAAGACCAGGCCGAACTGGTTCCAGCAATACGTCGGCCAATACACGGAATTGCCCAGGAACTCCAACCTGTCGGCCGCCAGCTTCCCGGTCTACGCCGGGAACAAAGTCCGGGCCCAGACCCTGCATTTGCTGAAAAACAAGGACGACAAGATCCTGGTCCGGGAATTCGAAAAGACCTCGGGCGGGAGAACCACCTACCACAAGTGGCAGACCAGCGGATCGACCTGGAAAGGCAACTACGCCTGGTGCGCGATGTCGGGCTTCGGCACCACCGTCACCTCCGGCGAAAACGACGACAGCAAAGGCAGGACGGTGGTTCCCCGGACCTTCATGTGGCAGGAGCTGGTGGGCTTTTCGCTCTGGAAGCGCGACGGCGGCGGCGCCACCGGCGAGCCGGCCCTGCGCACCCCCCCCAACCTGCCCAACGCCACCCAGAACGCGGCCAACCAGGCGAAGGATCGCGCCGCCGACAAGCGCACCCACTACCGGCTCGACGCCCAGGGACAGCGGATCCCGGTTGGCTTCGACGAGGAATACCAGAAGCGGAACGGCGACGGTTCGCTGGCGGACCGGAACGACCCGATCATGGTCAGGCAGCCGGACGGTTCCCTCAAGGCCCACGCCACCATGAACGACTTCCTCTTCGAGAAGGATTTCGGCCTGGACGCCGAGGGGAAGCCCATCGTCCGGGACGCCCTTTGCCTCTTCATCGCCTACGAGGACCAACTGGAGACCAATAGCGGAGTGGATTACAACTACGCCGACATGATGTTCAGCATCTACGTGGCGCCCGAGACGAAGCGGAAGATCACCCCCCCCACCATCTTCGGCCTGGTTTCCCAGCAGTGGTGGGAGCGGGACGAACAGGAGGGCTTGACCGACCTGCCGGCCCATCCCGGCCTCACGGTCAATCCCGATCCCGCGACCGCCGGCTCGGACAGCCTGTTCGGCGACAATTTCGGCCTCCTGAACCACGCCCCCAAGGGCGAATTCGAGGAGCAGATCTATTCCAAGTTCGATCGCGGGGGCGACAAATACGGGAAACTGCCGCGGGCCGAATTCGAGCGCGACGGCAAGGGTTCCACCGGGATCCTCGTCCCCAAGGCCGACGGGGAGGGCAACGACCTGTCCGGACCCTATTACTACTCCGCCGACGACGTGACCGACTACATCATCCGCGAGTGGAAC
The DNA here is from genome assembly GCA_031269935.1 of Planctomycetota bacterium. GTDB lineage: Bacteria > Planctomycetota > SZUA-567 > SZUA-567 > SZUA-567 > JAJBSZ01. The sequence goes on from JAISYL010000185.1 coordinate 3,470, forward strand.
GTCAACAAGACGATCCCGCCCCGGGAGGAGGCCGAGGCGAAGCTACTGGCCCTCAATCCCGGCCGCCAGTTGAAGCCCATCTCCTCCCGCTGGGAGGACGCCAACGTCGGCCGGCCGGTCCTTTCGGGCGATCCGGGGGACTCCTCGCTCCTGGTGACCGAAAAGGAGGTGATGCTCCGGCAACTGGCCGCCGACCTCATCGGCTACAAGTACCAGGTGGTCCCGGCGGTCAAGACCGCCGGCGGCCTGCGGCTGGACCGCCGGGAAATAAACCCCGACGACCCCGGGGAGGGCTACCCGGAACCGGTTCCGACCCGGCTCGGATTCCTGGCCGGCGAATTCCTCCAGACTCCGGGGGCGGAAACCCTGGCCGGCCCCGGGGAGGGCGAGGCGGTTCCCCACCGGGAACTGACGATCAGCCAGCCGGACGGGAGCGAAACCCCGATCCGGCGGTTCCTGGCGGCCGACCCGGCCGAGGCGGTCGCCCTCTGCTACGAGGACTACTACCGGGACGACCCCGAAACCAAGGCCGAGTTGAAGAAGCTTTACGGAATGAAGGAGGAACGCTATTCCCTCGGCTTCCACCGGTCGGGGGCGGACGAGAAGTACCAGTCCAAGCTGGTCCAGGATCATTACGAGGTGGCGTCGCTGGGCGTCCCCGGCTTCAACCCCTACCTGACCACCCGGGACGGCGAGTTCATCGCCGCGGAAAGGGAGGGCGATCCGGAGGCCGAGCCACCGGAAAACCCCGCCTACAAAATCGGCTATAAATACGGGGGGAGCGAAGTTCCCGATTTCGTCTTCGACCAGCCGATCGACGGGGCCGGGATCCTGGTGGTCAACGGCAATCTGGTGGTGGCCGACGAATTCTCCTACCACGGGCTGCTCTTGGTGCTGGGCGACCTGGTCATCCGGCCCACCCTGAAGCGCGAACAATTCGTCTACGGCCAAAGCGGCAATCCGCTCGACGCCTACGGCAACGACATCCACGAGCTGACTCCCGGCCGCTGGGGCTACGACCTGGTGGACGCCGGCGATCCCTCCCGGGTCACCTTCTGCGAATTCCAGCTGGACGACGACGGCAACCGCATAAAGGACGCCAACGGCAACGACGTCAAGGTCGAACCCCTGCGGAAGTCCCTCTATCGCGGCCGGCTGACGGTGCAGGGCGCGGTCATGGTCAAGGGCCGGCTGATTACCGAGGCGGTGGCGAACGAACTCGCCGCCCCGGCGGCCGGGGCCGATCCGGCCGTCCCCCCGCCGGCCGGCCCCGTCGATTCGGCCGGGCCGGCGGGACTGGTTCACGGGGAGTTCCGCTCCTACGCCAGCAACTCCGCCTGGAAAATGGTGAAGGAAATCTCCAGGGTAAACAAGAACGAGGTGAGGCTGGTGTCCTGGACCAACAGCGGGGATCTCGGCAACGCCGACATCAAGAGCCTGTGGACCGGCGAATTGAAGGGGACGGAGTAGGCATGGACGGACGCCGGGGATTCACCCTGATCGAGATCATGGCGGCCTGCGCCCTCATGGCGGCGCTGTTCCTGATGGCCGGCAATTCCTTCCTGGGCCTCCTGCGGATGTCCAGGTACGAAACGGCGGTGATGGAGATGGACAGGGACGCCAACCAAGCCCTGGGGACGCTCAACAGCGTCCTCAGGCGGGCGGTCCTGCCCATCTCCGCCCCGGACAACCCCGGCGGGGTGCTGGCCCTGCTGGGGGATGAATTCGCGGCCCACGGCGGAAGCTGGCGGGAGATTCTCAACCAGGGCGATCCCCTCTTGGCATATGTCGTCCCGGTGGATTATGACGGGGACGGGGATGTCCTGGACGGCTTCGGCAACCCGGAGTTCGGCATCGAACCGCCCTCCGGCCGATCCCGCCCGGCCGCCCGGGCGGGCAGGTTCTGCCCCGACCTGGGCGGGGTGTCGCCGGACGATCTGGGGCTGGTCCCCGGGGTTTCGGATCTCGACCTGGACGCCCCCTGTTTCGCCGCCGATTTCAGCTTTCCCGGAGGGGGGGACGCGGTCTACGAAGTCATCCGCTTCGTCCCGTACCGGGAGGGCGGGGCGCCGCTGATCCTCGAGGAGAGCGAACTCGCCCAGGATTTGAACGAGGATCGCGATCTGGAGGATCGCTTCGCCCTGGGGCGCCTGGAGATCGACTGGCTGGCCGGGCCGGACGCCCCCCGAACCCAGTCCGTAACTTCCGAATCGCTCCTCCTCGGAATCAACCGGAGCGGCGATCACCGGGATTCCCTGTTCCAGTTGGGCGATTTCGACCCCGCCGGCAACCCGGCCGCCTCCGGCCAATACGCGGTCAAGGTGCAGCTTCTGCTGTGCAACTACCTCGCCCAGAGGGAGGACAAGCCGTTCTTCGGCCGGGGGATGCCGCTAATCACCCGGGCCTACCAGACCATCATCAAATTGCGGCTGATGTCCCTGAAATGATCCCGCCCGGGCGGGCGGCGGACGAAGTCAGTCCCCCCGCTTGATGGCGATGCGGCCGGCCCGGACCATTTCCACGATGCCGAAGGGGGCGGCCAGGCGGACGAAAGCCTCGATCTTGTCCTCGTCCCCGGAAATCTCCACCGTCATATGCCGCTCGGTCACGTCGGCCACCCGGGCCCGGAAAATATCGGCGAGATCCCGCATCTCCCCCCGCCGGGCCGGGGGCATTCGCAGTTTTATCAGGGCGAGATCGCGCTCGATGCGGGCCGATTCGGAAAGTTCGCCCACCTTCAGGGTATCCACCAGCTTTTCCAACTGCTTGCGGATTTGCTCGATGATCCCGTCGTCCCCCGACACCGCGATGGTCATCCGCGACCAGCGGGGATTCTCGGTCTCCCCCACGTTCAGGCTCTCGATGTTGAAGCCCCGGGCGCTGAACAGGCTGACCACCCGGGCCAGAACTCCCGGACGGTTCTCCACCACCGCGCTGATGATGTGGCGCTTTTCCCTGGCCGGCATGGCATTCTCCCGTCCGCTCCCCCGAAAGGGACCAAAAAATCCGCGACAACCGGTTCCTTGGACAAATCGCCCGGGGCAAATCCGAAATCGGGGGGAACCCCTTGGCGGGGAGCGCCCCGGTTCACCCGGCTCCCGCCTCCCGGGAGGCGGATTCCCCCTCGGCGGCGGGGGGGGCGGAAAGCAGGATCCGATCCAGGCCCTCGCCCGGCGGCACCATGGGAAAGACGTTGTCGCCCTTCCCGACGCGGACGTCGACCAGGACCGGTCCGGGGTGGCGAATCGCCTCCTCCAGGGCCGGGGACACGCCCTCCCCGTCGTTCACCGCCAGGGCCCGCAGGCCATAGGCCTCGGCTATCCGCCCGAAATCCGGATTGTCGTCCAAATCCACATGGGAATAGCGCCGGCCCCAGAAGAATTCCTGCCACTGGCGGACCATGCCGAGGCAGCCGTTGTTGATCACCACGATCTTGATCGGCAAATCCAGGCGGCGGACGGTGCACAATTCCTGGATGTTCATCTGGAGGCCGCCGTCGCCGGACAGGCAGAAGACCAGGCTGTCCGGCCGGCCCAACTGCGCCCCCACCGCCGCCGGCAGGCCGAAGCCCATGGTCCCCAGCCCTCCGGAACTGATGAAGCCGCGGGGCCGGCGATGCTCCCAGTGCAGGGCGGCCCACATCTGGTGCTGGCCCACGTCGGTGACCAGAATCGGCTGGAGATCCCGGGACAACCGGGCCATTTCGCGGACGACCCGGGGGGCCGAAAGCCCGCTCGCCGCCTGGCGGCCGAGCAGGGCGGCCGATTCCTCCCGCCAAAGGGCGATTTCCTCCAGCCATTCCCGGCGTTCCCGCTTCTTCAACTGGGGAACGAGGCGGCGGAGAATGTTGCCGGCGTCGCCGATCACCGGCAGATCCGCCCGGACGTTTTTGGCGACCGAGGTGGGATCGACGTCGATGTGGATTATTTTCGCCAGGGGGGCGAAGCTTTCGGTCTTCCCGGTGACCCGATCGTCGAAACGGGTTCCGACCGCGATCAGGAGATCGCAATTCATGATCGCCCGGTTGGCGGCCGGGGTTCCGTGCATGCCCGGCATGCCCAGGAACAGCGGATCGTCGAAGGGCAGGGTCCCGAGCGCCATCAGGCTGGCGACGGCGGGGAGTCCGGCCGTGGCCGCCGTCAGGCGCAGGTCGTCGGCGGCCTCGGAGCCGACGACCCCGCCGCCGACGTAGAGAAGCGGCCGGGAGGCGGCGTTAATCAGCCCGGCAATCCGCTCAATCTGCCGGGGATTGCCCTCGTAGTTGGGCTGGTAGCTGGGAAGAACGATTTTATCCGGGATGGGCCGGGCGATTTCCGCCCGCTGGACGTCGGAGGGGATGTCGACCACCACCGGCCCCGGACGGCCGCTCCGGGCGATATGGAAGGCGGCCCGGAGCATGAAGGCGAGGTCCCCGGGCGAACTGACCAGGTAGTTGTGCTTGGATATGGAGCGGGTGATGCCCACGACGTCGACTTCCTGGAAGGCGTCGTTGCCGATGAGGGGGCTGGGCACCTGGCCGGTGATGGCCACCAGGGGAACCGAATCCAGGTGGGCGTTGGCGATGCCGGTGGCCAAGTTGGTGGCGCCGGGGCCGCTGGTGGTGATTACCACTCCGACCTTGCCGGTCGCCCGGGCATAGCCGTCGGCCGCGTGGGCGCCCGCCTGCTCGTGGCGCGGCAGGATCAGCCGGATGTCCCGTTCGTCGTAAAATTCGTCGAAAAGGGGGGTAATCTGCCCCCCGGGATAGGCGAAAGCCAAATCCACGCCCTCCCGCTTAAGGGTTTCAATAATCACCCGCGTCCCCAGCATCGGTCCGCAGCCTCCATTTTAGGGTCTGTCCATAAATAACTTATACATGTTTAGACAAGGAACCGAGTCGCGGCGGTAAATTTTCGCCCGTGGTTGGGCAAAAATTTACGAGAGCGGCGTTGGTGACGCGGTATGGACTTGTATAAGTTATTTATGGACGAGCCCTTGGACCATCGGATTGAACCCTCGGACCCGCCCCCGCGCCTTCCCGAAAAAAGGCGCAACCTTTGCCTTGCGGGGTTGCGCCCGGTGAACTTGGGGATTTTGCCGCCCGGAAGCGCCTTGCCCGCCTCCAAGCCCGCCCTTGAAGCCATTATACCCCGGGGAAATCCCTGGTCAAGCCGCCCGGAGACTTCGGGAAGGGTGAATTTCCCGAAGGCGGGCACTATATGAACCGGGGGCTGTCCGTCAGCGGCGGAACTGGAAGTGGAAGCCGCCGCCCCGGCCGCCCCGACGGCCTCCGAAAGGGGGAGGCGGGGGACGGCGATAATACCCGGGATAGTCCGGAACCACCAGTATCGGGGGAGGGAAGGCTTCCTGGATAATCACCGGCGGCTCCTGGACGATGACGGCGGGCGGCGGCTCATACGGGCTGAACAGCACTTCCGAACGGGTTTTTTCGCGATCCGTGGACACCCCCGTCATGCCGCTGTTGCCGGCAACCCCGAAAGGGTTGAAGGACAGGGTGGTGGTTTCCCCTTCCCGGATTTTGACCGTCAAATCCCTTCCGCTGTCGCCGTACAGCTTGTACCCGTTTTTCCTCAGGCTGAGCGCCAGGTTTTGCCCGGGATTGATCGGGACCCCGCCGTTGTCGTGCCGGCTGACGAACAACCGTTCGTCCTTGACGTTGGCGCTGATGAAATAGGGCAGTTGATCATGGTTGAAGATCGACAGCCAGCCCTCTTTTTCCCGCAGGGGGGGGAAGGCGGCGGCCGGAACGACGGGAACGGGGCCGACCGGTCCGCCCGGCGGTTGAACCGCCGCCGGCGCCTGGGCGTCCGGCGCCAAAACAATCGCTCCGGAATCGGGGACCGTTTGTTCCGGGGCCAGGACGGTGGGGCGGGGACGAAGCGTGGCCACCAGGTTTTCCGAGGCGCCGAGAGCCCGAAAATCCTCGGCCTCCTCCGTGGTGATGTAAATCGACCCGTCGGCCCGGATCAGGTTAAGGATGGTTTCCTCCGGCACCCGGTTCTGCAGCAAAAGCCGGATGTCGCCGGAATCAAGGGCGCGGGCGGCCGGGGTTCCCGGGAGCGACATGAAGACGGCCAGCGAAATCGCCAGGCCAAAGCGAAAACGGAACATGATTCGACTCCTTCCGCATAACGGTTTCACACCAAACATCCCGCCCCCAATCATCCTCGAAGTCCCGATGATCGTCAAGTCCCCATTCCGGCGAGTTCATCGTTCCGCCAAGTCCAACTCCTTTACAGTTTCAATCCTCGGCGGCGGGAATAAAATGGGAGCCGTCCCCGAGGCCGGGACGGTTCCCGGGATTGGATCCCGCCATGAAGTCCACCGTAACGGACATTTCCGCCGGCGAAGAACGCCGGGGGCGGGCCATGCTGGCCGGCTGCTTCCTGCTTTACGCCGTTTCCGGCTGTCTTGACACCCTCAAGGGGGCGGCGCTTTCCCCGCTCCTGGCCGAGACCGGCTTTTCCTATTCGCTGGGCGGCGGCCTCATGACCGCCTTCTATTTCGGCTACCTGGCCGCCGCCTTCCTGGCCGGCCTCCTCTCTTCCCGCCTGGACAAGCGGGCGCTTCCCCTGGCCTCCGCCCTGGCCCTGGGCCTGGGAACCCTAGCGACCCTGGGCGCCCGGAATCCCCCGGCCTTCCTGGCCGCCTCCCTCCTAATCGGAATCGGGGGCGGGATCAACCAGACGGGATGCACCCATATCGTAATCGATCTGCGGCCCCGCCGCCCCGGCCGTTACCTTAACCTGCTGGGAGCCACCTTCGGCCTAGTCTCCATGCTCACCCCCTACTGCTTCAGCCAACTCCTGAAAACCGGAGCCTCCTGGCGGGAGGCGTACCGCTACGGGCTGGCCGGGGCCGCCCTCGCCTTCGCCTATTTTCTGTTCCCCGGCTACCCCAAAGGCGGAAGCGCCCCCTCCGTCCGGGTCACGCTCCGCGATCTGGCGGCCCTAATCCCGGCCCGGAGGATGCGCTGGTTCTATGTCCTGATCTTCGCCTACGTGGCTTCCGAAGTGGGCATCTGCGCCTGGCTCATCGAATATCTGGACAAGGTCCGGGGCATCCCGATCGACCTCGGGGCGTCCTACCTCTCGCTGTTCTACGGCGGCATGCTGGCGGGCCGCTGCCTCGGCAGCCTGTTCGTCGATCGCCTGGGACTCCGGAGGAGCCTGTCCCTGGCCGGGACGGCCAGCCTTTTCTGCGTGACCGCCGGGGTCTTCGGCCCCGGTTCCCTGGCCTTCCTGCTTCCCCTTTCGGGACTGTTCTATTCCATCATCCTTCCCACCGCCACCGCCATCCTTACCGGCCGGGGCCAGTCCGGGCCGGGGGCCGAACTCGGGGTGTTCTTCGCCTTCGTGGGACTGGGCGGCATGGCCGGCCCCTGGCTGGCCGGAGCCGTCAACGACATTTTCGGGCTGGAATTCGGCTTGTGGGTGGCGGCGGCCTTCTGCCTGCTCCAATTCGTATCCATCCGCCGCCTCGGCCGGGACCCCGGCGGGTAAGGCGGAAAAGCCGGATATTTTGAACACGATGAAGCGGACTTTCAAGTCGACTGAAAGTGTGACAAGCCGTTCCCGGGTGTCAATTTTGCCGAAAGCCGGGGCGGGAACGGCATGCCCGCCGATTTTCCTTGCCTGAGCGAATTCGTCCGCTATATTCATGTATTACGGCCGGACCGATGATCGGTTCGAGCGGTGGGTTTTTTCCGCTCCGTTACTCCCGGAGACTGGCAGGAGGGTGGTTTGTGGGCGTGTTATTCATTATAATCTTTTTCCTGATGTCGTTTTTCCTGGTCGGCCTGGTCCTTCTGCAGGAAGGGAAAGGCGGGGGACTCACCGGCATGTCGACCGGCATGGACGGAATAATGGGGGCGAAGAATCCCTTGCGCCGCCTGACCGCTTATCTATTCGCCTTTTTCCTGGTGCTGACCGTGGCCATAAACTGGTATTTCCACCAACGCGGCGAAGTGACGCTCCCGGCTGGATTGGCTTTGCCCGAGTCGCCCATTCAACTGATCGAGGAATCCGGGCCTCCGGCCATTCCGGCGGGCGCGGAGGAATCGCCGCCGCCGGCTCCGCCCGCCGATTTAGTCCCTCCGGACGAATCCGCCGCGCCGGCCGGCCCGGGCGAATCCGCCCCCGGCGCCTTGAACGGGACTCCGGCCGCGCCCATCCGGCCCCCTCCGGCCGATACCCCGGAAAGTTCCCCTTCCGATCAGGCTCCCGCCGCGCCGGCCGGCCCGCCCCCGACCGGGGGAGGGGCTGTCACCGCCCCAGGGGAGACTCCGGCCGCGCCGGCAAACCAGCGGGAGGATACTCCCAACGAACCTCCGTCAACCGAAGCCGCCGGATAGCCGGGAAACCGCGAACCCATCGCGGAATCGCCAAGCCAGGACCAAGCTGGGGGAGAAGCAATGAATTTATCCCGGCAACCCCGCAGCGGTAAATTTTCGCCCGTGGTTGGGCAAAAATTTACGATGGCGATGTTGGCGACGCGGTATAAACTTGTATAAGTTATTTATGGACGAGCCCTTATTTACACGGCCGAAGGTTCCGATCTCTTTTTGAAAGGAGCGCACCATGGTTCTCGGTTCAACCGCGTTGTTGCTGCTTTTGTTGATGATCGTCGCCATCGTTTTCCTCACCGGCAAGTGGAAGATCAACGCCTTCCTCGTACTTCTGGGCGTCGCCATCGTCTACGGCATCCTGATCGGCATGCCGCTTAAGGACATCATCGCCGGGCTCAAGGCCGGTTTCGGCGGCACCCTTTCCAGCATCGGCATCGTCATCTTCGCCGGAACCATCATGGGAATAATTCTGGAGAAGACCGGGGCGGCCCTGGTCATGACCCGGACCATTCTCGGCTGGGTGGGAAGGGATCGCTCGCCCCTGGCCATGAACATCGCCGGGGTGGTGGTGTCGATTCCCGTTTTCTGCGATTCCGGCTATGTAATCCTCACCCCCCTCAACCGCGCCCTGGCCAAGGAAAGCGCGAAATCCATGGCGATCATGGCGGTGGCCCTGGCGACCGGCCTCTACGCCACCCATACCATGGTGCCGCCCACCCCGGGCCCCATAGCCGCCGCCGGCGCCCTCTCGGCCGATCTCGGGATTGTCATCATCTACGGCCTCATCGCCTCGATTCCCGCCGCCCTGGCCGGATATATCTGGGCCGTAAAGGTCGCCGGGAAATACGACATCCCGGCCGAAGGGGGCGAATCCTACAGCGATCTTTTGCAAAAATACGGCAAGCTTCCCGGCCCCGTCGCCTCCTTCCTCCCCCTTGTCGTCCCCATCTTCCTCATTCTGCTCAAATCGGTCGCCGACCTCCCCTCCAAGCCCTTCGGCGCAACCTTCGGGGGCTTTCTCTCGAACATCGGCGATCCGGTCGTCGCCCTGCTTATCGGCGTCGTCTGCGCGCTGTGCCTCGTACCCGGCAAGGATTTGGGGGTGGCCGTGGACTCCTGGGTCGGGAACGGGGTGAGGGACGCGGCGATCATCATCGCCATCACCGGCGCCGGCGGCGCCTTCGGCCGCATCCTGCAAGGCTCGCCCATGGTGTCGTACATCTCGGAAACCCTCTCGTCCGCCCACATCGGCATCTTCCTGCCTTTCGTCATTTCGGCCGCCTTGAAGTCGGCGCAGGGATCCTCGACCGTGGCCATCATCACCACCGCCAATATCCTCGCCCCGCTTCTGCCGCAACTGGGCTTCAATCCCGCCCTCTGCGTCATCGCCATCGGGGCCGGGTCCATGGTGGTTTCCCATGCCAACGACAGCTATTTCTGGGTGGTGTCCCAATTTTCCAACCTGCCGGTCAACGTGGCCTACAAGGTCTACACCACCGCCACCGCCGCCGAGGGGGTGGTCGCCATGGGCGCCGTGTTCCTGCTTTCGCTCGTGTTCTGAGCCGGTTTTCCGGGCTTTCGGGATCTTTCCCCGCCCGCTTGAAATTACAGGCGGGCGGGTTCGCCCTGAAAATCCGCGAGCGCGGTTCGTCCCGGGATTGGAGGACCATTCATGGCCAGGGAAACTCCCTTTGTTCCGGTGCGGGTGAAATGCCCCTTTTGCGAAATCGATTCCATCCAGCGCTATATCAAGTCCCGAATGTACCAGCCGGATTCGGTGGAGGAGGACACCCATGTCGCCGATTACAAATGGGAAAATCCGGAATTCGCCCACATCCGGCCGAATTTTTATCATATCTGGCATTGCCCGACCTGCCATTTCTGCGACGAGAAGGAAACTTTCCGGGGCGAGGACAAATCCGGCGGCAAGCTGGAATTGATTAAGGAAAAGCTGCTAATCCATTCCCGGATGCCCAACAGCCTGATTGCCCGGATGGGCTCGGCCATTGATTTCAGCCAGGACGAATATTCCATCGAATCGGCCATCCTGGCCCACCTCCTGGCCATCCACGAGCAGGAGCTCCTTTCCCCCAACATGCGCCAGCACCCCAAGCTGGCCCGCTTTTACCTTCGGGTGGCCTGGCTGTACCGGGAGAAGACGGCGTTGAATCCGCCGGAGAAAAACATTCCCGCCGGGTTCGGCTCCCTCGCCGAATTTTTGGAAAGCTTCCGGACCGAATGGCCCGACCTCCCGGCCCGGGAGGAACCGGCGCTGGACACCGCCCTGATCCGTTACCAGGACATCCTCAACTATTCCTCCGGCGCCGATCCCAAATACGACATCAACATCATGAATCTCCTGATTGCGATCCTGCGGCGCAACAACAAAAACGCCGAGGCGCTCAAGTTGGTGCGCTCGGTCTTTTCCGCCGCCACCAAGGCCCGGCAGTCCGCCCGCGCCGCGGTTCAAAAGGGCGTGAACGTTTCGCAAAACCAGAATCTCCTCAATTTCGCCGCCGGCGCGATTGAAAAGGCCACCGAACTCTCGGAAAAATTGGGGGAAATCGTCTTCAACGAGGAATTGCCGGCCGCCAGGGAGGCGGTGATGAAAATGGGGCCGGTCGACGCCAAGACGGTCGTCGACAAGCTGCGGGAACTCAAATTCGCCGACATCACCTGCCGCCGCCTCGGCAAAATGTTTGAAAAGCAGGCCCGAAGGTAGCGGTCCAAGGGCGCGAAAACAAATGGCGTTCGCGGCTTCGGCGCGAAAGCGCCCTGCCGGCGGTGAATAGTCGCGCCCCCAATCAGTTCACCCGCTCGACGAACTCGCCGGTGCGGGTGTCTATTTTTATCCTGTCCCCGATCTTCATGAAAAGCGGGACCTTGACGGTGAAGCCGGTGGACACCTTGGCGGTCTTGAAAATATTGGTGCGCGAGTCGCCCTTGACCCCGGGCTCGGCGTCGACGATCTCCAGGATCACCGAGGAGGGGAGTTCTATGGACACTATTTTCCCCTCAATCAGGGTTCCCCTCACCACCGAGTTTTCCGGCAGGAAATTGATGTCGTCGCCGATGACGTCCCGGGTCACCGGGATCTGGTCGTAATTCTCGCTGTCCATGAAGACATAGGCGTCGGCTTCGGGATAGAGATATTCGAAGGACTTGGTCTCGACGTACACCTCGTCGACCTGATCGTTGGATCGGAAGCGCTTCTGGGTTTTGTTGCCGCTCCTGAGCGAGCGCATTTCGGTCTGAACCATGGCCCGCCAGTTGCCGGGGGTGACGTGCTCGCGGCCAAGAACGACGAACAATTCGCCGTCCAGGCGAATGACCATGCCCTTGCGGATCTCGGTGGCGTTTATCATGTCGGCGCCTTTTCGTGGACTTTCCCCTATTCCTTGGCCAGCATCTTGCCGCTGGACTGGATGTAGTTCATTACCTTGTATATCAATCGGGCCGCCGCCAGATCGCTCTGGATCGAGGTTTCCGCCGGGCAGAGCTCGGTGACGTCGATGGCGGCGATGCGCCGCCGGGAGGCGACTTTTTTCAGCAGCCGCAACAATTGCCACCAGCCAAGCCCCCCCGGCTCGGCCGCCCCCACCGCCGGGATGACCGAGGGATCCAGTCCGGTGAGATCGATTGACAGGTAGACCGGGGTGCGCAATTCGTCCACCACCAGATTCTGCCACGACTCGTCGGTCTGCCCCTCGATGTCGGCCATGAAAAAGGTCTCGACCGAGATGCTGTTGTCCATGATGCGCTCGAAGGCGTCGCGGGAGAGCGCCCGCACCCCGACCTGGCAGATGCTGGGCGGATTTTTCAGTTCCAGCACCCGCCGCATCACCGTGTGGTGGTTTTCCTCGTCGTCGTCGGGATCGTCGAGATCCGAGTTGGAATCGACATGCAGCACCGAAAGTTCGGGAGAGCGGGCCAAGAGTGTCTCGATTCCCCACAAGGTCACGGTGCCGTCGCCCCCGAGGATAACGGGAACGGCGGTGGCGTCGAGGGCGGCGGCCACCCGTTCCTTGACCCAGGATTCCAGTTGGCCGGGCTGATCGGGCGCGCTTTCCGGGGCGATGGTGTGAATGCCGACCATGTCCACCAGGGAAAGCCCGGTCTGTTCGTCGTAATCCTCGATCAGGCTGGAGGCGTCCAGTATTTTCCGGGGAGCGGCGGCCTGCCCGGTGATGTAACTGGCGGCGGCGTCGAAAGGCGCCGGGATGATGGAAAAATAGGCGTCCGCCAGGTCCGCGCTCTCATAGCCAAGAAAATGCCCCTCGTCTTCAGCCATGTCCTGCTCCTGATATGAACCAATGTCCGCCGGGAAAAACCGCCAAAAAAAAATCGGGCATGGCAACTCCTCGCCATGCGCCCACCAGCATGCCATGATAGCGGCCGAAGAAAAATTTGCAAGCATTAAATCCCCGCCGGCCAATTATACCTCCCTTCGGCCCAACCTCGGGATTTTCAACGGTTGCGATGCAACCCGCCTCTCCTCCGAGGCGAGGACCGGCCAAAATGAGCGAGGGCGGGACGCCGTCTTCGCACTATTAGCCTTGGGAGGGGCATAAGGACGGAAAAAACGCCGATTCGCTCGGCCGACCCGCCCATGAAAAGGCGGAATTAATTGGATTTTATCAAAAACAAGAGGGGGTTGGCTCGATTTCCCTTAAAAATCCACCTAAGGGTCTGTCCATAAATAACTTATACATGTTTAGACAAGGAACCGAGTCGCGGCAGTAAATTTTCGCCTGTGGTTAGGCAAAAATTTACGAGAGCGACGTTGGTGACGCAGTATAAACTTGTATAAGTTATTTATGGACGAGCCCTAAAGTTCCACCAATTCCGGATAAATCCGCATCAGGGGAAGGCCGTAAACCCGCAAGGCGTCCCGGAACAGCTTAAGGCGGCCCCCGACCGAATCGGCGGCCCCGGCGGAGGTTTCCCCGGGGACCATCACCGCCACCCGCCGCCAAGGCGTTCCCGCGTTCCAGCCGGCTATTTCCAGGCCGGCGCCGGCCCGCCGGGCGGAATCGGCGGAAACCAGGCAAATCACCTCCCCGACGCCCAGGGGGGCGAGCAATTGCCGCGAATAGAGGATGTTTTCCACCAAATCGCGGGCGTAACCCTCCTCCAGTATCCTTTCCTCCCCTATTCCCCTCCCGGTCAACCAGCGGCGCATCACGGCCGCCTCCACCTGGCCGGCCCTGGGCATCCCGCCGCTGACCACGATGGGGGATTCGGGAAAACGCCCGGCCGCCTCCAGGGTTTTTTCCAGCCTCGCGATTAGGCGGGGATGGGGAGAACCGTCCGCCTCCAGCCGGTAGCCGAAAACCACCAGGGCGGCGGAGACCCCGTCCGGAGACGGGCCGGGCGCCTCCCCCATCCCGGATTTTCCCTCCCAGGCGCCAAGAATGGCCAGGATCCCGGCCAGGTCGGCGGCTTTCTCCGGGCGGCGCCCGGCCAATTCCTCCGCCGCCGACTTCGCTTCCCCGGCCAGGCCGGCGAACCCGGCCCAATAGGACAGGAGAAAGAGGATATCGGCGTCGCCCGGGGCAAGCCGGGAAAGTTCCCGCAACATTTCCAGGCCCCGCTCCGGCCCGCCGATCAAAATATGGTGGTTGGCCAGGGCGAGGCGGATATCCAGGCGTTGCGGCGCCAGTTCCAGGGCCCGCTCCAGCCGGCGGCGAACCAGATCGTCGGCGCGGCGGCGATAGGCCCGGCCGGCGGCGGAAAGCGTCCTCCTCAAACCGGGGGCGTAACGGGCGGCCCGAATCATTTCAGCCCCCGATCATAATTGAAGAGAAAACCCGGCTTCCCGCCCGGGCGCAGGAAGCGCCGCCAGACTTCCAGGGGCGAGGATTCGCCCGCGAGGTCCAGGGTCAGGTGGGAAACCCGGATTTCGTCATTCCGGAGGGTATGCCAATCGAAGGGGGCCAGGCTGCGAAAAAGCGTGACCGAGCTGGCCGTCTCGGGACTGAGGCTGATGCCGCGCCGGTCGGTCCAGGCGCCGCCGGCCCCCCCCTCCGGCAACAACTCGGCCCTGGGTATGCGGGTATAGGCCAGAACGGGGCGGGCGTAGATGGCCAGGGACAGGGGAAGCGAGGCGGTCCGGCAGATATCGCCTATCTGCCAGCGATCCCCCTCCATCGAAATTACCGCCCCGAGAGCCCCCCGCTCGCGCAAATTCTTAATCGCCAAATGGTTCAAGACAGCCAAGCCGGGACCGGCGACGAAAGCGAGGCCGCTCTCCCGGCACAGGTTGAGGGAACCCCAGCAATTCGCCTCGGCCCGGAGCCCGCGAAGGCGGCAGGCCAGAGCCAGTTCCCGCATGGCCGGACTTTCTCCGGGGAAATACACCTCGGGAAAGGAGATGACCAGCCTGGCCGGATCGATCCCGGCGGCAATCCGGTCCAGATCCCCGGGGGAGGCGCCGGAGACGATTATTTCCATTTCCCGAAAGATCTGGGTCAACTTGGGGGTCAACTGGCGCGCGGACAGGCGAATTTGGCTGGGACGCTCCCCCAGCCGGCGGCGGTTGCCGGGATGCGGTTCCGATACGGCCAGGGCGGCGCGGAGGAGGGGCGGCAGCGGCGCCTTGAGCACCGCCCCGACCCCGTCGTCGTCCTGGCCGGTCAGGCGGTTGACGAAAGCCTTGACCAGGGAAATCACGGTTTTGACGTTTCGGGGCGGGAGCAGGAAATCGGGCTCGTTGGAATAACCGTCGGCCAGTTTCACCCCCCCGATTGGATTGGCGGCCAGGCGGGCGAATAGTTCGGACACCGGCACCGCCTTTTTTTCCCGCCGAATCCTGGTTTTGGGCATGCGCCAGGATTCGCTGCGGCCGGCGAAGCGGCAGCGGCAGGACAGGCCCTTGTCGGCGACGGCGATTTCCAGGGAATATCCGTCCTCCCCGGGTTCGTCCGCGTATCCGGCCGGATCGTCCCGGCCGTCCAGGAAAAACTCCACCGCTTCACGGGAGGCGGGATCGGACTTGCGGGCGGCGATTCCGGTGAGGCCGGAAAATTTGCCGTCTAGGTAGGCGGAAGTGGTTTCGCGGCCGGCATAGGCGCCCAACAGCCTGGCGCGGCGAAGATCGTCGGCGCCGATCCGAGCGGAAGGCGGGACGGGCCGGCTCCGGGGTCCCAGGGCCTGGCGGTAAAGGCCGACCGCTTCGCGGACCCAGGCGGGTTTTTTCAGCCTGCCCTCAATTTTCAGGGCGGTGACCCCGGCCTTGCCCAACTCCTCCAGGCGATCCAGGGTGACCAGATCGCGCATGGACATGGCGGGACCGACTTCCCTGCCGTCAATGGCCCAGGGAACGCGGCAGGGGCTGGCGCAAAGGCCGCGGTTGCCGCTGCGGCCCCCGCCCCAGCTCGACATCAGGCAGCGCCCCGACACCGAGTAGCAAAGGGCGCCCTGGGCGAAAATTTCCAGTTCCAGCCCGGGGACGGCGGCCAGGGAGCCTATTTCGGAGAGGGACAGTTCCCGGGCGAGCACCAGCCGCCGGGCGCCGATTTCCCTGGCCAGACGGACGCCCTCGGGGTTGGTGATCGCCGCCTGGGTGCTCAGGTGCAGGGCCGGCCGGCCATTTCGCCCCCCCTCCCCCGCCAGGGCCAGCCAAAGCCGGATCACGCCCCAATCGCGCACCACGAGCGCATCCACCCCGGCGTCGCTGGCCAGGGAAACGATGCGGGCGGCGGCCCCGATTTCGCGGCCGGAGACGTCGGTGTTGACGGTCAGGTAGGCGGCCACCCCGTGTTTCCGGGTCAATTCGGTCGCCCGGATCAACTCGGCCGGAGTGAAATTCCTGGCCCCGCGCCTGGCGTTCAGGAGCGAAAGCCCGAAATAGATCGCGTCGGCGCCGGCCTCGACGGCGGCTTCCAGGCAATCCAGATCCCCGGCCGGGGCCACCAGTTCCATCAGGGCCGATCCCCGGGATGGAGTTCGGCGTAGGCGAGTTCCATTTCCGCCAATTCCCGCCGGAGGCTTTGCTTGTCGGAGGGGCCGATCTTGTCCACGAAAAGGAGGCCGTCGAGATGATCGAGTTCATGCTGGACCGCCCGCGCGGCCAATCCCTCCACGTCGTATTCAAGCATCTTTCCGGTCAAGTCCTGGGCCCGGAAAATCACCCGGGGGCTTCGCTTCACCTGGCTTCTCAATTCGGGGAAGCTGAGGCAGCCCTCCTCCTTGAGTTCCTTCCGGCCGATTCGCCGGGTTATCAGCGGATTCACCAGTATCCGGGGGTCGCGCTTCCCGGGATCGAAGTCCACCGCCGCCAGGCGGAGAGGAATCCCGATCTGGGGAGCGGCCAGGCCCAGACCGCCGGCGTCGAGCATGGTGTCAAGCAGGTCGGCCGCCAGGCGCCGGAGCTTGGCGTCAATCACCGCCACCGGCCGGGACATTTCCCGGAGCACGGGGTCCGGATATTTTCTTATCGTCAGGATCGCCAAAAAAGAAGTCCCCCCGGAGCCCGCCCGAAAAACAAGCGGCCCGAATTTATGCCGCCCCGCCCCGCCGCTTCCCGCCCGAACCGGCGGCGCCCGCTTTCCGGCCGGTCCCGGCCGGGGGTTCGGCCAACCGGCGCCGCCGGAGGAAACCTCCCTCATTTCCCTTCCGGATCGTCCTTGCGCCGGTAAATGGTGGGTTTCACGTACTCGAATTTATGGCTGACGCCCGACATGCTTTCCGAATGCCCGATGAACATGTAGCCTCCGGGGTTGAGAACCTCGTAATAATGGTTGATCAGGTTTTCCTGGGTCGGGCGATCAAAATAAATCATGACATTGCGGCAGAAAATAAAATTGAATTTGTGGCGGAACGGCCAGTCGTTGAACAGGTTCAGGTGCCTGAAGGTAATCATCCGGCGCAGAACCTCCTTCGTCTGGTAGGATTTGCGCCCCTTTTCGTTCGGGCAGGGGGTGAAGTATTTGCCGATCAGGGATGGCTTGACGCCCTCCAGCCGATCCTGTTCGTAAATCCCCCGCTGGCCGTGCGCCACCACATTGGTGTCGATGTCGGTGGCGAGAAGCTTTATGTCCCATTCCTCTAGCCTGGTCACGGCTTCGGAAATCACCATGGCCATGGTATAAACCTCCTCCCCGGTGGAACAGCCGGCCGACCAGCCGCGCAGGCGAATCATGCCGCCCGCCCGGGATGCCGGGTTCCTGGCTATTTCCGGGATCAGGGTGCCGGACAGGAAGACGAAATGTTCGTTCTCCCGGAAGAAGGAGGTGAGGTTGGTGGAAATGGCGTTCATCATTTCCCGGATCGCGTCGCCGGAAACGTCGGACTGGACCCAGTGCAGATATTCCCGGAAACCGCTCATTCCCCGCTGGCGGATGATTTTGCCGAATCTGGCCCGGACCAGTTCCTTTTTGTTCTTGCCCAGGGTGATTTTCGTCTTTTCATAGACGTATTTGCTGATTTGGTTGAAAAGCCCGTCATCAAGATCGTCGACCTGGGCGGCCTGAGGATGAGCAGACATGGCGTTTATCACCTTTCCTGTCGCGGTCTTTTAAGTGGAATGCCCCGCCGCCACGCCCCGGGATCGTTTGCGCCGCATGTTGGCCGAAAGGATGGCGAAGCTGCTGACCAGTTCCACATTTTCCACCAGAATCCGGGACGGCAGTTCCAGGCGGACCGGGGAAAAATTCCAAATGCCCTTGATTCCGCTCGCCGCCATGATGTCCGCCACTTTTTGGGCGGCGGCGGCCGGAACCGTGATTATGCCCAGGCCAACCCCGCTCTTGGCCGCCAAGGCCGGCATCTCCCCCAACCGGTGGATGCGCCTGCCGAAAACCATCGAACCGACTTTATCTCCATCCGTATCAAAGACTTTAGCGATATTCAACCCGCATTGGCGGAAATTGTCGTAACCAATCAGGGCGCGCCCCAGGTTTCCCACCCCGGCGAGAAAGGCGTCGCTGGTGCGATCCCAGCCGAGAAAATCCTCGATCGCCAGGATGAGATCCGCCAATCCGTATCCTATGCGGGGCCGGCCGACAATTCCGGTCAGGGCCAGGTCTTTGCGTACCTGGGTGGAATCCAAATCCAATTCCCGGGCGATTTCGGTACAGGACACCTTCAGCAACCCTTCCCCGCGAAGCCGGCGCAGGAAACGCAAATACGACGGCAGCCGCCTGATGCTGGGCTGGGGATAGGGATTTTTTTTTATTCCCCGCATATATTGGTTTTCCCGATATGGCTTGGCCGTCTTGAAGTTCGGTCATCCCGCCGGAATCCGCGCACGGCCTGGAATAAGGGCGCGGAAATAAATAACATTTACAACTTCGGCATGAAAATGCCCCGCGGGCGTTGAACAGCCGCGCCCCGGTGTAAACGCCATTTCTTTACGCGATCTGAATTCGCCGCCCCGGAGAACCCCGGCGCTCCCTCGAACGACGGCGCTTGCAACACCCTTATTCATCTTATCCATGATGGGAAATAAATCCACTTTTCTTTGCCCGGGCTTTTAAAGAAAATCTATTAAACCGCCGCTCGATTTCCTTTACACTTTCGAAAAGCGGGGTTTGCCGGTTTACTCCTTGACATCCGGCCGGCCGTCGTTAAGATTTCATCCTTTACGGAGTTTCCCTGTCCGATGATTTGGGGCTGTAGCTCAGTTGGTAGAGCATCGCGTTCGCAATGCGGGGGTCAGGGGTTCGAATCCCCTCAGCTCCACCAGGAACATGGCAAAGTCTACCTCGATTTCGGCTCCGGGTGAATTTGGCGGTCGCCGCGGCAACTCGTTCAAAATCTTGAGGCGCCGTGGCGCGGGAGCCCGTCGAAAAACGGGTACCGCCGGTTTATGCCGCGCCGCCCCGTCGCTCCCGTGAATTTTTGCCCGCGGCCGGGCAAAAATTTGCCTCCGCGGCTTCGCTTCCTGTCTAAACAGGCGGCACTTGTTTTTTTACCGGCCCCGGGAGGGCGGCTTTTCAAATCGCCGGAATTCGTCGTCGAATTCCAGAACGGAGCGACATTCAATCCCCAGATCCCAACAACCATTCCTTGGCCAGAAGGGAATCGCGGATACGAACGGCCCGCCCGCCGGGTTGGCATAATGATTGTTATCGGGCCGCAAGGGGGAAAAGAGTCGCGCGGAACGGCGAATATTCGCGGAAAGGGTTGCGAAAGCCGTTGTTTGGTATAAAGTGAAAGTAGGGGCGCGGAAATAAATAAAATTTGCGACTTCGCCACGAAAGCGTCCTGCGGGCGATGAACCGCCGCGCCCCGATGTAAACGTTATTTCTTTGCGCGATTCAAGTTTTTTTTCTGCGAATGATAAAGGCCGCCAATCATGTCGAAAAACATAAAATTTGAATTTGGCAGGTTATTGCGCCAGTCGCGGGATGCCAAGGGGATGTCCAGGGTCAGCCTGGCCCGGCGCCTCGGGATCAGCCCCAAGACCATCCAAAGCTGGGAAATGGGCCGGACCTTCATCGA
>JAISYL010000249.1 GCA_031269935.1 Planctomycetota bacterium
GCTGGTCGGAACTCCAGACCCACAACAAGTCGAACAACTTCATGGGCGAGGCGCTGATCGGCCTCCGCCGCGGCCTCGGCTTCCTCGAACTCCACGCCAACGCCGGCTACATGGACCACCAGATGCGCCGGGACCTCACCCTGGGCGAAAGCCTGAACGGCGACGCCTACGACCAGCTGCTCGACTGCGACCCGGCGGACAATTACTATAACGGCGTGTACAGCGTCCAGCAGACCGGGGACTACGCCAACCGGAT
This sequence comes from Planctomycetota bacterium, assembly GCA_031269935.1. GTDB lineage: Bacteria > Planctomycetota > SZUA-567 > SZUA-567 > SZUA-567 > JAJBSZ01. The sequence goes on from JAISYL010000249.1 coordinate 257, forward strand.
CCTGGGCGGGGGCCTCCGCCTCGGCTACCAGAAGACCTTCCTCGACAAGTGGCTGTTCCTCCCCACCATCGGGATCAATTTCATGGACGTCCGGAATCCCCGTGGCTTCACCGAGGACGGGCCGGAGAGCGCCGCCTTCCGGCTGGTGTTCGGCAAGGGCGGCATCTCCCGCACCACCCTCCGGGTTCCCCTGATGCTCCGGCTGTCGCGGGGAATCGCCTGGAACCGGGGCGGCCCCTGGATATTCACCCCCGAGGTCCGCTTCGGGGTGACCGCCAACCTGCTGGACCGGGGCGGCCGGGCCGACTACCTGTGGCGCGGCAACCCCATCCGCGACCGCTGGATAAAAGCGTGGGGCATCGAGGAGGATCGCCTCTCCTGCCAAGCCGGGGTCACCCTGGAACTCTCGAAGCGGGGGCGCTTCTTCACCGCCCTGAACTACGACTACTATTTCCAGAAGGGGTCCGGCAACCACGGTTACTCGTTCCAGGCCGGACTTAATTTCTAATCCTCGGGAAAATAATCCCGGCGGAATCGCCGCCGAAAGGAAAACGCCATGAAAATCTCCGCCCTCCCCCTCTTCCTCGCCGCCGCCCTGGCCCTGCCGGCGGTCGGCCGGGCCGCCGAAATGCCGAAGCTCCTGTCCGAGACCCCGGTCCCGGCGATTGCCGAAAACCCGGACGGCTACTGCCCGCCGCCCCCCCCTCCGGCGGCCTACCTGCCCGAACCCGAGCCGTCCGCCCCGGAAGCGGCGGCCTCGGACGCGGCCGGGGAGGAATACTGCCCGCCTCCCCCCCCGGTCGCGACGGCCGAGTACTGCCCGCCTCCGGCCGCCGCCCCTCGGACGGTGGTGGTGGAGGAGTTGGTGGCTGTTCCCGAACGCCGGCGGGTGGTGGAGGAGGAGTGCTACGTGGTCAATGAAAAGCGGGTGGAAATGATTGACGAGGTGCGCACCCGCGCCGCCGTCCGCCAGGTCCCGGTGGTGAAGACGAAGCAGGTGTCGGAGGCGAAGATCGTCAAGGTGGCCAGCCCCTCCGGCCGGGCCACCCGGCTGGCCCGGGGAGTAAGCCGGAGCGTGGTCCCCTACAAGACCACCGAGCCCGAGGAATACACCGAGACCTACCTCGCCAAGGTCAGGAACGAATACACCGAACCGGTGCTGAAAACCCGCAAGGTCGCCCGGACGGTGGACGAGGTGAAGTACGTGACCCGCCGGGTCCGGGTTCCGGCGGAATAGGGGGACGAAAAACAACCGCCTCAAGTTTGTTTGGAGCCTGTTGACAGCGGGTATCTATCGTAACCCTTCCCTGAATTCCTTGATGGATTTGCAGGCGGCGGCGCGGATGGCGAGCATTTCCAGGGCGAGAAGATCGGAATGGGATTCGACCGCCTTCCGGATATCCTTCGGGACGGAATGGAAGCGGATTGCCAATACCTTGAGCGTAGCTTTGGCAAAACCCTGAATCGCCCATTCTTCGGCCAAGGTTGCGGACATCGCCTTTTTCCTTTTGCCTCTCCCCATCGGGAGCGGCGAAGTGACGCGGTATAAACATGGAGTACTTGTTTTTTGACGATCCCTTGGTCAACTCCAGGGTAGGGATTTCTTGGGCGTCGGTGAATTCCACCCCCCGCCTCCCGGTCATGCGTTCGGAAACAATGGTGATGGCATCCCGGACTTTCGGTGACGAGATCGTACTCGACGATGACAATGCAAACGGCTTTCCGCATGCCCTGGTAATTGTCGCCCGCCTTGACCTGTCCGGATGGAATTACCACAAATACATGTCCGCTGGCACGGGCGAAATGCCCATACAGGGGTTTTCGTCAAAGAAGGGAGCGGCTGGAAGGCGGCCCGGGGCCGCCCGCCGAACCTTACAATTCCTTCCGGAAATCGCCTAGCGGGCGGCGGGTGGCCGCCAATTCGGTTCGGGCCAGGAAATGCCGGGCCAGCCGGTCGTGCGGATGCGCCAGCCGGGGACTGTCCATAATGCAATACCCCCCATTCCTGAATTGATTGGTCCGCCAATTTCCTTCGCCAAAACCCGATTCAACCACATATCCGCCTCCGGCCGGCTGGTCAACGGAATCCGGACGGTCAACTTTCCCGCCAGCTTATTTCGCCTCTCTTCTTGTCAAAGAAAATCGGGCCAACCGTCGCCCGATTTCCTTTAAAGATTCAACCGCTTTCGTTTCAATGGGTTGTTTTTTCGTCAACTCGACCCAAGCCGGCGGCATCGCCAAAAAAACGGCACTGAAACAACCACCCTGAAACACTGAAACAACCACTCTGAAACTTCAAAAGTCCACATAAGGGCTCGTCCCCAAGGAGACAAACAGTATGAACGGAAAAATGTGCGCGATCAGAATACCGGAGGAGATTGACACCCGCTATGGCGAGTTGGCCCGTCTCACCGGGCGAACGAAAACATTCTACATGCGGCAAGCCCTTGAACATCACCTGGACGACATCGAGGAGGCGTACCAAGGCTCGGTCATCATGGAGCGGGTACGCGGCGGCGAGGAGGAATTGATTCCCCTTGAGCAATGGGAACGGGAACAGGACGCGGCGGCGGTTGGAGGGGGCGGCGCCCAACAGACGCGCCCGGGATGGGAAAGATCCAAATGGCGAAGTGGAAAATAATACTCACCGCGACGGCGATAAGGCAACTGAATCGGCTTGACGGCGCCATGCGCAAACGAATCCGCAAGTATCTCCATGAACGATTGGAAACAGCCGAAAACCCCCGCAAACTCGCCACCTATCTTGTTGACTCCGGCGGATTGCACCGTTTCCGGGTCGGCGATTATCGTTTGATAACGTCGATTGACGATGAAAAAACAACCATCTTCGTCTTAAAGCGTGTTGTTAAATGCCGGATCGCCCGGGTTATACTGCGTCAAAAGCCGCTTTTCGGATGATTTTTACCCCTGACCGCCGGCCAAAAATCATCCCGCCAGCGACTTTTTCCTTGTCTAACCCGGGCGAACCGGTATTTAACAACACGCTCTCAAAGGAAAGCAAACGGCGGTTGGTTTGCTTTCCTTTGAAAGCCAACGTACCTGGGTGATACATTATATTGCCCCGAAGCCTCCGGGGCAAGTCAATTCATCGCCGGCGGCCGGAAAGAAAATGCCCGCGAATTTCCCAATGAAACCACCTTGTTTGAGAAAAAGAGTGTTGGAAAATCGGCCAAAAAAATCTTGCGCTTCCGTACCGTGGATTTTTAAGGTAAATCAAACATACCGCCGTTTGCTTTACTTTACGGTTTTGGGGCTTCCGTTCCCGCGAACGATTTTTGGCAAGGTCGCTTGTTTTTCCCGAGTCGGCGAAAAATAATCTCCTTGCAATGCAAGGCGTTATAAACTTTAGAGAAAATCGGGCGGCGGTTGGCTCGATTTTCTTTAAAAGTCAACTTAAAAGTCCACTTGTCAACCGGGCGTATAATTGGTATACTCGCCGCCCTGAACCAAGAGTTCGCCCCGGACAGGCGAACCCCGGGCAAATCGCCCTTGGGGCGACAAGAGGGGAGGTTGGGCATGCGAGTCGGTGAAGGCAAACCGGGGCGGGTCTTTTTCCTCGGCCTGGAAAACGAGAATCGCCCGATTCAGGCCATTGAAAATTTCGCCGCCGAGAAGGGCATTCTCGCGGCCCAGGTTTTTGTTCTGGGCAATCCCGTCGCGGCCGGCCTTCTCGCTCCCGGTCCGGACGGGGCGCCCCGCCTGGGCTTACCCTCCGGCCTGGATATCCGGCCGGAAAGGGAAATCGTCCTGCAGGAACTGCTGGGAATCGAACTCCGGCGCCAACTGGATCCCGCCTCCGGCCGGGAATTCCTAATCCGCAATCCCTCCTCCCGAACACGGGTAATGGAGAAGCAGGCTCCGGCGCCGGAAGCGGCCGGTCCGGGTTCGACCCCGATCTACCTGCTTAACGCCGAATTCAATTGACCGGTCGGAAACCGGGATTCCGCCGGGAAATGGTTGGAGATGGCAAGCATGGATCAAAGGCAGGCTCTGGAAAAAAGCAGGCGCGCCATGACCAGGGTGACCCAACGGGCCGAAAGAAACCGCCGGGTCAATAGGATTAAGAAAAACATTTTCATTTCCCTGGGGGTTATGGCGGCGGCGGTTGTCGTCGCCCTGCTTACCCCGCTTGGCCCGGAGTATTATTACAACACCCTGCAAAAAAATAAAATGAACGGCGGGGCGATCGCCTCCGGCTATATAAGCGGACTTTACCGGCTGGGCATGTTCTATTTGTACACCCTGCGGGGGGAAAACGCCCTGAATTGCTTCGATGAAATAGGCGTTTTGTACTACGGCTTCAGTTTCAGCGAATTCGCCGGCAACCCGGAAAAATCCTTCGACAAACGAACCCGGGCGCTGGCCGACATCGGCAAAAACGCCGGCTATTACGGGCCCCCCTTCGTCATTCCAGAGGAGGAATTGATTTATGTCGGCCGTTCCCTGGTCCGGGTGGGCGAGTCTTACTTGAAAGCTCAAAAAAGATTTACCGGCCGCCTTTACAAGTTTTTATATATTAATGACTTCCAGGAAAATAACCCGGAAGCCTGCGATCCCGGGGATCGGGAGGCGGTCGCCAGCCATGTGGCCATGAATCCGGGCATTCGCTGATCCGGCAAGCGAACGGGTTGTCAATCCGGGCCGAATTGGCGGCGGTCAAGGTGAAAAAGATTATGGACAACAGCGACTCCGCCCCAAAAACCAACCCCGCGCGGGAACTCCTAGGGAAAAAAATAACCGGTCCCGGGCCGCATCCCCTTCGGCCATTGGAACACCTCGCTTTCGCCGTCATGGAGGCGGCCGGAGTCGAGGTCAAGGCCATTCTGGAAAGCCTTGCCCAGTTGCGGAAGGAATTCGTCGACTGGAATGAAATCCGGGTAACCCGGGTCCAGGAATTGTCCCGTTCCCTGGGCGACCTTCCCAACCCGGAAAAAATCGCCAATAGTCTCAAGGAAGAGTACAATATTTTTTTTGAAAAACTGGGATCCCTGGATTTCGGATTCGTGGCCGCCCTCAAACCCTCCGACGCCAAACGATCCTTGGCCCAGGCCTTCCCCCTGCTTTCCAAGTCCGGAATAGCCTTGATCCTGCGTGAATTCTGCCCGGGGGCGCACCTGCCGCTTTCCGACCCCGGATTGAAACAGGCCCGAAACGATGACATGATCGGCAAAACCCCGGAAACCGGCCTGATGGCGCTCGCCGCCAGCCTGACCCCGGGGGAACTGTCCCTCCTCACGCAATATTGGGAATTGGAGGCGACCGGACATCCCTACGGCCCTTCCGGCCTTCGGGAATTCACGGCAAGACGGGAAAAACCCGGCAACAAGAAAGCGAAGAAAGCAAAAAAGCCTCCGTCCGAGTCTCCGGCCCGGGCGGAGAACAAAACCCGATCCTCACCCGGGACGAATCCGGAGCGCAAAACCGAACCGGGCGGGGGAGGGAAGCCCAAGCCTCCGTCCTCTCCCAAGCCGCCCCCGAAACCGGCTCCCAAACCGTCCGCCGCCAAGAAAACCGGGAAAAAATGAAGGACCCCCGCCAAAGGAGAAGCCAGTGCCGGAACTATGCCTGGGGCTGCCGAAGGGAAGTTTGCAGGATTCCACCTTTTCGCTTTTTCGGGCGGCCGGCTGGGACTTCAACGTCTCCAGCCGTAGTTATTATCCTTCCGTCAACGACCCTGAAATCCGGGCGATGCTCGCCCGCCCCCAGGAGCTCTCGCGCTACGTGGAACGCGGGGTCATGGACATGGCCATCACCGGCCTGGACTGGACCCTGGAAAACGGATCCGACGTCCTGGTCATGGAAAGGCTGGTCTACGCCAAGGCCACCAACCAGCCGGTACGCTGGGTTCTGGCGGTGCCGGAGGATTCCGACATCCGTTCCCCGGCCGATCTTCAGGGCCGGGTGATCTCGACCGAAGTGGTCAACCTGGTGGGGAAATACCTGGAAAAACACGGGGTGTCGGCCAGGGTGGAGTTTTCCCACGGCGCCACCGAGGTCAAGGTCCCCCACCTCGCCGACGCCATCGTCGACATCACCGAAACCGGTTCCAGCCTGCGGGCCAACCGCCTGCGCGTCGTCGACACCGTGGCTGAATCGGTCACGGTGGCGATAGCCAACCGCCAGGCGGTCATGGATCCCTGGAAAAAGGCGAAAATAGACGCCCTGATCGTGATGCTCAAAGGAGCCCTGACCGCGCGGGAAAAGGCGCTTATCAAGCTTAACGCCAGGCGGGATCGGCTGGCCGAAATCCTAAGGGTGTTGCCGAGCCTGAACTCCCCCACCGTCAACGAGCTTTCCAACCGGGAATGGACGGCGGTCGAGACCATTGTCGACGCCGGGGCGACCCGTTCGCTGATTCCCGAACTGAAACGCCTGGGCGCCGAGGGCATCCTGCAATTGTCGGTCAACGTCATAATTCCCTGATCCGCGAGGCGTCGAAATTGGCAAGGGGGTGGCCGGAAACATGAGAAAATGTCATCGCTGCGGAGAACCCTGGCGGGAAAAGGGGATTCCGGGGACCAGGGAGGATTGCCTGAAGTGCGGAGCGTCCCTGCATGTCTGCGCCAACTGCCGCTTCTTCGACAACGCGGCGCTGGAATGGTGCCGCGAACCCATGGCCCGGGAGGAAAAACCCCTGGCCTTCGACAAGAGCAATGTCTGCGACTGGTTTGTCTTTCTGGATCCGGCCGAGGAAAGCCTGAACGCGGAAAAATCGAAAAGTGCGCGGCTGGCGTTGGAGGCGATGTTCAAACCGACCGCCAAGGGGCTGTAGACGGGAAGCAAGGCGCCGGTGGGGGTTTGTCAAAAAATAAGTGTGCATATTTGGCCAAGGAACCGAGTCTCCGCGGCCAACCGAAAGGCCGACGGGCACGGGCGTTTGGCGGGAGGCATTTGGCATGGCTGGTCACAGTCACTGGGCTAACATTCAGCATAAAAAGGCCGCCAAGGACAAGAAGAAGGGCAAGGTGCTGTCCAAGCTCATCAAGCTTCTCTATACCGCGGTCAGGGAGGGCGGCTCGGGAAAGCCCGAGGACAATCCCCGGCTCCGGCTGGTGCTGGACAAATGCCGGCTGGCCAATATGCCCAAGGACAACATAAAGCGCGCCATAGAAAAGGCGGCGGGTGGAGGGGGCGGTTACGAACCCATGATTTTCGAGGGTTACGCCCAGGACGGGGTGGCGGTGGTGGTCGAATGCCTTACCGACAACAGCCAGCGCACCGGGCCGGAAATCCGGTACATATTCGACCGGGCGGGCGCCAAGGTGGGCAAGCAAGGTTCGGTCATGCACATGTTCCAGCGCAAGGGCGTCTTTCAGATTGAAAAAGGGAAAATCGCGGCGGAGGCGCTGATGGACTTGGCCATAGAAGCCGGCGCCGAGGATGTGATTGACCAGGAATCCTTCTTCGAGGTGCATTCGGACCCCAATTCCTTTCTGACGGTGGGCGAGGCCTTTTCCCGGGCCGGGATTGAAACGCAACTCTCCGAGATCCAGCTCATCCCCGCCAACCGCATAGAAGTTGGGTTGGAATCGGCCAGGAAAATTTCCCGGCTGCTCGACCTTCTCGATGACAACGAGGACGTCCAGAACGTCTACTCGAATTTCGATGTTTCGGCCGAGGCGGCGGAAAAATTGGCGGCCGAGGAATAAAGGCGCGGAAATAAATAAAGTTTATAACTTTAACATGAAAACGCCATGCGGTCATTGAACCGCCGCGCCCCGATGTAAACGTTATTTCTTTCCAGGACCTAAGCGGCAGTGCTAGGCTTTCCGGCGGCGATACCCGGACGCGGGACGTGTCTGGAAGCTTAGGACCCGACGCAAAGCAACGTTTACCCTCGGGAAGCGACGGTACAACGCCGGCCAAGCTTATACCCAAGCGCGTATGGTCCACGGTTGTTTCTGTTTCCCAACCTTTGCGCGCGCTTGGGGCTTGGGATAGACGTTGGTCCGAAAACCAAAACGCTTCCGGTATACAACCGGGAAACATGTAAATCTTATTTCGCGTCGCCCCCTTATTGTCCCGGCGGGACCGGAGTTGAATGTTTGAACAAATGCCGAATCTTTCTTGACAGAATTTGGTGGCCGGCTATACTTTTTGTCGTTAAAATTTTTGAATCCCGATATTCATTGATTCGGAAAATAGCCGGCAGGGGCGAATTGTTCCAATAATGATCGCGTAGCGCAACTGGTTAGAGCACCAGACTGTCGATCTGGAGGTTGCGGGTTCGAGTCCCGTCGCGATCGCCACTTATAACCCCTTGATATTCAAGGGGTTTATTTATTGGTTGTGATACTCCACAGGGCATATTATTTTCATCAATTCCATTGCTGTTTATTGCCATTATTCGTATGTTTTCGCGGGTTTTACTGCCAATGGGACTGCCAATGGTTTCAGCCTGTTTCCCGTCGGTTCCGGTCGCCCTTGCCGCTTCGCTTCCCGGCCCGGCCGCCGGGATGAAACTTGGAATTTTGGCAATCTCGATCGCCTCGTCCACCAATCTCAAATGGGTGTAGACGCCCGCCGTCAACTTCGGGTCGGAATGCCGCATCAACTTCTGCATGACGGCCAGGGGAATCCCCGCCTTCGCCCCCAGGCTGGCGAACGTATGGCGCAGACTGTGGAAGTCAACCACCATGCCGCAATCGTCCGCAATCGGGATTCCCGCCGCTTCAAGGTCGATTACCAGCATATCCGCGCCCTTGTCGCGCCACATGCCGGCGAAGGCCCTGACGTTGGGCAGGGACAGGCCCATATGTTCTTTCAATTCCCTGGCCAAATCGGGAGGCAAGGGCAGGGTTGCCGTCTTGCTGTTCTTGGCGTTCGCCGCCTTGACGGTAACGGAAGGGATTTCCCCCTCAAAGTCAAAATCTGCCCGGGCAAGGGTTCGGCATTCATTCCAGCGAAGGCCGGTGGACAAGGCCAAGCGATACAACAAGGCCCGTTCGTGCCCGGTTAGGCCGTGATGTTTCCCGCCCGATTCCGAAGCTGCCAGCAACCGGCCGATTTCCTCCGGCGTCAAGGCCCGGCGTTCGCGGCGACGGTCGGTTTCGGCGTTCAACATGCCGACATGCCGAATCGGGTTTTCGGAAACAAGTCTTTCCTTGACCAGCCAGCCGCAGAAAGTTTTCACCGCCCGAACATGATGATTGGCGGTGGAAGCGGATTTCCCTTTCGCCTTGGCGTCCAGTTTCCAGCGTTCAAGGTCGCCAGCCGCAATGTCCGAAAGGTGATTCCATTTACAGGATGAAATCACATGCTCCAAACAGGCGACAAACTCTTTGACGTGTCTTGGGCAATCACCCTTCGCTTCCAGCGATAGCCGCCATTCTGAAACATGTTCCTCCAGCCGCTTTCCCGCCGCCGCCCGATCCCTGGCAATCAATCCCCAGGCGGCCAACTTCTCCCGCAGGACAGCCGGCCAGGATTCCATTTGCCGGGTCAACTCGGCATCCGGACCGGCCCCGGCCGCCCGCAGGGCGACAAGCCTTTTCAAGGATCGCTCCAGTTCCTCGGCGGCCCTCTTGTCGGAGAAGCCGACAACCCGGCGGGTTATGCACTGGTGGTCGGAAAAATCGACGTAATATTTCCCGGTGGCTTTTTTGGCGCCTTTGGCGTTCGTGAAGGTTCTGCGAAAAACGGCCATTATTTGCCCTCCGTCAATTCCTTGCGCCGCGGCTCCAGCAGGAAAGCCGCAAGGCTTTGCCCATTGGCTTCGGCCTTCGCCCGCCATACTTTCAACTCAGAAGGGCGAAGCCGGATCGACAGCGTAATATGCGACGTGCTGTCCGGATTCGGCTTCCGGCCCGGCTTTTTGCGAGGCTTGCCCGTGCTGGCGACAATAGGTGGTTTCGGCGTCATTTTTCTCATAGTGCAATCAGTATATACGCGCAACACAAGAATGTCAAGGAAAAAACCGGAATTATTTTCCCTCGAAGCGCCATTTCGCCAGCGGCGGGCAGCCCTTGGCAATCCAGGCGTCGATTTCCACCGTCCGCCAGCGGGTCGCCCCGCCAAGTTTAATCGGCCGCGGCGCCCGGCCGGAGGAAACAAACCGGTAGACGGTGGTCAAATTCACTTTAAGTTTGGCCGCGAATTCCCGGCCGGTGATAAGCTGTTCCATGTCTTGCCCCTCATTCCCCGTCCCTTCGCGTTGCCGGTCCCAGCCGGCATCATTTCCCTATCCCCGCCCGTCAAATCGCCGCCACGGGCGCCGTATCGCGTTTGGCGGCCCCTTCCGGCCCGCTTGCTCCGGCCAACCAGTCCCGGCAGCCCGCCGCTTCCGGGCGGGTGATCCGCCTTCCCCGCCGGCAGCGGCCCTCGTGCCACGGCGGCCCGCCGGCTGGTTCCAGTCGAATCCAGCGGCGGGGCCGCCAGCGGCAATCGCGGCAAGCTTTGGTTTGTGCCATTGCCGATCCTCCTCAAAAGACCAAATCGGCCAGTCGGGTGTCTTCGGTCGCTTGCCGGCGTTCCCGCAATTCGTTTTCGAGTTCTGCCATGGCAGGAGGGAGATAAACGCAGCGCCTTCCCAGGACGGCGACCAAATCCCCGCGGTCCCAAGTTCCGCCACGCCGATTCAGGATCGCCAGCAGTTCGGCCGCGACCTTTTCCGCCGCCGGCCGGTCGCCCCGGGCGCAGGCGTCAGCCAGGTCGGCCCAGGCCGCGCCAAACAATTTCTCGGCAACTTCGCTCTTAGTCATTCTACGCCCTCCAATTTTTAGCCGTTCCCGGCCGTTTTAAGCCACGTTCCCGGCTTGGCGGTCCATTTTAAGCGGCCGATTGTGTTCTACGGGGCCGCCAGGGCAGTTTTCGGCCGCCGGGATAACGAACCCTTATCCCATTTGTCCAAAAGCCGCCCAAGCGCCTCCCAGGCCGCGTCCGGGGCCGAATCAATTCCCTCTTCCCCGATTCGCGGCAATAGCCATTCGGTGATTTCTCTCACCAAAGCGGACCGAATCGCCGCGCCGGGTTCGGCCCCGGCCGCCGCCAGGGCATCCGCCCGATCCGCAACTTGGGCGGAGTCGATTCCGAACCGGCCGCAGACATCGGCGACATCCGGGGCTTGGGCGGCAACTTCCTTTACCAATCCGTCGAATTCGGTTCCTGTTCGGTCCAGCGGATAAGACCAGGCCGAAAGCAGGTTGTTCATGGTGTCCGGAGGGATTTCGATCCCCCGTTCGGCGGCAAAAGCTATCAGTCCGGACAAAGACTCGTCTTTAGACTCACTCATGGCACCACCTCCCCAAACCGGCCTTGCCCGCGATAAAACAGCAAGGGGAATTTTCCGCCGCAGCCATGCCGACATACGGCCTGGACCTCAACTTCGACAGGGGTTTGAACGAAAGGTGTCTCCGGCGGGGCATCTTCGAACTTCCAATCCAGCAGGAGAACGCAATCGGCGGATCGCAGCAGTTCATCGCTTTCCGCCAGCCCCGCCGGGGTGACTTTCCCTTCGCTTTCCCTGTTCAGTTGGCTCCCGATAATGACGGCACAATTGAGCCGCTTGGCCAAAACCTTCAACCCTTTGACCGATTCGACCAGCGATTCCCGGGAATCCTTGGCGCCGGGAAGTCGGCCTAAAATCTGTGCATAGTCCACAACAACCAACTTTAAATTGGGGATGCTATAAGACCGGGCCGCGATGTCTACGGCGTTTAGTCCGGGGGTATCAATGATTCGCAACGGCCGCTTCCAGAGTTCGGCCTTGATCGTGTCGGCCTCGGTTCGACGATTGAAGAGTTCCCTTCCGGGAATTCGCCCGGTAATGCAAATCAACTTGCGGACAATCTCCAGGGCGGTCATTTCCAGCGAAAAAAAGACGGTGGGAACATTCGCCAGGGCGGTAATGGTCACCATGATGGACGTCTTCCCTTTCTTGGGCCGCGCTCCGATAACCACAAGATCGCCCGGACAGAGGCCGCCAATGTACTTGTCGATGCTTGATAATCCGGTTGAAAGTCCCCGCCGCGATTCAAAAATGCGGTCGCCTTGCGCGTCAAGAATTTCGGCGATTGAATGCCCCGAATCACCGCCGACCGTGTTTTGCCGAAAACGTTTGATATGCCCCTCAATCTCGTTCGCGGCGTCCAGAAAATCGCATTCGCCGTTCCGAACGGAATTGATTTCCTTCTCAAGGCGGGCGAAAACAATGCTTCCGTAATAAGCGGCGGAAATGCTTTGGGCAAGTGCGATCGCATCGGCCGGGGAAGAGGCGAATCCGTTTTTGAAGCTACCCAGGATATGGGCGTTGAAATTACCCTCGGTCTTCCCTGTGAGCAACTTCCCGATGTTGGGTTTCTCGCCTTGCCTGTGAGTTTGCCGGTAGGCCCGAAAAATGTTGCGGACTACCTCCCCATCCAGCATGTCGCAACCGATAATATCGGCGACTTCCGTAACGCCGGAAAGCAACGCTCCGGCAAGGGTTACTTCGTCAACTTCATTCGGCATGAGTTTTCCCCACTTCGGATTTCAACCAGGCCCGGGCGGCCTTCACGTCGCCCAATTCCCGCGCCTTGTCCCTGAAGCACCGGGCCCACGCCTCGCCGTGCCTTTCAAGAACTTCGCCGGCAAAATGATCAAGATACGCAAGCGGATCGTTTGTCCCGGTTGGCTTGCTCGGTTTGGCCCGGCCTAGCCAACCGTTCAAAAAACGGGCGTGATTCTTTTTTGAAGATTTCGAAGGGTTTGCGATGGTCCATGCAAAAGCTTTCCGAATTTCAAAACGGACATCCACGGCGGGGAAGGCCGCCTCCCAAGCGGCGAGCAGGCCTTCGGGAACATTGAATCCTTCGGCATCCTTGACGACTGCCGCATTAGTAACTTGTTTCTTATTGATAACTTGTTTCCCCGCCAATTCAGCCAGGGGTTCCTGGCTATTTCGGCCAGGTGTTCGGTGCCTTTTCAGCCCTTGGCTGTTTTGGCCAGGGGTGGTCATTTCGGCCAGGGGCGTCCTGTCCGTTTTATCTTGGACGATGGTGAATTTTGTTGGGCGTCCAGATTGATGGGTTTTAGAAATGAATCCTTTCGCCTCCAATTTTCGAAATACCCTGGTGACGTG
>JAISYL010000220.1 GCA_031269935.1 Planctomycetota bacterium
TTTGTTCAAGGCGGTGATATAATGGAAGCCGTGCCGATTCAAATCCTCGATTTGCCCGCTCTTGATCATTCCCCGATCGCCGACAAAGGTAACCTCCCGGCAACCGAAGCGTTCCGCCGTCTTTTTTATCCGCGGCGCCAGGGTCTGAAAATCCAAAGTGTTGCCCCGGAACGCTTCCACCGATACCGGGTCGCCCTGGGCATCGGCAAGCAGACCCGCCATTATCCGCTTCTTGCCCTTTTTCCGGTCCCGGTTATAGCCGTAGGCGGCGAAAGCGTTTTCTTCCCCCTCCGGATAACTGGAAGTGACGTCGTGGAGATAAAGGTTGCTACCGCCTTCCTTCCGGCGTTTTCGGAAAAGACTCGCTTCAATTTGCCCCTGATGTTGGCTTAACCGGGCAAGATTGACATAGAGGCCGTCTTCGGAAAATCCCTCCTCCAGCCCCACCGTTTCCGCCCGGGCGTGAAGGTCATGCGGCCTGACCGCGCTTAACCGGGAGCCCTGATCGATTACCCTGGCTATTATCCGCCACAAGGCAAGCCGGGCTTGCCGGCCGCTACCCAGAGCCCTGACGATGTCAAGCTCCTCCGCCACCCGCTTCACCGCCCATACCGCCCCCAGGGATTTTCCTTGGCGCTGGCGGAAGTCCGGTTTGCCGGTCCGGGAATCAAGCTTGGACATCCTAGCCAACTCCGGGATGTGCTTGAGGGCGTATTCAAGGGCGTTGAGGGTGGATTCGGAATAATCGCCGAGATTGAGAAGATGGCGGGTCTTGCTTTTCCCGGCCTCGCGATAGGATTCGCGGAGCCAAGCCGACTGATAGGTCTTGCCGTTTTGGGATTTCCATTTGGGCCGGCGGATATACATACCCAAATTTATATCAATTAAAATTCATTTTATCAAGATAATTTTCAGAATACTTATTTTATTACATACCTATAAACCACTTGCCAAAAATGCATAATCCCTTAAAAAAATATGGAATTGCCAATAAATTGGGAAGAAAGGCACTGGAACATCCGATCTAACTGACGAAAATCCCATATTTTCCTCATCGGCGGGGAACAAACATCCGCGAATATTCCCGGCATGCCTTTCGAAAATTCCCGAACCAATTTCCCCCCGGCGGACGGGGCGGAAAGCAATTTTCGGGAACTGCCCGCGGGGTTGGCGCGGGCGAATCGCCGAATCGTCGGCGTCTTTTAGGAGGATTAAGCCATGGACACGCGTAAACGGGACTTTCTGAAGCTCTCCGCCCTGACGGCCACCGCCGTGGCGGCGGATTGGGCGGCGCCCTCCGGCGCCTTCGCCTTCCCCTTCGGCCCGGCCGGAACGGCGGCGGCGGCCGAATCGCCCTCCCGGGCGGCCGCCTTCGCCGCCCCCGGGGCGATCAGCCTCGAGGAATGCCAAAGCCTGGGCCACCGGGAAATGGCCGCCCGCTCCCCCATGGTTCGGGCGTCCTGGCTGTATTTACGGGAAGAATTGGGCAAAATCGGCGACCGGAGGCTGCGCGAGTTGGCGACCGGGATTTACGACGACCACACCCCCCGCCTGGCCAACCTGGACGCCGAAGAGCGGGCGGGCGTGTGGGAGGCCCTGGAAAGGGCGGGCTACACCAAGCAAAGCCGGGACGACTTCTTGCCGCCGGCGCCGCCGGACCTGCGCGAGGAGTACCCCAGCCTTTCCGCCCCGGGCAGCGGCTACGCCAGCCACCACGCCTACCCCGGGGGACTGATCACCCACGTGGCCGCCAACGTGTGGATAACCTCCGCCATCGTCCACGCCTACCTGGCGGTGTACGGCTACGGGGTCGACCGCGACCTCGCGGTGACGGCGCAGCTTCTGCACGACCTGCACAAGCCCTACGTGTTCCAGTGGCGGGCGGACGCCTCCTCCCGGACCGAACAGCCGCTCGCCGGCACCGGCGAGCATCACGTGCTTTCGCTGGCGGAACTCCTGGTGCGCCGGGCCCCGGCCGAGCTGGTGGTCGCCCAGGCCTGTGCCCACACCCATCCCGGCGGCGACGCGGACGAGGCGCAGGTGGTGAACTGGCTGAAGGCGGCCGCCATCATCGCCGGAGTCGACCCCGGGCGGTACGGACTGCTGGGCGAATCAGGAACCACCGTGCCGCTGCCGCGCCGGCAGGAGGGCTTCATCTGCCATTTGGGCGATCACGACTTCGTGCTTTCCGTGCCGGTGGTGCGGTGGACCTTGCCGGTGCTGCGGAAGATCGCCCGGGCCGACTATGGAATAAGCGAGGCCGACTTGTCGGGCAAACCCTTCAATTCCCTGCGCAACCTGGTTTACTCGCAACTAAGCGCCATGCGCCTGGAACACGAGTACGCCACCGGGGGCGAGGAGCGGCTGCGCGCCCTCGTGCACACGGTGGTGCGGCCCGTCTAGTATTCCGTGAAATCCAAATCTTTGATTTGGACTTCGCGGGGAGTTGCCCCCGGTTCATCCGGTTTCCGAAAAGCCGGCGGGCGAATCCGTCCGCCGGCCCCCTAAAACAGGAGACGCCAATGCCCTTCCCCCCCTTGGCTTTCGCCAGCCTGCCCGGCGGCGTTGAATGGCTGGTCATCGGCCTGGTGGCCTTGCTGCTGTTCGGCAAGCGCCTGCCCGGCCTTGCCCGGTCCCTCGGCCAGTCCCTGACCGAATTCAAGTCCGGGCTGGCCGGCGGGGGCGGCGAGGGGAAGCCGCCCGAGCCCGGGCCTCCGGGGGATCATTCCTGAGGATTGGTGGACCGGCTCCCGGTAGGTGTTAACAACACGCTCCCTCAGGCCGGCCGGGGGTTGAGTAGGTGTTGCGGCCTCCGGCCGGCCACGGCGTCGGCGCAGCATTTGGCGATGGCGATTGAACCCTCCTCGGTTTCCCCGGCCAGGTGGGGAAGCGCCAGGACGTTCCCGAGCCGGAGGAGCGGATTGCCGGGGGGAGTCGGCTCGAATGGTTGCAATCGGCGCCTGTGGAAATGGGAGTTGCGGCGCTTGGCCGACGAAACTGGTCTGCCGATTCGGGTTTGCCATTTTCCGCCCGGCACAAGCGAATGGAACAGAGCCGGGCACCGTTTGTTTTCTTTCAGACTCGAAATCGGCGGAGAAAGCCATTGTTGACTCACGAGACGATCGTGAAGTTGATCGCGTCGACGACGACACGGGCAGGGTTGAAGGTCCATTGCGAATTGGAGAGGCGGGTTCAACCCTGTTCCAATTTTTCGCCCGGCTCCTAATTCAAGCCTCGGCCGCGGCTTTCCCCGGCGGTCCGGGCCGGGCCGGCTCCGCCCCGTTTTCCTTCCCCAGAGGAGGGGTGCCGGGAGGTTTTTCCCCAACTTTCCGCTGGCCGTCCGCCGCCGCCAATTCGGCCAGCAGGGTCACCCCCCGGGAATGTTCCGCCAGCCAGTAATCCCGCCCCCGGAGGCGAATCACCAGAAGCGAAGCCTGCCGCCCGACCGCCAGGCGATCCAGCAGCCGCATTTCCCGGCTTCCGCTTCGGGTAAAGCCGAACCCCCGGCTCCAGCGGACCGCCCACAGCATCAGGATCACGGCCAGGCCCAGGGCGGCCAGGCTCAGGATTTCCGACAGACCCCAGCCGGCCGAAACGGGATCGGGTGGGTTTCCCAGCCTTTCGGCTTCCGCCTCCGCCTCGCGGATGGCCTGATCGAGAGGGGATTCGCCGCGGATCGGGGCCGGCCTCGCCTCCCCCGCCAAGGCGGCGGGCGGGGAGGAAAGCGGCGGCAAAAGGAACAGGGCCGGAAAAATGAGGAGAAGCCTCCGGCCGCCCGCTCCGGGGCGGATTGCTTTTCGGGGATCGCCGCCCGCCCGGCCCGGTTCTTCCGGAGAGAGCCGGCCGGCCGGATATTTATGCCGTTCCCTGGGCGAAGTTGTGATTCCCCCGACCGCGCGCGGCAAGAAACGAGCCAGAGAAATAAAGATGGAATAGGGCAATCCCCTCTCCCCATTTTCACAATTCCACGACGCGCGCGGTATAGCCGTGCGCATAAATCGCCCAAATCCGCCGGGAGAATGGCCGATTTTATTTCGCCGCCTTGATGGCGTCAAGAAGGACCTTCCGCTCCGCCTTTCCCTCGATGAACGATTCGTGGATTTTTTCGGCCATCTTCTTGAACAGGGCGAGGTCCGGATATTCATTTATTTCCATTTTCGTACGCCGCAGCCAGTCCATGTTCTCCCGCTCCAGCCGGTCGTTGACCTGGCGAAACAAGCCGGTCGCCTCCCCGACCGCCTTCAGTATCGTCTCCCGTCCGGTCCGATTCAGCTTCCCCCAAACCCTCAGGGCGATCCCGAGAATCATGGGGGTGTAGACATGGGCGGTGAGGGACAGGTATTTCTGCACCTCGTAGAGTTTCTTGGACTGGATTTCGTTAATCGGATTCTCCTGCCCCTCGATCTCGCCGGCCCGGAGGGCGGCATGGAGTAGGGAGGAATCAAGGGCGACGGGGACGGCGCCGAAGCTTTTCCAGGCTTCCATCTGGATGTCCGCCGGAAGGACCCGCAATTTCAGGCCCTTGACGTCCGCCAGGGAATTGACCGGCCGGACGTTGTTGGTCAGGTGGCGAAAGCCGATTTCCCAGAAGGCCAGGCACTTGATGCCGTTCTCCTCCAGCTTGCGCTTGACCGGATCGGCCGCCGGGCCGTCCAGCACTTTTCTGGCCTCCAGGTAATTGGCGAAAAGGTAGGGCAGTTCGAAAGCCTGCAATTCCGGGACGAGGGAGGAGAAATAGGAGTTGCCGGCCACCCCGATGTCCACCAATCCCCCGCGCAGGGCCTCGACCATGCCGCTGGCGTCGGCCAACTGGACCTCGTAGAACGGCTTGGCCCGGATGGCGCCCTTGGCGTACCGGTTGATTCTTTTGGCCAGTTCCCCCACCGCGATCCCGACCGGGGAACTGGCGGCCATGGAACCCGCCGCCAACTTCAGTTCCGTCTGGGCGGCGGCGGCGAGGCCGGCGACCGGAAGCAACAGCGCCGCCAGCGGCCAAAACAATCCGCGTCTCTTCATCGGATTCCTCCTAGTGATCCGTAAAGGCCAAATCCCCGATTCGGCCTTTACGGAGAGTTTCAGGGCGTTCGTTTCAGGGCCGTTTTTTTGCCAGGTCGCCGGCTTGGGTCGAGTTGGCGATAAAACAACCCATTGAAACGAAAGCGGTTGAATCTTTAAAGGGAATCGGGCGGCGGTTGACCCGATTTTCCTTAAAAGTCGACTCTATATAAGCTTTGAGGAATATCCGACTCCCGCCCCAATCGGTTTTTTTCGCGCGGGATGTCCGCCCCGAAGCGACATATTAACCGCAGCGGCCGCCAACGCCGCTTTAGGATTATATCGCCGAGCTTGAAAAAGACGCAATTCCGTTTTCCGGACGGCGGCGGGCGCGGGGCGGCCGGATTCGCTTTCCGCAAGACACGGTATGGAGAAAAGAATGGGTTGCAACCTTGCGCCGAAGAAAATCGGCCTGAT
>JAISYL010000080.1 GCA_031269935.1 Planctomycetota bacterium
CCAGCGGCAATGCTATGTCGCCGCAGACCGGTAATTCTGGAAAGAGCGGATACTCCGCCATAGCCAAGCAACTTCGCTTCAGTGGCAGCCAACAAACGCCGCCCACGCTCGTCAAGCGCGGGCGAAAGCAAATCGAAACGGGCACGAATATCACTAAGCGAAGACATGAAAACATTATACGAATTTCCGATTCAAGTTGGTACAATTATTTCGTGACAGGCCCTTGGCTGCAAAACAAACTGTTCACCTGCTGGGCACAATGCCTTGTCAGTTGTCTTGCCCCCGGCCGGAAAACCCTGTTCCTTGCCATAGACGATACAACCAACAAAAAGACCGGACGCACAAGGTGGATGACGCCAGAGTCTGCCAGGATGCCGTCCGTTCCACAACCTCCGATACAATATTCTGTTGGGCGTTGCAATATGTCCCGCTTTGTCCTGTCTTCCATCCTCCCTGGAGAGGCGAATCTCCGGCAATCCCCCTCAACCTCCGCCTCAACCGCAAGAACTCCAAGGGGTCACACTTTTAGATCATGCGGTGGGTATGCTCAGGGAACTCACCGAATGGCTGCCGGAATATGATTTCCGCCTCGTCGCCGTAGGATATGATACAACTACCGGTTTATGATATTGTAGTCGATGTAGCCGTTTCTACCCACCAGAATCTCGGGTGGCCAGATAGCGCGCATCTCGTACCGGCCGTTATGCTTCTGCCACTGCACAATGGGGAAGAACGAGTGCTTCGCTCCACCGTTTTCCTTAAATTCCATTTTGCCTGGCGTGCCATCTGCACGGGGATAGCTGGGCCAGCAAGTGGTCCAGCTCCCGGCCCTGAGGTTTTTAGTGAGTTCAACTGCATCATAAGTCGGATTCTGCTCAAGGCACTCATAGATTGCCTGAATGACCGACACATCATTGCAAAAGCTCTCGGCGGTACCTTCGTTGTAGGTATCTTCATACTTTTGATAGAGATTTACGAAATCCTCGCTCTGATAGACATTTGTGATATAGCGGTTTGAATTCGCGATGGAGCAAAGACCCAGAACATTGTCGCCCAGTGCATCGGCGAAGCTTGGATAGGCCATGGCGGAGCCACCACCCATGATGACGGGATGGTAGTTAAGAGCGTCCATAGCGTCGAAAATCAGCGGTCCCTGCGAGGGTTCAGCGGTAAGAAAGAGCACCTCGGCGCCGGAGGCCTTGATCGAGGTGATCAGCGAAGATGCGTCTGTTATATAGGCGGGGAAGTTCTGGTCATACACCAATTTATAGGTACTCCCTTTCAGCACCGCGCGTGCACCATTAGCCTGGCCGTTACCATAATCGTTGTCCACATTTAGGATGGCCGCCTTAGTGATCGAGTAGTTCTTCTCGCCAACCAGCCAGTCTAAGAATTTGATCTGCGAATTGCCGATCTCATCGGCGATCGCAGTCAGTGCGATACTGTATTGATAGCCAGATTCTTGTATTTGCCTCCCTGAACATTGGGTCAAGAAGGGGATCTGATACCGTTCGTTGACGGAAAGTGCGGGTACAACAAAAGCAGAGGATCCTCCGCCCACGATGGCCATGGGCTGATATTCGTTACAGATGCGTTCCATGACCGTCTTGATCAAGTTGATGTCACTCTGCATATCAAACACTCTAATCTCAAATTTTGCGCCACCCATAGATTTAACACCACCTAGGGTATTGTTGAAATGATCCGCGATGATCTTCATCGCACGATCCTCATACGTGCCCATCGCGCTCAACGAGCCTGTCATCGGAAGGAACATCGCGATCTTAATGGGAGGAATCTCGCCGTCTTCAGCGACGGCACTGGAATAGATGGTCACAGAATGAAGGATCGCTACTGCCAATAAGAAAGCAAGTACCTTTTTCATTATGGTCCTCCTATGATAAATAGTATGCGGTTTGGCTGAATTCCGTGAATTCAACTCCAAATACCGCACCAAATTTTCGTTATGCTTATCCTGTAACATAACCATCTCTTCCAACTCGTACATTATGGGTATCAATTCAAGTTTGGACATACTCGCAAAAAACATACTGGAGAATAATGCAATATTTTAACGTGTCTGACATAATACACCAACTCTTATCATATAACAAGAGGCTTGATAAAAAATTAGCACTGAACGCTTAGGGCCTATCACTAAACAGCTATACCAATTTGAATTGAAAATCTGCCATAACTGCCACCGAGGTGCGCCCGATACCTCCAGCCGCGGTCGTTCTCAAGGCCAGAGCGGTGCTCTCCCGGGGAGGGCGGCGCCTGTGGTTCGACCTGGCCGAGGGAATAGCGCCGCTCTGGCTGGCGCTTCTCGCCCGACTCAAACGCTGGAGGAAAAGAGAACAACTCGCCACCTCGAAGCCCGCCTTCCTCATGCCGCCGCCAAACCACACCTTCCTGTCTTTCCAGCCCCGCATGTGAGTACATCACAATCAAGTACCAAGCGCCCAACGGGGACTGCTCTCCCGGGGGAAAGGGGGAGATGTGGACAAAACCCCGTCAAACTTAACAAAACCCCGACATAAACAATTCTCAAAGACAGATGGCCGCTCCTACAGAGATGGTATGAATAACTCCGGATAATAACCTAACTCATTCCAAAAAAGAACTCGTTACTGCTTTTTGCTAGATGGATTGATTGCGTGAATAAAGAAAGTGTCGCGTGCAGTGAATTGCATTGTATCGCGCGAGACGATCCCGAGAGGTTTCACGTTGTTATATACCTCAAGCATGTAGCCGGCCACCTGCTCAGGCGTATGATATGTCTTGCCGCTATAATCATAAGCATCGCCGTAGCTGGAGGCCGAGCCGAAGCCAGTTTTGGTGAGGGCGGGAGCGAGCACCTTGGCACGGAGCTTCGCCCCGGCGCGGATAAGCTCATAGGCGAGTCCTTCGGTAAAGGCACTTACATAGAATTTTGTGGCGCAGTAGGTGGTGCAGTTCGGTACCAACTGATAGCCGCCGCCCGAAGAAACATTAATGAGTTGCGCGCCATCTACGTTTTGGTATTTGCGCACATATAGTGTGCTGAACACGGTAAGTGCCTCAATATTCACACGGAACATCTTCGCGACCACATCAAGCTTTTGATTGGCCACACTGTCGTATATGCCGAAGCCGGCATTATTGATCCAGCATTCGATGTGATATGCCTCAAGTGCATTAAAGAGGTCGTAGCAGTTCTGAATAATCGAGAGATCGCACTCCTTGACGACGATGTCGAGCGAGGAGTCGATCCTAGCGATCTCAAGCTTTAGATTCTCCATTTTGCTCCCAGTGCGGGCGACAAGAATGAGATTTTTACCGCGACCCGCGAAGGCCAGCGCCGATGCGTATCCAATACCGGAACTCGCACCCGTGATTAGGACAAATGATTTTGCTGCCATGGCATGCTCCTTTCCGCCAACCGGTTGGACGGCATAAAAAAATAATCTCATCAATCAAACAGACATAAGCCTTTGATGAAACCCTCAGGCGGGGTAACTAGCCACTCCATACCAGTTTGCAAATCTTCGAATTTCACACGGTGAGTGATCAGCTGCTCCAAAGGGAGAGTCCCGTTTACAAAGGCCTCGATCCCTTCCACTTCGTTATGCATGGGATCGATGGAATAATTAGGGTGTACCGGATGCAGAGTGGGAGTCCGCGCGATCATGTTGAGCGCTAGACGTACCGGAAAAGTCTCTTCCTTGGTATAAACAGAGGGTATCAAAACCCTGCCGTGACCCAAAAACGGACGATTCGCGTGGCCGTTCTCATGTGAAAACTTGACGATCTGCAGGGCAGTGTCCAGCCCGCGGATACTGCCGCTAATCTCAACGACAACGTCAAAGAATTGACCGGCAGTCCGTTCAAAGGCGTATTCGGAGAGATTTTCGATTTTAGCTGGGTTCCAACCGTCGGTCGCACCAAAGGTTTTGGCAAGAGTCAGTTTTTTGTCTAGCACATCGATCGCCACCAATCTCTTTACACCGCTTTTTCTCAATCCCGCTATCGAGAGCAGTCCCATTACACCACACCCGATCACGGCAACATTGTCGCCAAAGACAGGCGCGATGCTCTTCACAATGTTCACCACACAGTCGAGAATCTCAGCCAAACAGCAGCGATAATCTCTACCCGGCATCTCGGGAAGCTTAAAAAGCGCGGCGGTGTTGGTAAAATGATCCGCTTCAGGGATAACCATATGAGTTCGGAAGCACTGGAACACCCGCCCGCTAATTTTATCTCCGGCTTTAAATTTTTTGACGTTTTTGCCCGTTTCCAACACGGTAGCAACTGGTTCGTGCCCCGCCACAAACGGATATTTCGCCGGCTCGGGCTCACGGTAGCCGTATCGGGACACACTAATGACGCCGGAGCCGCAATAAGCCGGGAGGTCTGAGTGGCAGAGGCCGACTGCGTCCATTCGGATAAGCATGCCGCCGTCACCCACCAGCGGTAATTCTTGCTCGATAAACTCAACTTTTTTGGGTGCTGCCAGAATAGCAACAGTTGCTTTCATATTGACATTCCATTCTTTGGAAACATACGCTACAGCATTCCTTTTATCGCTTCCACGGCAGCGGCGTAGCCGTAGCCGTACTTATTTCGGAGTTTTTCCTGTGCACCGTAGGATGGATAGAGGTCCGGGATACCGAGACGTTTAAACTTACAGGGCACACCGCTTTCCGCAAGCACCTCGGATATCGCGCTGCCGAGGCCGTTGTAGATGCTGTGATCCTCCATGGTCACAATCTTGCCGGTATCGCGTGCGGCTTCCAGCACCGCCTCACGATCCAGCGGCTTAAGGGTAGGCATATCTAGCAGGCCAACGTCAATGCCCTCCTGCTCCAACTCCAAAGCAGCCTCCAGGGCCTGCTGCAGAATCATGCCGAAGGAGATGATGGTTGCGTCACTGCCGTGGCGAGCTTTGATGGCCTTGCCAATTTTGAATTCATAATTCCCATCGTAAAGATAGACCTCGTTTATTCCAACGCCGAGGCGGATATACATTGGCCCGGCGTAGTCGACAGAAGCCTCGAATATCTTGGAGATCATGCCTAAGTCGGACGGTGAAACAACGGTGGCTCCCGGAAAACTACGGATAATGCCCGCGTCCTCCAAGCCAGCGTGGCTGGGCCCAGCGATAGGAATCCCGCCATACGAGGCAATGACGCGCACATTTAGCCCCATATAACAGGCGTCGGTGCGGAACTGCTCACCGGATCGCATGGAGGCGAAGGGGGCGAAGGTGGTGCAATAGGGAATTTTGCCGCAGAGCGCGAGGCCGGCGGCCATGCCGATCATATTCTGCTCCGCAATCCCGCAGTTGAAAAAGCGATCCGGAACCTTTTTTCGGAAGGTTTCAGTGCAGATGGAACGGGAGAGATCGGCGGTCATTGCGATGACATTCGGGTACTTTTCGGCCATGGCTGTAAAGCTTTGATCCCATACTGTTCGGGATGCCGCCAGTACCTTTTCGTGTGGTCCGAACAGCTTCATGCCTTTGCTCCTCCCTTCGTTTGTTGATAGGCGGCCTCTATCTCTTCGATCGCCTGCCTGAATTGCTCGTCGTTGATCACGGCGTGATGATAAGCTGGGTTGTTCTCCATAAAGGAGACGCCCTTGCCCTTGACGGTTTGGGAGATGATCGCGGTGGGTACGCCGCTTTCGGGAACGGGCAGATGGTCGAACACGTCCATCACCTCTTTCAGATTATTACCATCAATGACGATGGCATTCCAGCCGAACGCTTGCCATTTGCCGGCCACTGGTTCGACGCCCATGATTTCCTCGGTAAAGCCGTCCAGACAGAGTCGGTTACGATCCAGGATGACGATAAGACTGCCGAGCTTATAGTGCGCCGCCGCCATCGCGGCTTCCCAAATCGCTCCTTCCATCATTTCACCGTCACCCACCATGCAAAAGGTACGGTAGGATTTTTTGTTTAGCCTTCCAGCAAGCGCCATGCCCGTCGCGATGGGCAGTCCATGTCCCAGTGATCCGGAGGAACTGTCCAGTTCCGGACATAGCGTCTTGCAGGGATGCATGCCGAAACGGGTCTCGTGACCTTTATAGGTGGCCAGGAGTTCCTCCTTACCGAAGTAACCACGCATCGCCATCACTAGATATAAGGCGGCGCCGCCATGGCCCTTGCTGATCACAAACCGATCACGATCCTCCCATGAAGGGTTTTGGGGATCGATTCGCATCACGTACTCATACAACGTGACGATAACCTCCGCACATGACAAGTCCCCGCCGACATGCATACCCTTGGCTTTGTAACATAACTGCAGGATGTCCTTGCGGTATTCGTAAACCTTGTCACGCAGCCTTTCCATAGTGGCCTTGTCAGCCATTTCATTAGCCTCCATATCTTCATGATTTGAGCGTAGATTCAATCTCTTCCGGCCCGGGTCGAATTAAAATCTTTATGTTGTTACCGGTCTTATCGCGCGAAGCTTCGATCGCCTCCGCCGTCCGATCCAACGGCCAAATACTGGTGACCAGTCTACGGAGATCTTGGTTGAGATCCCCTCGGTTGATCAAATGAGCTGCTTCGGCGAAATCACCAAGATGATGCATATTGACAGGGTTCAAATCAATTTCCTTTTGATAAATCTTGCCGTAATCCACCGCACGGGTCACGGGAGGACCCAAACCGAAAGGGGATCCGATCGGCAGAACCATGCCTCCCTGCCGCACTGCCTCCAGCGCAAGATCCCATCCGGGTTGGGAACCGGAAACCTCAAAGACATAGTCCGGTCCCTTTCCGCCGGTTTTCTCCCGCATGATCCGCACCACATCATCCTTCGCGTTATAGGCTTCAAACCCCATTGCCCGCATGAACGTGATGCGGCTCTCGCTGACCTCGGAGAAACAAACCAGTGCCGCGCCGTTTAGCCGCGCCAAAAGGCCGATCAAAATCCCGATCGCGCCGGCCCCGATCACCAAGACGTCGTCGCCGACGCCAAGACGGCTGTTCCGGATGTCAAACACACCGACGGCGAGCGGCTCCGCGAGGGCTGCAACGAGCGGGTCGACACCGGAGGCAATGGGGAATAACTTATCCAGATCGCGCTCAAAATATTCGGCGAAGCAGCCGGTGGGGCGGCTGAACGCGCCGTACATGCCGGAGCAGACGCTGAATCGTCCCTCCAAGCACTGGTCACAGACACCACATGGCTTGTTCTGCGCCCCAACCACAAAATCACCTTTCTTCACGCGAGAGGGTCGGTCTTCGGGGTTGTAGACTTCCACGATCTCTCCGTAGAATTCATGGCCCAGTACCCGCGGATACTCAGGCGTCCCCCCGTAGAGATTGCTAGCGAATATACCGGGATCTCCGCCGCAGATGCCAGAATAGATCATTCTGACTAAAGCCTGACCCGGCTTCAAGGTTGGTACGAAGCCATCGCTAACCGAACCCTCTCCCGGCCCAGTCATATAAAAACCTCTCATATAAAAGCCTCTCAAGACAAACATCCCTTTCGGGATGGATTTTATTCACCCTCGCTTACCTGAACAAGGCGCTGACAACGGGATCGATTTTTTTATCGCGGAGTAATTTTTCGGCGATCTGCCGACAGCGTTCATCCGAATCCTTGACTGCGATAAAATGAATCTGGCTCCTGATCGCCACCGTGATCGGTAACAGATATGGCTCCAATGGTGCAGTGAGCATCCCCACTTTGGCACCCTGTTTGACCACCGCCATGATCGCCTGATAGCCTCTGGAATCCCCCAACGTCTCCAACGCCAAATTAAATCCGCGCACGTCGGTTATACGGCGCACCATTTCCTTGAGATCGTCGCCGTACCGGTACGCCTCGAAGCCTAAATCTCGGATCATCGCAACCTGCTCCTCAGATTCGGCGCACACAACAACCGCCGCCGCGCCAGCACTCCTAGCAACCGCACCCGCCAGAAGCGAAACCGCGTCGCAGCCGGTGATCATGATATACTTGCCATAGCGAAAATCACATCTCCGCAATGCACAGACCGCCTTAGCCAGCGCCTCAGAAAGGACATTTTGGTTCACAGTCACTTGCGACACTGATTCCTCCTTTCCACCTATGATTCGAACATCTTGACACCCTGCAGGCTTTCTGGCAGAAAGCCCGTCAAGCAGAGGTCGATGATTGAGGCAATTGAGCCAGTCTTAGAGTAGTTGGCATCGGCGGTTTTTTCGTCGAGATCTATTTAATCAATTCAATCAGATCGTCAAGCTTTTCCAGTTTTTCCAGATTGGCGCAAAGTTCGATGATCCTGTCCTGCTCCATGCGTCCGCTGTGATGGCCGGCCATGAAGCGGAATTTTTCCACCGCCTCCTCCCAGGTGACGGGATTTTCCGGATCTCCCTTCGGATAATCGACATGGGACCGGTATTCCTTGCCGTTCTTCATCTTGACGATGACGGTGCAGGGATAGTATTTGGGATAGACCTTCTCGGCTTCGGGATCGAGTTCCCACTTCACCTTGCGGGCCAATTCCAATACCTTGGCGTCCCGGATGGTCTCGTTGGTGAATTCGGCGATGCTTTCCCGGCCCTTGACCATGCCGCAGGCGACGGCATAGGGCAGGCTGAACTGCGCGTCGACGACGGTTTTCGGATCCGCCTTGGTTTCCACCGGAACCGTGAGCACCTTGATGGAATACTTGTTCACCTTGGCCAAAATCGAATCGACCTGCCCGACATCCACGCCCTGCCCGTAAAGATCGAGAGCGCAATCGGCGAGAGGGGCGGAAAAACGACAGCAGGCGTGGACCTTGATGGAAGTGTCCTTCATTTCCCACCTTTTGCCGAAATCCTTGATGATTTTATCATAATCCCAGATGTCCTTGTAGGAATAGGCGCGAATGAATCCGTCCTCGCCGTCCCATACCGTGGTGGGGGCGGTATAGCCCCGCGACGCCAGCAAGGCCCCCAGGACTCCGCACATGGCGGGGTGTCCTGCCTGATAGCGCTTGGACCACGAACCCTGCGCCTTCCATTCCAGCAGGCCGGCGGCCTGGCTGCCGGCAAGACCGAGGGTGTAGGTTATCCCGGCGGCGTCCAGCCCCATTATCTTGGCGGCCCCTCCCGCGGCTCCGAACACCCCGCAGGTGCCGGTGGGATGAAATCCCTGATAATAAGTTTGCCCCAAAAAAGCTTCGCCCAGGCGTATGGTTATTTCAGAGCCGTAGACGAAGGCGGTCAATAAATCCTTGCCGCTTCTGCCGAAACGTTCGGCCAGGGCGAACACGGCCGGGAAGACCACGACCGAGGAATGCTGGGTCCCCTCGCGATGATCGTCGTCCATGTCGAAGGCATGGCCGAAGGTCCCGTTCACAAAGGCCGCCATTTGCGCCGAGGTCCTATAGCCGCAGCCGATAACGGAACTCGTGGGATTGCCCCCCAGATCCTTGGCCGTCGCGAGGGCGATTTGGCTTGATTCGATATGCCTGGCGGCCAAAATATTTCCAAGCAAATCCAAGATGAATTTCTTGGAGTTTTCGACAACTTCGCCGGGCAAATCGTTGAACGTCAACTTTTCCCCGATACCCGCCACCTGCTGGGACAATGACATGGCCATGACTCATTCCTTCCTAAATAATGGACAAAAAATATATGACAGCTTGGCGGAAGCGGGCGAAAAACGGAAAACGGCCATTTCCACCGGTAAAAACAAGGCGTCGCGAGGAGATTGACGAAAGAGCGTTGGCGATGGGGAATTCAATCCGAAGCCGTAAGGGTCTGTCCAAAAACAAGTACTACATGTTTAGACCAGGAACCGGGTCCCGACAGTAAATTTTTGCCATAGGTTAGGCAAAAAGTTACGAGAAAGGCGAAGGTGACGCGGTCTAAACTTGTAGTAATTGTTTTTGGACGAGCCCTAACCCCCAATTATTCAATCGTCCTCAATCCCGGCCGGAAGCCTTGCCGGCTATCGAGGCCAGGAGACCTCCCGCCGCCATTATCCCGCCGATAAAGTCGGGAAAACCTCCGGTATGGTAGACGGCGCCGTCGGTCAGGTTCCTTATTTCGCCCTTGGCGACCTCCACCTCCAGCCGGTCCCCGGACTTGACCGCTTCGGCCGCCTCGGGCGACTCCAGAATCGGCAGGCCGATGTTTATGGCGTTGCGGTAAAATATCCGGGCGAAACTGGCGGCCACGACGCAGGCGATTCCGCTCGCCTTGATGGCTATGGGAGCATGTTCCCGGGACGAGCCGCAGCCGAAATTCTCCCCCGCCACCAAAATGTCGCCCGGCCTCACCCGGCGGCTGAAATCGGCGTCGAGATCCTCCAGGCAATGGGCCGCCAAATCCGCCGGTTCATACAGGGCCAGATACCTGGCCGGAAGAATCACGTCCGTGTCGACGCTGTCTCCGTATTTGAAGACTGTACCCGCCATGTTTTCCCCAAACCCGGGCGATCCGGCGATTTGTCAACTAGCTCTAAACAGGTAGTACTTGTTTTGGACAGACCCTTAATCGGGCACGGCCAGGGTTCCGGCCAGGGCCGAAGCCGCGGCCACGGCCGGACCGGCCAGATATATCTCCGAATCAATCGCCCCCATGCGGCCGACAAAATTGCGGTTGGTGGTGGAAACGCAGCGTTCGCGATCGGCCAGCACCCCCAAATGACCGCCATTGCAGGGACCGCAACTGGGGGTGCTGACCGCGGCGCCCGCCGCTATGAAATCCTCGATAAGCCCCTCCCGGAGGGCGTCGAGATAGATCCGCTGGGTGGCGGGAATGATCAGGCACCTCACCCCCTTGGCGATTTTGTTGCCCCGGATAATGCCGGCCGCCACCCGCAAATCGCCCAGGCGCCCGTTGGCGCAGGAGCCAATCACCACCTGATCGATCGGAAGACCGGCGAATTCCCCGGCTTTTCTTACATTGGACGGCAAGGGCGGCGCCGCCGCCAGCGGCTCCAATTCGGACAGATTGACGACGACGGTGGAGGAATAGGGGGCGTCGGGGTCGCCAACGACGGCGGGATATTCCCGATCCAGGCGATTTTCCAGATATTCCCGGGTAACGGCGTCCACCGGGAAAATGCCGTTCTTGGCCCCGGCTTCGATAGCCATGTTGCAAACGGCGAAGCGATCGTCCATGGAAAGCGAAACCACCCCCTCGCCCAGGAATTCCAGCGCCCGGTAACGGGCCCCGTCCACTCCTATCCGGCCAATCAGGGCGAGGATCACGTCCTTGCCTCCGGCATGCCCGCGAAGCGCCCCCCGCAGTTCCACTCGAATGGCCGGGGGAACCCTGAACCAGCTTTTCCCCGTCACCACCCCGTAGGCCATGTCGGTACTGCCCACGCCGGTGGAAAAGGCGCCCAGGGCCCCGTAAGTGCAGGTATGGGAATCGGCGCCGATGACCAGATCGCCCGGGGCGATCAGCCCGGCCTCGGGCAGCAGGGCGTGCTCAATTCCCATGCAACCCACATCGTAAAAATGCCTTATCCGGTGCCTGGCCGCGAATTCCCGGACCCGGGCGCAATTGCGGGCGGCCTGGATGTCCTTGTTGGGAGTGAAATGATCCATCACCAGGACCACCCGGTCGGGATCAAAAACGGAATCCAGCCCGTACCGGCGCATTTCCATGAGGGCGATGGGAGTGGTGACGTCGCTTCCCAGAACCAAATCCAGCCGGGCGTCGATTATCCCCCCCTCCTCGGCGCTGCCTCCGGGGGAGTGCGCGGCCAGAATCTTCCGGGTCATCGTCATGCCCATGGGGCGCCCGCCCTTTCCCGTCGCCGCTTCCCCCGGTTCGGCCGGCTTCCGCCTTCGGGGAAGCGAATCCCCCTTCGCGCCGGAGGCCCATTCCGGAGCCGGCGGACTTCGGAACCCGCAAAGCTCCGGCCCGTTCGGATCACTAGTTCGTCAGCTTGGCCTTGAATTCGTCGACCTTGTATTTCCCCTCCATGGCCACCAATTCGCGCATCCCGACCATATTGTTGTATTCCTCGAAGGTCGCCATGCGCTCCAGCGAGTCCCGGGTGGTCCGATTGGCCTTCAGTTCGGCCAACATGTCCCGCATGGCCCTGGCCGCGGTGAACACGGTGCAGCAGGGGAAAATGACGATGTCGAACCCCAGTTCCTGCAATTCCCCGGTGGTGAGCAGGGGAGTCTTGCCGCGCTCCACCTGGTTGACGAACTTGAACCCCTTGGCCTTTTGCCCAATCAGCCTCAACTCGTCCACCGAGGCGGGGGCGTCGATGTAAACTATGTCCGCCCCGGCCTCGTGATAGGCGAGAACCCGATCTATGGCCTCGTTTATCCCGTGGGTGGCCCGGGCGTCGGAGCGGGCGATAATCAGCATGTCCTCGCGGGCGTCCAGGCAGGCCTTGATTTTTTCGACATGCTCCTCCACCGGGATTACCGCCTTTTTCTCCATATGGCCGCAACGCTTGGGAAACACCTGATCCTCGATGTGGACCGCCGCCACCCCCGCCCTTTCGAATTCCCGGATGGTGCGGTAGACGTTGAGAGGGTTGCCGTAGCCGGTGTCGACGTCCCCAATCAGCGGGATGCCCAAAACCGAGGTCATGTTGGCGCAGACCGCCAGCATCTCGTTCATGGTCATCAGCCCGTAATCGGGCTGGCCGAGAATGGAACCGGAGGCGCCGAAGCCGGTCATGAAAGCGGCCTTGAAGCCGGCCCGCTCCACCAAACGGGCGGAAAGCGCATCATAACAGCCGGGCGCCACCACAATCTCGGGCTTTTCCAGCATGGCCCGCAACGCCTTTCCCGGGGATACTCCGTTTATTTTCATAGCCACGCCTCTCCTGCGCATCTCCAACGCCCTCCGCCCAAACCGGCGGACGCATTCCCATTGAAAATATTTCAAAAAGGATTGAATTCAATCCTCGGCCCCGCCATCCCCGGCGTCCGCCCCGTCCCGGGTTCCCGAAAAGGAACCGGGCGAAACGCCGCGCCGACTCGGGCAATCAAGGCAAAACGCCCCTGGGAACATACACCCGGCCCTCCATGATGAGCCTGGCGGTTCTGCCTATGGCGGCCCGGGTAATTTTACCGTCCCCGACCCGCATGTCGGCCTCGATCACCCCGCCGGGATGGCCGATCCGCACCGGCCGGGAATCGCGATGGCGGCGCATGACCGAATTCACTATGGTCCCGGGAGTGACGGCGGCCGAACCGGTACAGGCGGTGGCCGTTCCCGAATACGCCTTGTGCATGACCTGCATGAACATGACCCTGGACACGAAATCCACCTCGTCCGCCGATATTTCGCGGCCATCCGAAAAAACCCGGTATTTCCGGGGGGGAGCCACAAAGGCGACCATGGGAACGGCTCTTACCTTTTGCCTGGCCTCCTCCTCGCTCTTGACCATGCCCATGCGCAGGGCGGCCCGGCAACGGATTTTTTCCAGCAATTCCAGCCTTTCCGAATTCGAATCCACCTCGGCCGGAGTCTCGGTCCCGGACAGCCCGAGATCCTCGGCCAGGACGAAAACCATCGGACTGGCGGCGTCGACCAGCGAAACGGTCAAGTCTCCCAATCCGTCTATCCTGATGACATCCTTGGGATTCCCGGTGGGAAGGAGTTTTCCCGTCTTGCTCCCGATCGTTCCGGCCAGATTCAACATTATCCTGGCCCCGGTTCCCGGCACCCCGGATATCCGGTAATCGCCCAGAACCGCCGGCCGCCCCCCCGCCATGGGCACCTCGGCCTCGAAAATTTTACCGGTGTTGGTGTTGTTTATCCTCACGGTCGTCACCGGCTCGGCCGCGCGCACCAAGCCCTGGACGATGGCGAACGGCCCCACCGCCGAAGAAATGTTGCCGCAATTGCTGGAATAGTCCACGAACGGCCGGCGGATGTCGACCTGGCCGAAAGTATAGTCGATATCGGCCCCGGCCCGACTGGCCGGCCCGATCACGGCCAGCTTGCTGGTCAGGGGATCGGCGCCTCCCAGCCCGTCTATCTGCCGGGCGTCGGGACTCCCGAAAATGGAGAGGATCACCCGATCCCGCTCCTCCGGCCGGACGGGAAGATCGTTTTCGAGCAGGAAAACCGCCTTGCTGGTGCCGCCGCGCCAAATGGAGCAAGGAATCGCCTCCAATTCCGAATTCGCCATGATTGCGGCTTTCGCGGCTAAGCCCGAACCCCCGGGGATTCCTGACAAAAGCCCCGGCACGGGTTGTGGGCGGAACCCTATTTAAGCAATTCAATCAGATCATCAAGCTTTTCCAGCTTCTCAAGACCGGCGCAAAGCTCGATTATCCGATCCTGCTCCAGCCGGCCCAGGTGGTGCCCCGACATGAAACGGAACTTGTCGACCGCCTCGTCCCAGGTGACGGGATTTTCGGGATCGCCCTTGGGATAATCGACATGGGAGGCGTATTCCCGCCCGTCCTTCATTTTGACTATCACGGTGCACGGATAGTACTTGGGATACACCTTTTCCGCCTCGGGATCCAGTTCCCACCTCACTTTCCTGGCCAATTCGAGAACCTTGGGATCGCGGATCGACTCGCCGGTGTATTCGGCTATCGTCTCCCTCCCCTTCACCATCCCGACGGCGATGGCGTAGGGAAGGCTGAATTGGGCGTCGACCACCGTTTTCGGATCGGCCTTGGTCTCGACGGGAACGGTGAGAACCTTTAGGGAATATTTATTGACCTTGGCCAGGATTGATTCCACCTGGCTCACGTCGACTCCCTGCTTGTGCAAATCCAGGGCGCAATCGGCGAGGGGGGCGGAAAAACGGCAGCAGGCGTGAACTTTTATGGAGGTGTCGGCCATCTCCCAGCGCTTGCCGAAATTGTCGGTGATTTTGCCGTAATCCCAAATGTCCTTGTAGGAATAGGCCCGGATGAACCCGTCCTCGCCGTCCCAAACCGTGGTGGGGGAAGTGTAGCCGCGCGAGGCCAGCAAAGTTCCCAGAACGCCGCACATGGCGGGATGTCCGGCCTGGTAACGCTTGGACCACGACCCCTGGGCTTTCCATTCCAGCAGGCCGGCGGCTTGGCTGCCCGCCAGGCCCAGGGCGCGGGCGATTCCCACGGCGTCGAGGCCCATGATCTTGGCGGCTCCGCCCGCCGCGCCGAAAACCCCGCAGGTGCCGGTGGGATGGAAACCCTGGTAATAGGTTTGCCCCAAAAAAGCCTCGCCCAGGCGAATGGTTATCTCCGAACCGTAGACGAATCCCGTGAGCAACTCCTTGCCGCTCTTGCCGAATCTTTCCGCCAGGGCGAAAACCGCCGGGAAAACCACCACCGAGGAATGCTGGGTGCCCTCGCGGTGATCGTCGTCCATATCGAAGGCGTGGCCGAAAGTCCCGTTCACGAAAGCGGCCATCGGGGCGGAAGTCATGAAATTGCCGCCTATCACCGAACTGGTGGGATTGCCGCCCAGATCCTTGGCGACGGCCAA
Source organism: Planctomycetota bacterium (assembly GCA_031269935.1). GTDB lineage: Bacteria > Planctomycetota > SZUA-567 > SZUA-567 > SZUA-567 > JAJBSZ01. Next base: position 15,392 of record JAISYL010000080.1, read on the forward strand.
AGCGATTCGACTCGATTCAATATGCTTCGAGGCGAGAATGTTCCCCAACAGATCCAGGATGAATTTCTTGGAATTGTCGACCACCGGCTTCGGCAAATCGGAAAATTCGAGTTTTTCGCCAATATCCGCCACCTGCTGCGACAACGACTTGCCCATGCGCAAATCCTCCTCCGCAAAAGTATGAACCTGGATTGCCTAAGCTCAATCGAAATACAAGGCCCCCCCGGCGATTTTTGAAAACCAAATCGTCCGTTCCCGAATTTCGCTTGGAAAATTGAGTAAAATGCCGAATCGGGGTAAAATTGAAAGCGGGGAATAGGAAAAAATCGTTTAGGGATCCGCCGTCCCCGAAATAAACGCTAATTTTTTTGAGATTACCTTTAACTTGATTACAAATTCCTTGCCAATGTCACCATGATTCCAGTTTATCTTGCCCCGGACGCCCGGAAAGCGGATTACCGACAATTCATTCCCGGGAAGCGAGCGTTTGGAATCGGTCGCTTACCTGTTTGGAAATTATGGATTTAAAAAGGAATCGAACAGCGGTTGGTTGGATTGACCCCTGTTCTCTGTAAATGTTTTTAAATTTGCCCGCATCCTCACCGGAGAGATAGTAAATTTTTGTCAATCCCAGACGTTACAATTTGTTGCAATAAAATCAGTACCGAAACACCCTCCGCCCGGGAAATTAAGATCCTATCCCAATAGGGAGTTGATGATTCCATAACCATAGGTAAATACGCCAGTTGTCATGTGCAATATTCCCTATCGGGATAAGCTCCAAATGCCGATGCGGGTAACTAAATGAATATCTATCCGCTTTTAAATAAAAATACCAATAAACGTCGCGGCAAGCAACATAATGCTATCTTTAGAATCCAATTGATGCTATATGCAACATAAATTCTACCGGGTACTTCTCTCTTGCCAAGCGGCTTTTAGGCGGAGTCGATTCCCACCGGAACCTAAAGACATTTACCTTATGGTTCTCCTCCTGAGTGGACTTTTGAAGGAAATCAATCGAACCTCCGATTGATTTCCTCAAAGTTTCAGGGCGTTCGTTTCAGAGTCGTTTTTTTGCAATATCCCCGACTTGGGTCGAGTTGACGAAAAAACAACCCATTGAAACGAAAGCGGTTGAACCTTTAAAGGAAATCGGGCGGTGGTTGGCTCGATTTCATTTAAAGGTCGACCCTGATATAGCTAAGCGCGTATGGGTTTTGGTTGTTTCTGTTCCATAACTCTTGTATTCGCTTGTGATTTGGGATTGACGTTGGTCCGAAAAGCAAAACGCTTCCGGTACAAACCAATCTCGACAATTTCATCCCGATTCCAATTTCATGCCGATTCAATCCAACAATCACAACCAAAATCCGTAACAATTATGGAATTGGCCTGCACATACGGTATAAGGTTCATAGTGTTCAGGAAAAGTCGGATACAATGAACGTCGTACTGGATCGGGGGAATTATCATGAGTCGACGCAGATGGCTGATAGGCGGGATTGCGGGCGTAGTGCTTTTGGCCGGGATTGCCGGCCTGTATATTCTCCTTCGCCTTCGCGCCTATGAGCAAAAAATTGACGACGCCATTTTTTCCGGAATCGGTCCGGGAGATGTGAGGGATGGCGTCTATCGGGGAGAGTATGACGCGGACTTCATCGCCGCCAGAGCGGAAGTGACGATCCGGGAGGGCAAATTGGAAAAGGTCCGGTTGCTGGAATACCGCCACGGAAGGGGTGAAGCGGCGCTTCCCATTCTCGAAGAGATGGCGCGCCGGCAAAGATTGGACGTGGACGCCGTCACCGGCGCCACCAATTCCTGCATTGTGATTCGGAAAGCCGTCGAGCTTGCCCTGGAATCGGCGCCGCCACGCAATCCATAATTCGCGGGGAAAACATCACAAGGCCGCTCTTGATGAAAAAATGGTTGAAGAAGATGCTCTGGATAGTTATCGCCATCATGGCTGTTCTGATTGCTGGTGCCGGGGCGTTGCTTTGCCATCCCATGTTCGGCAAACTGCCCTCCGGTGAACGGCTTAAGCGAATCCAGAAGTCGCCGAACCACCGCGACGGCGCTTTTGTCAATCGTGTTCCCAAGCCGCATATGGTGGAGGGGGCGAGCCCGCTGAAAATGGGGTGGGAGTTCCTTTTCAAAAGGAAGAATCGCTTGCGCCCCGCGGCCCGAATTCCCGCCCGGAAAACCGATTTTGCCTCGCTGCCGCCCGACCGCGACGCGGTGATCTGGTTCGGGCATTCTTCCTTGTTTCTGCAAATCGGCGGCAAGAAATTCCTGGTCGATCCCAATTTCACCCCCTACGCCTCGCCGTTCTTCTGGCGCACCTATTCCTTTCCCGGCACCGACCTGTACTCGCCCGATGAAATCCCCTTCATCGACTGCCTGCTTATAACCCATGATCATTTCGATCATCTGAACTACGATACCATCACGGCAATCAAGGACAAAATCGGCCTGGTCGTGTGCGGTCTCGGCGTGGGCGAACACTTGGAATACTGGGGCATACCCGCGGAGAAAATCAATGAAACGGATTGGGGCGATTTCACTACGTTGAGTGAAGGACTCGTTCTGCACACCCTCCCCACCCATCATTTTTCCGGCCGTACTTTGTGGAAACGCAACCCCTCCATTTGGGCGTCGTTTGTATTGGAGACGCCGACCAGGCAATTGTATCTCGGCGGCGACAGCGGATATGGCGAGCATTTCGCCGACATAGGCAAACGCTTCGGCCCATTCGATCTGGCGTTCCTGGAAAACGGTCAATATGATCCCAATTGGAAGCACAATCATCTGTTCCCCGAGGAGACCCTCCTTGCCGCGCGGGAACTTCGTGCCGCTAGGGTGTTCCCCATCCACGCCGGACGTTTTGTCCTCGCCAACCATCCATGGAGCGATCCCTATATCCGCATCGCCGAGCTTGCCGGGAACGGCGGCATGGAATTAGTCACGCCGGTTATCGGCGAAACGGTTTTTCTCGATGAACTTGACAAACCGGAGAAAACATTCGCGAATTGGTGGGAAGGAATTGAATGAGTGTGTCGACAAGGCGTTGCCCTTGACCAGGCCACGGCGTCCTCCAGGGCTTGGAAAGAAATAACGTTTGCCTCGAGGCGCGGCGGTTCAATGCCTGTCCGGCGCTTTCACACCGAAGGCGTGGACCTCATTCTTTTCCGGATCCTCGGGGCGGACTTTAAGAGCGTGTTGTTAAATGCCGTCTCGTCGGGTTATACTGCGTCAAAAGCCGCTTCTCGGATGATTTTTACCCCTGACCGCCGGCCAAAAATCATCCTGCCAGCGACTTTTTCC
>JAISYL010000118.1 GCA_031269935.1 Planctomycetota bacterium
ACCCTCTCGGCCGGCGGTTTTTCGGCCGACCGATCCAGGGAGATCGGCATTACCCGCGGGCCGCTGAAATTGGGGCTGGCCAGTTCCGCCGCCGGTAAGGAGACCGGGAGCCGGGAATATGGCTACGCTGAAACCTGAAATCAGGCGGCTTGCCGGTTCGTTGATTTAGGCTTGGCGGAACGTTGGGGGTTTATCCGGAGGTAATTTCGGCCCGATTGCGATTAGGCGGCGCTTTGCGGCAAGGAAGGGAGGGATTGAGGTGATTTCCCGAAACGTGGCGATCCAAAGTTTGGCCACCCGCCTGGAGGCGCCCATTCCAGAGGCGGACGGCGCCGGCGAATTCCGGTTCGAATTGGCGGACGGCATGTTTCTGGGCGTGCGCTTTCTTCCCGGGGACTGAGATTGCCTGGCTTGGACGGAGATAGCCGCGGCCAAGCCGGGGGAGGGGGAAGCCGAGGCGGAAAAGCGCTTTGCCGATTTCCTGCGCCTGCGCTTGGCCCGCCTGCGCCGGAGTCCCGCTCCGGTCGCCGCCCGGGACGACGGGGGAGGGCTGTTCCTGTACTTCCGCCGGCGACCGGAATCGGAACGGGAATGGCTGGACGAAGTGTCCGGCCTGCTTAACGAGGCCGAAGCCTTGCGCCGCCTGGTTTCCTCCGGTCAAGAAGGGGAAAAACCGCTTTCCGGCGATTCTTTCTCCCTATTCCAGGGAATGTCGGGGATGCTGCTCCGCCCCTAAGGGCTCGCGAAAAAACAAATGTTCCATATTTAGACGAGACGTGAGGGGCGACAGTGTTTTTTCGCCGGCGTGTTTGGCGAAAAAATCACGAGAGCCTCGAACAACGAAGTATAAATTTGGAGCATTTATTTTTTCGCAGTCCCTAAGCGGCCGGCCGCCTCCCCTTCCTTCCGGCCCAGATCCCAAAGCCGGGCATATTTTTCGAAAGTGTAGACAGAACTTCCCGACGCGGTCAAGAGACCATATTTGCCGTCCAGGAACTCTCTCCGGAGCAGGTAGTTGCGGAAAAAAGCCCAGCCCGCCCGGAGGAACACCCCGGGAAGCCCGGCCCGCCTTCCCCGCCCGAAGGCGTCCGCCGCCCACAAGCCGGCGTAGAAGCTGTTTTTCCGAAAAAATTGTTCCAGGCTGCGGTAAGAATAGTGCAGGATTCGCCCCTCCAGCCGGCCGGCCGGCCGGCCGCCGGTATCCATCGTCGAATGGACCAGGCCCCGGTAGGACAGGCACCCCTTCCGAAAAAGGCGGGGCAGGGGATCGTCGCTCCAGGACGAGGCTCGCATCCGATGTCCCAGAAAGAAGGCGTCCCGCCGAACCAGGTAAACCTCGAATTCCGGTTCCGACGCCTTGAAGCGGCGAAGGGCGTTCCCCAGGATTGGATCAACAACCTCGTCGGCGTCGACGATGAAAATCCACTCGTACGCCGCCCGCTCCATCCCCCAGTTGTATTGCGAGGAAAAATCGGCGAATTCATGCTGGACGACCCGGCCGCCGGCCGCCCGGGCCAGTTCCGCCGTCCGGTCGGTCGAAAAGGAGTCAACCAGGAGTATTTCATCCGCCCAGTCCAGGCCGGCGAGGCAGGCGGGAAGGGTTTCCTCCTCGTTCCGGGCGATTATTTGGGCGGTGATTTTCAGCCTGGGTTCCATTTTTCGGGTCCGCTTTTTCCGTGGACTTTTTTGATCCTTCACCCTCAGTCGACTTTTAAAGATTCAACCGCTTTCGTTCCAATGGGGTGTTTTTTCGTCAACTCGACTCATGCCGGCGGCATTGTAAAAAAAACGGCTCTGAAACGAACGCCCTGAAACCTTGAGGGAACTCAATCGGAGGTTCGATTGATTTTCTTCAAAAATCCACCCTCACTATACCATCGGAGAGACCGGCTTGGCAAGATATTCCCCTCCTTCCATCGGATTTCGGAGCGGTTCCCGCTTCGGCGGGGAGCGGGAAAAGTTTACCTTGGCGCCGGGACGGACGGGCGGGTATCTTTCCCGTTGGCGAAACGGTCCGCGAAAGGGATGATTATGGCAATGGAGGCGCCTGGTTGGCTGGCCCCGTTTCCCGGGGTTGACCGGGAACTCATGGCGGCCGCGCGCCGGCATTGGGACGGTCTGCTGAAGCCTCCCGGCAGCCTGGGGCGGTTGGAGGAGGCGGTGGTCAGGATCGTCGGCCTGACCGGCCGACCGCGGCCGGATCTCGGGCGGCGGGCGATCCTGGTCTTCGCCGCCGACAACGGGGTGGCGGCCAGAAAGGTGAGCCCGGCTGCTCCGGAAATGACCGCCGTCCTGGCCGGACATTTGGCCCGGGGCGATCTTTCGATTTGCCATATGGCCAGAATCGCCCGGGCCCGGGTGATCGGGGTGGATTTGGGAATTCTGGCCTCGCCTCCCCCCTCCGGCCTGCTGAAGCGAAGAATCGCGGCCGGGACCGGGGATCCGGGCTTGGGACCGGCCATGAGCGAAGAGCAAGCCGCCCGGGCGCTCGGCCATGGCTTCGATTTGGTCCGCCGGCTGGCCGGCCGGGGTTATCGGCTGTTGGCGGCGGGCGAAATCGGCATCGGCAACACCACCACCTCCGCCGCCGTGGCGGCGGCGCTCCTGGATCGGCCGCCCGCCGAATTGACGGGACCGGGCGCCGGGCTGTCTCCGGCCGGGGTTCGCCGCAAGGTCCGGATAATTGAAAAGATTCTGCGGGTTAACCGTCCCGATCCCGGCCGGCCCCTGGAGGTACTGGCCCGGGTTGGAGGCTTTGATCTTGCCGCCTTGGCCGGAATGTGCCTCGGAGGCGCCTGCTGCCGGGTGCCGATTCTTCTGGACGGGGTGGTTTCCCTGGCGGCGGCCCTGGCAGCGGTCCGGCTGCGGCCGGAGGCGGCCGATGCCCTTCTGGCCAGCCACCTTTCACCCGAACCGGCGGCGGGGCGAATCTTGGCCGAGCTAGGTTTGGAACCCCTGATCGCCGCCGGCCTCCGCCTGGGCGAGGGAACCGGGGCGGCGGCCGCCATTCCCTTGCTGGACATGGCGGTCGCCGTCTATAACGGCCTTCCGGCCTATGGCGAATGCCGCCCTTAGAGCGTGTCGTTAAATACCGTCTCATCGGGTTATACTGCGTCAAAAGTCGCTTCCCGGATGATTTTTGCCCTTGACCTCCGGCCAAAAATCATCCTGCCAGCGTCTTTTTCCTTGTCTAACCCGGACGATCCGGCATTTAACAACACGCTCTTAGTGCCGGGGGCCGCGTTCCGGCCGGCCGCCGCGGCCGGCGGATGGCTTGCGCGGCTGCATCACGTAGGTTTCGCCCCGGCCTTCCAGGATCACCGCCTTGCGGGAAAGGCGCACCTTGCCGGCCGGATCTATCTCGATAACCTTTACTTTCAGGGGATCGCCCCTTTTGCAGAAAGATTCGGTGCTTTCCACCCGGCCGACGTCAAGTTCGGAAATATGGCACATTCCCTCGGTGCCGGGAAGAATTTCGACAAAGACCCCGAAATCCCGGACGTCGGACACCACTCCCTCGTAAACCTTGTTCAGCTCGGGGACCTCCACCAGGCCGGCGACCATCTTGACGGCCTTGGCCAGCGATTCCGCGTCGGGGGCGCAGATGGAGACCACGCCTATCCCGGTGGAATCGTCCACCTCGACCTCGACTCCGCACTCGTCCTGGATGCTCCGGATGGTCTTGCCGCCGGGACCGATGATCTTCCCGACCATGTCCTGGGGAACGGTGATGTTGTGGAGGCGGGGGGCCCGGGAATTGATTTCCGGCCGCGGCCGGCCGATGCACTTGCCGATTTCGTCCAGGATATGCAAGCGGCCCTGGCGGGCCTGGTCCAGGGCCCGGCGCATGGTTTCGGTGGAAATGCCCTTGATTTTTATGTCCATTTGCAGGGCGGTGATGCCGTCCCGGGTTCCGCAAACCTTGAAATCCATGTCGCCGTAATGATCCTCGTCCCCCAGGATGTCGGTCACGATCACCGGCTCCCCGCCCTCGTCCTGGATTAACCCCATGGCGATGCCGGCCACCGGCTTCTTGATGGGGACGCCGGCGTCCATCAGGGCCAGGGTGGCGCCGCAGACCGAGGCCATGGAGGAGGAGCCGTTCATCTCCAGGACTTCCGACACGGCCCGGACGGCGTAGGGGAAGCCCTGATCGTGGGGCATGACCGCCTCCAGGGCGCGCTGGGCCAGCATCCCGTGGCCAATCTCCCGGCGGCCGGGGCCCCGGGGCATCTTCGCCTCGCCCACCGAAAATCCCGGGGCGTTGTAATGGAGATACCACATTTCCTCGTAGGGCTCCCGCAGGCCGTCGACCTCCTGGGCGTCGGAGGCCGAACCCAGGGTGACGCTCACCAGCGCCTGGGTTTCCCCGCGGGTGAACAGGCTGGAGCCATGGGTGCGGGGAAGCACGTTCACCCGGCAGTCGATGGGGCGGACCGTGAAATTGTCCCGGCCGTCGAGGCGGTTGTTTTCCCGGATCAGGCGGCGGACGACCTCGGTCTTTATCCGGGAAAGGGCGTTCCTGACCTCGGCCTCGGACGGGCCGCTCCCGGCTTCGGGCTTGACGAACTCGAGGACCGTCTCCTCGGACAGTTGCCGGACCGCCTCGTGGCGGCCGAGCTTCCCGGGGGTCCGCAGCGCCGCCTCCATGCGATCGCCAAGCCGGGCCTTGACCTCGGCCAGGCAAGCCGGCGGGATCGGCGGCTCGACCCGGATCTTTCCCCCGGAGCGGTCGGCCCTGGCCGCCAATTCGTCGATGAGGGCGACGATTTCCTTGACCGCGGCGTGCCCGAGGTTGAGGGCTTCCAGCATCTTTTCCTCGGGAATGTCGGCGGCGCCGGCCTCGACCATGGTCACCGAGTCGCGGGTTCCCGCCAGCACCAGCTTCAAGCCGGACCTCTTTTCCTGGCCGTGGGTGGGATTGACGATCAACTCGCCGTCGACCATGCCGATCCGGACCGCCCCGATGGGGCCCTCGAAAGGCAGGCGCGACAGGGAAAGGGCGGCGGAGGCCCCGATTATCGACAGGATGTCGGGATCGTTTTCCATGTCGGCCGAAAGCGCCATGGACTGGATCAGCACCTCGTCCCGGAACCCTTCCGGGAAAAGCGGCCGGATGGGCCGATCCGCCAGCCGCATGGTGAGGATTTCCTTGGTGGAGGGGGCCTTCTCCCGCTTGAAAAAGCCGCCGGGGAATTTTCCGGCCGCATAGGTCTTTTCCCGGTAGTCGATCATGAGGGGGAAAAAATCCTGGTCGTCCCCCCGGGGGGGGGCGGTGGTGACGGCGGAAAGGACCACGGTGTCGGCATAACGCACCACCACCGCCCCGGCCGCCTGCTTGGCCAACAACCCGGTGGACAGCCGCAACCTTCGTCCGCCCACCTCTCCCTCGACCGCCACCTCCCTGAGATTAAGATCCATTTGCGCTTTCTCCTGTCAGATAAAATTCGAACCCGGCATCGCCCGGATCGGGGAGGCCGGACAAAAAAGATTTCGCCCGGAACCGGGCGGCCCTTCCCCGGGCCGCGGGCGGGCGTTCCGGGGGAAACGCCTATTCCTTGGCCCGGATGCCCAGCTTCCCGACCAGGGAACGGTAGCTTTCCAGGTTGGCTCCGCGCAGGTAGCGCAAGAGCCCGTTGCGCCGGTTCACCATCATCAGCAACCCCCGCCGCGAATGCTTGTCCTTTTTGTGGGCCTTGAGGTGTTCGGTGAGGTGGGAGATGCGCTCGGTCAGGATCGCTATCTGCACTTCCGGGCTGCCGGTGTCGTTCTCCCGGGTGGCGTAGGTCCTGATCAATTCCGATTTCCGTTCCTTGGTGATGCTCATGGCATTCGACCTTTCCGTAAAATGGGCTTTTAAAGAAAATCGGGCCAACCGCCGCCCGATCCCCTTTAAAATTTCAAACGCTTTCGTTTCAATGGGTTGATTTTTCGTCAATTCAACCCGGACCGGCGACATCGCCAAAAAACGATTCTGAAACTTTGAAGGAAATCAAGCGGAGGTTCGACCGATTTTCTTCAAAAATCAACTTTACAAGTCCACCGGAAGGGAATCTTTGGAAATGGGTGTTTTGCTTCGTAAACCGAAATCGGCGTGGCGGCGGGGATTTTGCGGAAACTCGTGGCGTTTCGACTCGCAAAATTCGCGAGAGCCGCCCGCGGACATTGTATACGGACAAAAAAGCATTTCCGGAGGTTCCCAAAAAAACCGGCGCGAGGCGCCAAGGCGTCCGCACCGCGAAACGATTTCGCCAGTTGCCCGATTATAAAACATCCGTCCGTTCCTGTCAACCCGGGGAACGGCGCCCGAAGTTTATTTGGGTATCGTCCGGAATCGTCCTCCCTTGCCGAAGGGGAATTCATTTCCCCGGAGACGGAAGCCGGGTGAACCGGGGGAGCGCTAGTGGTCCGGAAAGACTGATTTTACGAATGCCGAAGTCCATTCGCTCCGGAATCAACCTTCAACGCCGAAGGGGAATTCATTTCCCCGGAGACGGAAGCCGGGTGAACCGGGGCCGTTCCCCGTAAAGTCCGAATCAAGGATTTGGACTTTACGGAACCCTAGCGCCCGCCTAGGCCACTCAGCAGCTGCAACACGTTGCCGCTGTTCATCCGGTTGCTTTGCATGGCTTTCAGATTGGCGTTTTCCAGCAGCTTGTTCCTTATGAAAACGCTCATGGCCTCGGCCATGTCGGTATCGCGGATGCTGGACTCGGTGGCGGTGGTGTTTTCAATCGCCACCATCAGGTTGTTGGCGTTGGTTTCCAGGGCGTTGGCCTGGTAGGCGCCGATATTGGCCCGGCCGGACGCCACGTCGGCGATGGCCTGGTTGATGACCTTAATCGCCAATTCCGGCCGGTTGGCCAGGGAGGCGTCGCCGCCGCCGTACAAATCGTTCAGGCTGTAGGTCCGGCCGTCCTCGACGACCCGGCCGAGCACGGCGGGATTGTAGTTGCCGATGGAGATGTTTTCCCGGTTCTGGCCCCCTCCCCCTTCCCCCAACTGGATTTGCATGCCCCCGGAAATGTTGAGAAGGCGGGAGTCGCGGACCTCTCCGGCGTCGACAAGGTCGTCCTGGTCGTACCCGGTCTGGGCGATGGTGGTGGCGGAGGGATTTCCGGGATTGAAGGATATTTTGGCGTTGAGGCCGCCGTTGGCTACGCTGGCGGTCAGGCCGTCGGTGAAAATCGAATCGCCGTTGACGGTGACGGCGGCGTCGCGGCCGTAATCCTCGGCCGCCCCGCCCTCCGGGGCGAATCCGTTCCCGGAAAGCTGCTCCACCCTGACCCGGGCGCCGGCCCCGTATTCCGTGGAAACCAGCCGGAGGGCGGTGGGGCCGTCGCCCTCGTCCTCGATGGCGTAGGCGTTGACCCCGGTGGAATCGGCGAGGTTGTTGATTTGCGCCGCCATCTCGGCGATTCCGGTCCCTTGGGCGAAGGAAAAGGCGCGGGCGCCGTCGTTGCCGAGGAGGGTGAATTCCTGGGCCTGGGAAAGTTCGCTCCCGCCGAAATCGGTTTCCAGGTGGGCCCGTTCGGCCTGGGCCGCCGCCCCCCCGGAAAAGTTTATCGCGATTTCGTCGGCGGCCAAGCCGGAAAGGCTGGCGATCGCGGTGCCTTCCCGGTCGATTAACCCGGAAGGATCCGAAGCTTCGTAGGTAAAGGCCCGGGCGCCGTTAAGCAGGTTGTTCCCGGCGTAGTTGGTGGTGTCGGTCACCCGCTGGATGGTGGAAAGGGCCGAATTGATTTCGCCCTGATCGGCGTTGACCTGGTCGCGGGAGGTCACCCCGGAATTCAGGGCGTGAATGGCCAGGCTTTTCATTTTGGTTAGGAGGGAGGATACGGAAGACAGCCCCCCTTCGGCGATTGACAGGGCGTTGTTGGTTTCCTGGGTGTTCCTGAGCGCCCGCTCGAAACCGCCGATCTGGGAACGAAGCAATTCGGAAATCAGCAACCCGGCCGGATCGTCGGATCCCTTGTTGATGCGCAATCCCGAGGAAAGCTTTTCCAAGGAATTTTTCTTGGCCGAGCCGGCCTGGTTAAGGAAATTGAGGGAGTTGAGGGAAGACGACCGTTGGTTGTTTATGCCGATAGTCATCGCTTGGCCCTCCTTGGGCGACTGAAAAATTGCCATCCATTGGCAACCCCATGATACAACATATTATCGTATCGCCGAAAGGAATGTCAACTGTTTTTTTAAAGTTGATCATAATTTCTTGCATTTGGTCGATAAAATAAATAAAAAGGATTTTCGGCCCGCGGGTAGGCGGCCCGGGCCAACCGCCGCGAACGGTTCCGGTTGAGAGCGGGTTGTTAACAACACGCTCCGGCAATCCGAACCTCCGGGGAGAGGACAATTTCTTGAAACTCCTGGGAATGAAGCTTGGCAACGCCGTTTTTGCCGCCAAGGGGTGGCTCCCGGCCGTTCTCCTGGCCGCCGTCCGGCTGATTTCCTCCGGCGGGGGGGCCGGGGACCTCCCCCCGGCTCCGGGAGGGCCCGTCCCCACTGCCCTGATTGAATTGGACGGCACGGATTCGGAAAATCCGGACGGGGGCGAACTGTCCTACCGGTGGACGCAGCTTGACGGCCCCAAGGTGGAACTTTCCGATCCCTCGGCCGCCAAACCCTATTTCCGGACCGGCAAACCCGGCTTGTACCGCTTCCAATTGGTGGTCGTGGCCAACGGCCTCGTCAGCGACCCCGCCATCGTGGAGTTGATGATTGAACGGGAAAACCAACCGCCGGTCGCCCGATCCCCCGGGGAGGTGGTGAGCGAAGTCGGGAAACCGGTGGAAATAAGCGGTCGCGACTCCTTTGATCCCGACGGCGCCGGCCTCAGCTACCGCTGGCGCCCCCTGACCCCGGGTTTTGAACTTTCCGGGGTGGATTTGAACGGCCCCGTACTTTCCTTCGTCCCCGAAGTGGACGGGGTTTTTGAAATCGAGCTAATCGTGTCCGACGGCGAGGCGGTCAGCCGGCCAAGCCTCACCCGGTTGAGCGTCAAGCCGAAACCCCGGCCCCCGGTGGCCAGGGGAAAAGTGATTCCCCGGGAAATCCCGACCGTCCCGGGGGCGGAACAGGCCATGGCTCCGCCCGGATCCGGGACGAGGCCGGTGGCGGCGCTGGAGGGTCCGTCGACGGCCCGGATGGGGGAGCCGGTCATGCTGGACGCCCGGGGCAGCCGCGGCCGATCCGGTTCCCGGCTGGAATATCTCTGGCGGCAGAAATCCGGCCCCTTCATCCGGGATTTCGAGGTGGTTTTCGACGGGGCCGCCGAGCGTTTCCTGCCCCCCCGGCCGGGCGACTATGAATTCGAGCTGGTGGTGGCCGACGGCTCCGGGGAAAGCGAACCGGCCGTCCACAGGCTGCGGGTGGTGAAGGACGCGGATCCCCCGGTGGCGGTGGTGGTGGCGCCGACCCGGGCCATGCCCGGGGCCCTTATCCGGATGGACGCCACCCAAAGCTACGATCTGGGCGGGTCGCCCCTCAACTACCTTTGGCGGCAAACCGGCGGCCCCAAGGTCACCAACTACGTGATTGACGAACGGCTGGGCGATTCCGCCCCCGCCTTCTATCCGGCCGGGCCCGGGATTTACAGCTTTGAACTGACGGTTTCGAACGGCAAGCGGAAAAGCCGGCCGGTCGAGGTGGACATCGAGGTCGGAGGCGCCCGGCGCCCGCCGGAACTCAGGCTGGAGGGGCCGGCCGCGGCCCGGGCGGGGGAGACCCTGGCCTTGGCGGCGGCGGTCGGGAACGCGGAGGGGGCCGACTGGCTTTTCGCCTGGCGGCAAATCGAGGGGCCGGCGCCGGCCCTGCCCGCCCGGACCACGGGATTGCGGGCGGTTATCGCCCCCCCGCTTCCCGGCCGCTACGCCTTTGAATTGTCGGCCCTGAAGGACGGCCGTACGGAAGCCACCGCTCGGCATGTCCTTGAAGTCCTCCCGGCGGCGGGGATTTCCCCCCCGCCGGCGGGAGGAGGGAACCCCTATCCCGGGCGGCCGACCGCGCAAATCCACCCTTCCGTCCTCCGGGGGGCGCCCCCGGGCTTCGACGCCGACGCCACGGCCTCCGCCCTGGCTCCCCTGGTCCCGCTTAATTAAGGGTCTTGTAAAGAAATCAAACGGCGGGTTGTTTGATTTTCTTCAAAAGTCCACTCGGAGGAACAACCTATGTTCACCGGGCTAATCCAGGGGATGGGGAGGGTGGTCGGGGTCGCCCCCTTCGGCCGGGGCCGCCGCTTCCGGATTGATTTGGCCGGTCTGGCCCAATCGGTCCGGGTCGGCCAATCGGTGGCGGTGAACGGAGCCTGCCTCACCCTTACCGAATTGGCCGGGGGGATCGCCGGCTTCGACGCGGTGGCGGAAACGGTTTCCCGCACCAACCTGGGTCGCCTGGGCCCCGGCGACCGGGTCAACCTGGAACCAGCCCTCAAGGCCGGGGACGCCTTGGACGGGCATTTTGTGCAGGGACACATCGACGCGGCCGGGAAAATCCTGGCCGTCGACGCCGCCCGTCCGGAGGCCCGGAGCCTGAAAATAGAATTGCCGGAAAACATTCGCCGCCTGGTGGCGGAAAAGGGTTCGGTGGCGGTGGACGGCGTATCCCTTACCGTATCCGCCGCCGCCCGGGACTGGTTCGCGGTGGCGATTATTCCCGCCACCTGGAGCGGCACCACCCTGGGGTTTCGCAAAACCGGCGATCCGGTGAATATCGAAGCCGACGCCCTGGCCCGCTACGCGGTCCGCTTCCTGGAGTCGGCCTCCCCGGCGCCTTCCCCACCCCCTTCCGGTCTTGACCGGGCTTTTTTGGCGGAAAACGGATTTCTTCCCCCCGACTGAAGCCGTCGGTGGGTGTTGTTAAACGCCGGGTCGTCGGGTTATGCTTCGTCAATTCGCCCCAAACCGGCGACATGGCAAAGAAACGTCCCTGATACGAACGCCCTGAAACTTTGGCGGAAATCAACCGAACCTCCGATTGATTTCCTTCAAAAATCCACTCAGGCCAACTTCTTGTCCAAGGTCAGGATGTTCCGGCCTTCGCGGCGCTCATAGCCGACCCCGTCCATGCTTTCGCGAATCATGTGGATCCCCAACCCTCCTATCCGCCTGGATTCGAGGGGGAGGTCAAGACTGGGGGGAGGGACTTCCAAGGGATTGAAGGGGATCCCGCCGTCGGCCAGTTCCAGAAAAAAATGGCCTCCGGACAGCCAGCTTCGCAAGCGCACCTTTCCGGCCTCCCCGGGATAGGCATGGTTCGCGATATTGACAAACGCCTCCTCCAGGGACAACTCGAGCTTCAAGCGGTTTTCGCCCAGGCAACCGGCATCGTCCAGGGCCTCGGCAAGAAAGGCATGGGCCTCGGCAAGCCTATCAATGCCGGCGTCAAGAATCAATTCCCGCGCCACCCGTCTCCCCTAGAGTTTCGCAAGATTGAATTTTTCAAGCCATTAAGTGGACTTTTAAAGGAAATCAAAGGGCGTTTTGTTTGATTTCCCTTAAAAATCCACGCCGTACCCATGTTAAAACATTTCCCCTTTCAAAGCAAGAGATCCGCTTTTCGAGCAGGGTCGTTTAATTCTCTTGAAGTCGACTTGTCGCCCCCGGCCGGCATTTGCTCAACCACCCCGGAAATGGCGTCGCAATAGAGGGCGAGCGGATGCACCGCCGGATATTCGGCATAACGACTGCCGCGCAACCTCTTGCCGTTCATGGCAAAAACCGTTTTCCCGGGCAAAGCCGCCCGTGTCCAAGCCGCCAATGCCTTTTCCATCTCCACCCTCTCCAACGCCTTTTTTACCGGAGGCAACGCGTCAACTTTTAGAGCGTGTTGTTAAATGCCGTCTCATAGGGTTATACTTCGTCATAATCGCTTCTCGGCGTATTTTCCGGCCCCAACCGATGGCCGGAAAATACGCCCGCCAGCGATTTTTTCTCGTCTAACCCGTTGTGAATTAGCTAGATCCTGAAGCGGCGGCCGGAAAAGTTCCGTCATCAGGCGGGCTCCGGCGGGCGAGGGGTGATCCTCGTCGACGTAAAGCGCTTCCTCCCCCAGACAAAGGGGAAAACGGCCCGGCAG
>JAISYL010000148.1 GCA_031269935.1 Planctomycetota bacterium
TGGCCCTCAACTACGGCATCGGCAACATCGGGGTGGCCATGGACGAGGTGATGGCCAGCCTGGAGCGGGACGACATCCTGGTTTGCCCGGGGCTGGCGGTCCTCTACGGCCGGCTGGAAAGGGTCGCCGACCCCCTTATCGCCATGGCTCCCCTGGAAAAGGGGATGGCAATCGCGGGGGGGACGGTCCACCTCCTGATAATCGTCCTCATCCCCCCCAGCATGCCCGGCGCCTACAAGCAGATTCTCCAGGGCCTGGTCAAGTCCTGTGAAGAGGCGGGGGCCGCCAGCCGAATCGCCTCCCTCAAATCCCCCCTCGCCATCTGGCAGCACTTCGATTCCGACGGGCACCATCTCCCGGATCACCTCGACGCCCGCCACATCATGTCGCCGGTGGACGTTTTTCTGAACGACAACGACAGCCTGGCCAGGGCCATCGATCTTTTTCTCGCCCACAAGGCCTCGGAACTCCCGGTATTGACCCCGGACGACGAACTGATCGGGGTGGTCACCACCCGGCAACTGGTCAAGGTCTGCATGCCTGACTACCTGATGTGGATGGACGACCTGACCCCCTTCCTCAATTTCGAGCCGATAGCCGAGATTATCCGGAACGAATCCTCCACCTGGCTCCGGGAAATAATGATTCACAATTTCGCCCACGTGGTCGAGGATTCGCCGGCCATCCTGGCCCTGAAGGAAATCGGCCGGCGGGAGACGGACAACGCCTACGTCCTCCGGGGGAGGAAACTGGTGGGCATCATCAAGCTGCACGAATTTTTGAGTTCGGTCCTGCGCTAAGGGTTTGTCGTTAAATGGAGGGAAATCAAGCGACGGTTTGTTTGATTTCCTTTGAAAGTCCGCCCCAAGGGTCTGAAAAGGCAAATCCCGGGTGGGGAGAGGGGAGGGAATTGAACAAGCCGCCATCCAGGTTCATATCGGGCGCGGCCGGGACGATCGGGGTCTTCCTGATCACCCTCGCCGCCGCCCTGCTTTCGCTGAATTCCGGCCTGAATTTCGTCCAGACCGTGGCGGTGGCCATATTCACCCTGGTCATCGCGGCGGCGCTGTTCTTCTGGGAATACCACCTGCCCATCGCGTTTCTGGGCATTTCCGTCCTGATGTTCTGCGGAATCATGGATCTTCCCGGGCTGGTGGCCGAGTCCAAGCTCGACATCATCCTTTTCCTGGTGGCCATGATGATTATCATCGGGGTCCTGAAGGATCTGGGGCTGTTCAGTTGGATAATCATCACCGTCATCACCATTCCCGGCATGACCGCCCGGATGTTCGTGACCATCGCCTGCGCCATGGGCGCGGTCATGTCCTGCCTGGCGGACGAAACCACCTCCATCGTCTTCATTTCGGCCCTGATTTTCCAGGTCTGCGACACCCTCAACCTGAAACCGGTCCCCTTCGTCATCATGGCGGTCATGGCCATCAACATCGGCTCGGCCGGCACCATGCTCGGCAACCCGGTCAGCATCCTCATCGGGCAGAACGCCTCCCCCCCCCTCTCCTTCAACGATTTCATGATTTGGTCCTTTCCCCTGATGATCGTCGAATTCGCGGCGGTGATTCTCTTCATGCTGTGGAACTTCCGCCGGGAGATCCGGGAAATGGACGAAAAGCTGGGGGAGCGCCGGGAAATGGGGCTGGCCCTGGGGCCCATAGTCAAGGTTCCCTTCGGCCGGGGCTTGTTCGTCCTGGCGGCCCTCATGATCCTGCTGTCGCTGCACACCTCCCTCGAGGATCGGCTGGGGCTGGCCCGGAACACCATGCTCATCGCCACTCCCCTGCTGGTGGCGGGCCTGCTCATGCTCTGGCGGCGCGAGCGGGTCCGCAAGCACTTCGAGCACGACGTGGAATGGATGACCCTGATTTTCTTCATGATGCTGTTCGTGGTGGCCGGGGCGCTTAGGCGCACCCAGGTGACCAACCTGGCGGCCGACGGCTTCGTGGCCGCCTTCAGGGAGACGCCGGAATTGCTGCTGCCGGTCATCCTCGGCGTTTCCGCCCTGGGCAGCGCCTTCATAGAGAACATCATTTTCGTCGCCGCCTTCATCCCCATCGTGGTCCGGCTCGATCAAACGCCCCTCCTCTGGGCGCTCCTCCACGGCGCCTGCCTCGGCGGCAACATCACCATGATCGGCTCCACCGCCAACATCGCCGCGGTGGGGATGCTGGAAAAACGCTACTGGACCCGGGTGAACTTCCTGCTCTGGCTGAAAACCGGCCTGTTGGCCGGCCTCATTTCCTGCCTGGTGGCCTGGGGCGGCCTTTCGCTCCTTTCCCCCTACATGCCCGCCCGGCCCCGGACTTTGGCGACGGCCGGGAAGTAGGGGGGGGCCATGGAAGCCTGCCTTTAAAGTTTCCAAAGCCTTGCGTCGCGGGGGGACGCGGAATGGCCAAACGCGCTTTCATAATCGGCGGCGCCGGCCAAATCGGTCTGGCCGTGGCGGAAAGGCTGTTGACCGACGGGTGGGAGGTGGTCGCGGCTCGTCGCGGAACCCGGTTGCCCGCCGCCGATTTGCCGGAGAACGGCATGAGGACGGTCACCCTTGACCGGGATGACACCAAAGCTCTCCGTCGGGCGCTCGCGGATGGAGCCGATGCGGTGGTGGACGTGGTCGCCTATAACGCCGGGCATGCCGATCAGCTCCTGTTGTTGGGGGCGGACATTGCCTCCCTGGTTGTCATTTCGTCGGCCGGCGTCTATCGGGATGCCGCCGGCCGCACGCTTGACGAGGCCGGAACGAACGGCTTCCCCGATTTCCCGATTCCCATTTCGGAGACGCAACCCACCGTCGAGCCGGGTTCCGCCAGCTATTCCGCCAACAAGGCGGCCATGGAGCGGCGACTGTTCGCTTACGCCCGGGTGCCGGTCACAATCATTCGCCCGGGAGCGGTATACGGCGTGCCGTCGCGGCACCCGCGCGAATGGTGGTTTGTGAAACGCATGTTGGATCGCCGTCCCTTTATTCCCCTGGCCTACAAAGGCGAAAGCCGCTTTCACCCCGTGGCGGCGGCGAACATCGCCGCCATTGTCGCGGGGGCGCTGAAAAATCCCGGAACCCGCGTCGTGAACGCCGCCGATCCCGTTGTCCCGACGGTCCGGGAAATTGGTGAAATCATCGCCTCCGCTCTCGGCTATCCGGGGCGGTTCGTTCCGGTCGACTCCAATGCCCGTCCTTCCGGCGTCGGCGCCACGCCCTGGTCCATACCGAAACCGATGGTGCTCGACTTCAGCGGGGCCGAGCGATTGGGGGGCGGACTCGCCGCCACCTATAAGGGCACGGCCGGGATAATATGCCGCTGGCTGGTGGAAACCGCCTCCGCCGGCGACTGGAGGGAGCGATTTCCCGTCTTGGCCTCGTATCCCCGTGATCATTTCGATTACGCGGCGGAGGATGACTTGGGCGGGCTCGATCAATTTTGATCCGCTGGGGTCCGGAAGCGTCCGCGATGCGCCGCCGATGTTCATGGCGGGTTTTTCATTCCCCGGCGAATCCGGTTTTCCTCCCCGCGATGTCCTGCCAGGTCAGGCCGAAGCGGGCCAGATACTTGCGCAGGCGGTCGGCGTCGTTCGGCGTCTTCCGCCGCAGGCGGGAGCGGCAAAACAGGCGCCGCCCCGCCTCGGAAAGGCTTCCCGCCCCTAGGCATGCCTCCACCACCTTTTCTAGCTGGATCCGATCGAATGGGTCCAGCGCCTCCGCCGAGAATCCGGGGATGCGTGAAAGGGCCGGACCGCCCTCTTGCCCCGCGACCGCCTTCGCCCCGACGGCGGACCATTGGCTTTTGAGCCTGGCGATCTCGAGTTTGGCCTCGGAAAGCGAAATCCTGCCGCCCTCGGCCAGGGTGGACATGCGCATGACGGCGCCGGCCAGGTCGCGGAAATTCGCCCGCCACGGCGCCTCGTCCGAGCGGGCGAAAGCGAGAAAGGCCTCCCTCGCTTCCCGGTTCATGGTCACCCGGCGGCCCAGGCGCCCGCCCGCCCGCTCCAGTTCGTAATCGAGATTGGGGGCGATATCCTCGCGGCGCTCGGCGAGGCCGGGCAGGCGGAATGTCCACAGGTCGATGCGGGCCAGGAGATCCTCGCGAAACGTCCCCGCCGCGATCTCCCGCGCCAGGTCGCGGTTGGTCCCGGCGATCAGCTGGAAGTCGGAAAACGCCTCGCCGTCGGATCCGAGGGGAAGGAAGCGCTTTTCCTCCACCGCCCGCAGCAGCATCGCCTGTTCGTCAAGCCCCAGTTCGCCGATCTCGTCCAGGAACAGCACTCCGCCGTCCGCCTTGCGGAGCAGGCCTTCGCGGGCGTCCACCGCCCCGGTGAAGGCGCCCTTGGCGTGGCCGAACAGCGTGGCCATCGCCTGATCGCCGCGCAGGGTGGCGCAGTTGATTTCGACGAAGGAGCCGGCCACCAGGCGCCGTTGCTTCTTCAGTTCGTAAAGGCGCCGCCCCAGCTGCGACTTGCCGGCGCCGGGGGGGCCGATAAGCAGGATCGGCTCGGTCGAGCGCACCGCCACCCTTTCGATCCGCTCGATAAGCAGGTTGAAGCGGCGGCTTCGGGTGTCGATGCCGGACTTGAGAAAGGCGAGGTCGTCGCGGGTGCTTTTTTCGAAACGGCTGGCCAGCCGGTCATACTTGGACAAATCGAGATCGATTATCGCGTAGGTGCCCCGCTTGTCGTCGCCGGGGTTGCGCGGCGGGCTGGTTTGCAGCAGCTTGGCCGGGAAATGGCGCGACTCGGTGAGGAGGAACAGGCATATCTGCGCCACGTGCGTACCGGTGGTGATGTGAACGAGATAGTCCTCCGTCTCGTGCTTCCAGGCGTAGGCGCGGGTGAAGTCGTACAGGCCGGCGTAAACCTCCTCGAAATCCCAGGGGTCCCGGGTGTCCACCTCGTACAGGTTGACCCCGGTTTCGGGGGAGACGAGGCGCATGTCCCCGGCCAGCGCCTCGGCGATGCTCCTATGCCCGCGCGAATGGATAAGCTCGAACCGGTCCACCGCCAAGTCCTCGTGCCGGCAGATGGACAGGCTGGGCCGCCATTTGTCCCAGCGCCTGGATCGGTCCCGGCTCGAGGCGTCGAGGTTGACGCCGAGCATGCCGATGACCACGAGCGGCCGGTTTTGGCTACGTTTCGCCATGTTTATTCCAGTTGGCTTTAAAAATTCTCTCCCAATGAATAAATATTTATACTATAGTATAAATATTGCCTCCCATTTCGCCAGGCGGTTTTTGCCGTCCCGCGCATTTTTAACGCCCGGCGATTTTTCCAAAAAATGGGTTTTTCCCGTAACCGTATTTCATAAAAGGAATAGGGATTACGTCGACCGCGCTTCCCCGTTGACGTGAACGAATCTGGCAACGCGATTGTATCCCAAAAACCGGCGGGATGGACCGCGGGCGCGCCGGCTTCCGGGAAAGGGATTGGCCGGGCGCGTTCCCCGACGGGTTGGCAACCGGACCGCACCGGTGGGCGAATGGCCGGCGGCGGCGCGGCGCAAGGGCCGGATGGGTTCGATTCCCGTCATTCGCCCCCTTCATGGATAGCTCAATTGGTAGAGCAACGGACTACGGATCCGTGTGTCGTGGGTTCGAATCCCACTCCAGACAGGCTTGTAAAGCCTCCACGCGGCATTGGTCCCGGAAAGCGCGGAAACGCGCGGACGCCCCGGCCGGCGCCGGTCGGCACGACGGCGGCGGCCCGGCAGAGTCGAGAAGGCCTTGCGGAACGGATGTGCGCCCGGTTTTGGCCGCCGCGTTCCGGGCGATGCGGCGGCGGCCGGTATGGCGCCCGGACATCGTCCGGAAACGGTCGCGAAGGCCTGGCGGCCCGGCTCCCCGCCGGTTTCGCCTCGGTGGACGCCTTTCCCGCTTTCCGGAGCCTTTTAACCGCATCTTGGTATCCACGTGACTCCACCACCTGCGAGATATGGGATATTGTGAATAAAGTGTTGTTGCCAATATGACCATATTGTCTTATTGTCGCGTGAGTTAAAACATTTTAAAGCTTCCATGCGAGATCCAACGCCAAACACAAGCGGTAGTATGCGGTGGCGTCATGTGTACACCCAGATAACCGCGCGCCATCGCGCCGACAGGGCGTTTTTTGGTCGAGGAAAATTGGAAGCGAGGGAGAAGGGGATGGGCATCGGCAAAAAGATGTTCGGCGGCCTGGCCGCCCTGCTGGGCTTCAGGAATCTGCGCGTTCGCAACGAGGAGCGCGGCCTGGTTTGGCGCGACAACGAGTTTGCCGGGGTCGAGCCCGCGGGCAAGCGCTGGATCTTCGATCCCTTCGACCGGATTCGGATGGAAGTCGCCTCGCGCCTCTCGCCCTGGCTGCGCCACGACTCCCTCATTTCCCTGGTCAAGTCGGGCCGGTTGCCCCCCGACGAGGTCGAGGTGCTGGAGCTCGACTCCAACCAGCGCGGTCTCGTTTGGTTGGACGGGCGCTTCTCCGGCATCCTCGTTCCCGGCCGGACTGCCTGGTGGAAGGGCATGATCGGCGTCAAGGTCGAGGTTTTCGACGTGCGCGACGGCAACGGGCGCTTCGAGCACCCCGAGCGCGACTCCGTCCTGTCCTTCCCGGAGGCGGCCCGCAATTTCGACATTGTCGACGTCGCGCCCGGGTCGAGGACCGCCTTCTTCCACAACGGCGAACTGGCCGGCCTGCTGACGCCCGGGCGCTACGCCTTTTGGAAAGCCGCCGGCGGCAACGTATTCAAGCCGGTCGACCTGCGGGAGCAAAGCCTGGATATCGGCGGCCAGGACATGTTGACCGCCGACAAGCTGGCCCTGCGCCTGAATGTTTCCCTGTCCTTCCGGGTCGAGGATCCCCTGAAGAGCGTCGAGGTGGCGGCGGACGCCTCGCATGCCCTGTACCGCGAGGCGCAGTTGTTGACGCGCGCGGCGGTGGGCGGGCGCGACCTGGACTCGCTCCTGGCCGACAAGGAATCCCTGGCCGGCGAGTTGGAAGGGGAGATCGGCCGCCGCGCGGAGCGTTACGGCCTGAAGGTGACTTCGTTCGGCGTGCGCGACATCATCCTGCCGGGCGAAATCAAGGGCATCCTGAACAAGGTGGTGGAGGCGAAGAAGGCATCGGAAGCGGCGACCATCGTCAGGCGGGAAGAGACCGCGGCCATGCGTCACCAGCTCAACACCGCCCGCATTCTGGCCGACAACCCGGTTCTGATGCGCCTGCGGGAGATGGAGACCCTGGAAAAGGTCGCCTCCGGCGGCAAGATGAAGATCATCCTCGGCGACAAGGGGTTGACCGAAAAGGTGACGTCCCTGTTGTAGGGCGCGGTTGCAATTACCCCGGCCGGGGGAACGGCCGAAAAGGCGTTCCCCGGCTTTTTGAATTGTTGCGTCCCAAGAGGAAAACGGCCATGAGCGCGACACCGTACCGCCGGTGGGGGACCGACATCGAGGAGGGCGCCCTCAAACAGATGGACAACGCCCTCGCCCTGCCGGTGGCGGCGGCGGCGGCGCTGATGCCGGACGCGCACCAGGGTTACGGCTTGCCCATCGGCGGCGTCCTGGCGACGGAGAACGCGATCATACCCTACGCGGTGGGCATGGATATCGCCTGCCGGATGAAGTTGACCGTCCTCGATTTGCCCGTGTCCGCCCTGACCGGCCAGCCGGAAAAGCTGGAGGACGCCCTGACTAGCGAGACGGTCTTCGGGGTCGGCGCGAAAATGCGCCGCCGGCGCGATCATCCCGTCATGGACGAGGATTGGACCGTTTCTCCCGTCACCCGCCAGAGCAGGGACAAGGCCTGGGGACAACTCGGCACCTCCGGATCGGGGAACCATTTCGTCGAATTCGGGGTTTTGACCTTGGACCGGCCGGTCCGGTTGGGAAGCGATCCCGGCAAGGCGGGCCGCCCCGGCGGGGAGTTGCCGGCCGGGCGCTTTCTGGCGCTTCTCTCGCATTCCGGTTCCAGGGGAACGGGCGGCGCGATCGCCACCCACTATTCCCGCCTGGCCGCCGAGGCGCACCCAGAGTTGCCAAGGGAGCAAAAGCATCTGGCCTGGTTCGATCTCGACACGCGGGAAGGGCGCGAATATTGGGACGCCATGCAGTTGATGGGCAGGTATTCGTCCGCCAACCATGAGTTGATTCACCGGGCGATCGCCGGGCGCCTCCGGGCGGAGGTTCTCGCCGAGGTGGAAAACCACCACAATTTCGCCTGGAGGGAAACGCATTTCGGCCGCGAAGTGGTGGTGCACCGCAAGGGTGCGACCCCGGCGGGGGCGGGGGCGCTCGGCGTCGTTCCCGGATCCATGGGGACGCCGGCGTATGTCGTCCGCGGCAAGGGCAACGCCGAGTCGCTGAATTCGGCGTCCCACGGAGCCGGCCGCCGAATGAGCCGCGCGGCGGCCAAGCGGCGCTTTACGAGGAACGACATGATGGCCTTCCTCGCCGAGCGGGGAGTCAAGCTCCTTTCCGCCGGGGTCGACGAGTGTCCCATGGCGTACAAGGACATCGACGAGGTCATGCGCCAGCAGGACGACTTGGTGGAGGTGGTCGCCCGTTTCGATCCCAAGCTCGTCCGCATGTGCGGCGGCGGCGAACGGGGGGAGGATTGAGCGTTTTGTGTATAAACCGAATTGCGTTTACCCGGAAGTTGGTATCCGCGCATCTCCTTAGGGTCTGTCCATAAATAACTTATGCATGTTTAGACAAGGAACCGAGTCGCGGCGGTAAATTTTCGCCCGTGGTTGGGCAAAAATTATTCGAGTCAATTTGCCACGAGTCACATCAAACAAACGCCAACGGCAATATCACGTCGTCACCAGCGAACGGCGGAAGCCGATCGTACAGGCAGATGATTCCTGTGATAACACCAGGAAGATTTATTGAAATCTCATTATTATTTGGATCTTCGCCATTGATAATTTCCCAAAAATTAGAACTAATTTGAATTAAGGCGGCGATGATATCATCTATGTCATAGGTTTTTTCAATGTCGTTTCCAAGCGCATCATATTCCACATAAGTTCCGCTAAAAAGAGCCGAATCAGATGGAATTGAATTTAAAAAACAGTATATTTTGCTCTCCAACAAAGCGTCATTGTTGGAGAGGGAAGGCAATTATCCAAGAAGTTTTCGAAACGCTCCCAATGCATTTACAATGGCTGGAAGAGTATCAATGTCTACATCAGCAAACCCTTCTTCGCCGGGCCGGGCTGGCGGTATTATGGAATTTAAAAAACTCATCAAAAGAGATATTGCATTTTTATCGTAACCATTTGGAACTGAATATGCATTAAGAGTCGTTGAAATAGAAAAATATAATGCCGCGATCTGTGCATAGAAAGCATCAACATTCGCATTGTTCAATGACTGACCATTAGTGGAATTTGACATTGCATTTAACAAATCATCAACTGTCGCGGGATTTCCGTTTTTTACCAAATTAATCGGCAATTTTCTCCCATCGGCTAATGTCAGCACAATACTGGATCCTTTACCCATAATATCTCCTGTAAAATCAACATATACAAGAATTCAATTACTATACCTTTGTTACAAATAATTTGCGCGATTGCTAACTAAACGAATTTGCGTATCGGTACAATAATCCCAAAAATGCCCATCTTAATCAATAAGGAACATTTTACATGACATTTAGCGTATTTACATATGGTTATTGATCCATTAAGATCTCTATTTGGATAGGATCTAAATAGGATATTCATTTTTTTTGCAATACGCTTTTTAAAGCAAAAAAACACGGGACTATATATGCGCCAGAAACAAAAAGATCTCGATTCATATCACTTGTAAAATCCCCTCGAGATAGAGAGGGGTAAAGAAAGACATATCCGAACATATTGTTAAGATATGAAAACGGATTGATCCTCTGAAGTATACTTTCCCAAACCGTCTTAGTGAGAATGTATCCTGAGAATAGGGCGAGACTAACCATATCATTTGAAAGACGAAAACCAACTCTATTTATGAAATTCCGGTAGATACCTGCAGTGGAAATGGCTCCAAGAATATTCAATGGGATTGGCAATATCGGAAATTCAGTACGCTGAGGAAAGTAACGCATGATCAAAATACTAGGAAGGACTGTTGCAATCGGGGTGATCGCCAAGGACGCGAAGAGCCAAATGAAGGTTATTCGCTTTTCCTTCGCGCCGGTCAGAAAGCAATTATAGAAACCCAATGTCAATTTCCGTATTTCCCGCTTTTCCCGGGTTTCAGGTATTTTCCGCCTGCCAAACCGTATTTCCCACTTAGCCATCGGTCCCTCCAACCGTCATGTTCCCACCGTAGTCGAGTAGGCAGTGTATAGGGCACAATAATTTCCGAAGGCTACGCCACCGCCGCCACCATCAGCGAAGCGGTCGGACACCCCACCGTCGCCGCCCTTGACGCCGGCAATTTGACGCCCGTCGCCCTGACCCTTCACGAAGCCTTCCCGGACAAACCCATCGTCATCGCCGGCGACAACGACCGGCATCTGAAAAAGGAAAAGAAAGACAACATCGGCAAAACCAAGGCCAGGGAAGCGGCCGAGGCCGTCAACGGCAAGGCCGTCTTTCCCGAAATCAGGAGCTGGGACCTGAAACCCGGCCTGACCCTCGCCGACACCGCCAGCCTCACCGACTTCAACGACTTGGCCACCGTCCACAAAAACGGCTTGCAAGGCGTCAAAAGGCAGGTCGAGAAAGGATATGTCGCCAAAAGCCTGAAGGAACGAGCCAAGGAAGCGGTGCTGGACGTCAAGGAAAGGGCCTTGGAGATGGTCATGTCGTAATAATCCGCCGAGGGTGTTCGTTGCTGCGGCCGGGAGCCGGGGATGCAAGTTCCCGGCTCCCGGCGTTGACTTCGGCCGGCCACGCCGAAGGCAATGAGAATGGAAGGGAAGTTGCAATTCCACAATGCGTTACAACTTTATGCGGAAAATTGATTTGACTTGCTGGGATTGTGGCATAAGGTTTTATAGTGTTTGTCCAATTGATGATGGGGTTGACAAGGTTGGAGGAGTGATACGGAAAATCCTTTCCCCCGAGTTTTTTATCCGGGAAAATCGTCTGGAGGGTAACCGGTCGGACAAATTCCAATGGACGCTCCGGAAGATGGTTGCCTATCGCATATTTCCGCATATCCCGCCACGACTCGCGTGGGAATGCCGAATTGGGAGTACACATGTCCATCCTCGATAAACGGCGCTGGTACTTGATTGTCGCCCTGGCGGCGAGTCTTGCGGGGTTGGGGGCGCAATTATATTTCAACCATTCGCTTTACCTTGGCCTTTATTCAGCCCTGGTCGGCGATTCTCGCATCGCCGGCATTTCCTTGGAAAATCATATTCCGGATCCGCTTTTGGCCACAAAATACAAGAAATGGTATGATATGGCGGCTGGGGAGATCATAGCCGCTATAGTGGTTGCGAAAAATCTAGCGTTGTAGTGTTAGTGTAGTGATACGAAGCCAAGTATACCGAAGCCACTTTGAATTTCGGTTAACTCAGTATCCTATTCGGACCTGTTTTCCAGGCTGTGTGGTGAAGAGCTGAAAGTTATGTGTGAGGAGTGTCCTCAGCTCGTCGGCGTATTCCGACAAGCACTCGAAAAACATTAGGGCTTCCTCAGTGAACTCCCTGAATGTTGCGTAATACCGGTTATTCATGACTTTTTTGCGGAAGAATTTCCACACCCGTTCTATCAGATTGAGATTGGGTGAATAAGGCGGCAGGAACCACAACTGTATTCTACTTTCA
>JAISYL010000152.1 GCA_031269935.1 Planctomycetota bacterium
CAAAAGCCGCTTCTCGGATGATTTTTACCCCTGACCGCCGGCCAAAAATCATCCCGCCAGCGACTTTTTCCTTGTCTAACCCGGGCGATCCGGTATTTAACAACACGCTCTAAAAGTCCGCCGCCAGGATCAGGGCGTAATTCTTCTTGCCCTTCCGGACCACCAGGGCCCCGCCGGCGACTAGGCGGGAGGAATCGACGATCAGGCCGGCGGTTTCCACCGGCAGGTTGTTGAGATACGCCCCCCGCTGCTCGATGGAGCGGCGGACGTCGTTTTTCCCCTTCCACAGGGGGGTGGCGGCCAGCAATTCGACCACGTTGATTCCCGCCGCCAGCCGATCCCGGGCCAGTTCCACCCGCGGCGCCCCGGAGAAAATGCTCCGCAAGTCCGGGTAGGACAAGTTTTCGATCGCGGCCCCGAAGAAGATGGCGGTGGCCTTTTCGGCCCGGGCCAGGCCATCGGCGCCGTGGACGAATTTCACCACCTCCCCGGCCAGCCGCCGTTGCGCCTCCCGCCTTTCCGGCCGGGCCCGGGTCTCCGCCTCCAGGACGGCAATCTCCTCCAGCGGCAGGAAGGTGTAATACTTCAGGTAATCGACGACGCGGACATCCTCGGCGTTCAGAAGGAACTGGTACATCCGGTAGGGGCTGCTGATCCCGGCGTCCAGGTAAATGGCCTCGCCGGCGGTGGATTTGCCGAATTTCCGGCCCTGGGAATCGGTGACCAGGGGAATGACCAGCCCGAAGGCTTGGGCCGACTCCTCCCGGCGGATCAAGTCGATGCCGGCGGTGATGTTGCCCCACTGGTCGCCCCCGCCGATCTGGAGGCGCACGCCCAGCATCCGGTACAGGTGGAGGAAGTCGTAGGCCTGGAGGACTTGGTAGGAAAATTCGGTGAAGCTCAGGCCATCCTCCGATTCCAGGCGGCGCTTGACCGAATCCCGGGCCAGCATTTCCCCCACCCGGAAGCGGCTGCCCACCTCCCGGAGGAAATCCAGCAGGTTGAACCCGGCCAGCCAGTCCCGGTTGTCGACCAGGACGGCGGCGCCGGCCCCGCCGCCGAAATCGATTAGCCCCTCCAGTTGCCTCCGGATGGCCCGGGCGTTCTCCTCCACCCTCTCCCGGTCCAGGAGATTCCGTTCCGAGCCCCGGCCGGAGGGGTCGCCGATGCAGCCGGTCCCGCCCCCCACCAGGATGACCGGCCGATGCCCAAGCTCCTGCAGGCGGCGCATGGTGACGATGGCGAATAGGTTGCCCAGCTGGAGGCTGGAAAAGGAGGGATCGTAGCCGCAATAGAAGGAAACCCTTTCCCGGGCGAAAACCTCGCCCAGGGCGGGATCGGACACGGCGTTGACGACTCCCCGCCGGCTCAACTCCTCCAGCGCGTTCATTTTTCGACCCTTGTTTTATGCTTTGAAATGAAAACCGTTGAAACGTCCACACTTGGCGCCGGGTCCTAAACGTCCGCCGGGCGGCGCCTCATTCCCCGAGCTCCCGAAGCAGGGCGGGAACCACTTCCAGGGCATCGGCGGCCAGGCCCCAGGCGGCGACGGAAAAAATGGGGGCGCCGGGATCCCGGTTGACCGCCAGGATGCGGTCCGAATCCGCCATCCCGGCCAAATGGTGCGCCGCCCCGGAAATCCCGAAGGCGAGATACAGCTTCGGCCGAACGGTGATCCCGGTCTGCCCCACCTGGCGGTCCGGGGGCGCCCAGCCCGCGTCCACCGCCGCCCGGCTGGCGGCCAGCGCCCCTCCCAGGCGCCGCGCCAGCCGTTCCAGCAGGGCGAACCCTTTCGGCCCCCCCATGCCCCGGCCGCCGGCGACGACCAGATCGGCGCCGGCGAGATCGGCCCCCCCCGCCGTTTCCGGCAGCCATTCCAGCCGCCGTTTCCGGACCGCCGGCGGGCCGGCGGCCGGGGGGGCGGTCTCCAACCGCCCGCCCCGCCCGCCCTTTTCCGCCGGCCGAAACACCCGGGGCCGAACCGTGGCCATTTGCGGCCGGCGGCCGGGGCAAACGATGGCGGCCATGACGTTGCCGCCGAAGGAGAGGCAGGTTTGCCGGAGCAGGCGATCCGGGGAGATCTCAAGTCCCACGCAATCGGCCGTGAGCCCGGTTTTCAGGAGAACGGCCGCCCGGGGAAGGAATTCCCGCCCGATGGCGGTGGCGCCGGCGAGGATGATTTCCGGACGGCGCTCCCCGGCCAGGCCGGCGAGCCTCGCCGCGTAGGGTTCGGGCGAATAGATCCAAAGTTCCGGATCCTCGGCCGGGATGGCCAGGTCGACGGGGTGGGCCAGGGCCTCCCGGGCGGCGGCCTCCGCCCCGCGGCCGAAAACCGGGACGGCGAGGGGGAGGCCCAGCCGGTCCGCCAGCTCCCGTCCCTTGCCGATCAATTCCGGCACCACCGGATGGAGGCGGCCCTCTTCCTGCTCCCCGAATACCCAGACCCCCCCGGGGCCGGCGGCCGGCGCTTCCCTCATGGCTCCCCCTTCCGGATCAAGCGGGCCGGCATTCCCGGATTTTCCCCGCCAGCAACCTGGCGGCCTCGGCCGGGGTTCCGGCCGTCGGCATTTCCCCCCTTTCCCGCCGGGGGGGCGGAAAAATCTCCGCCACCGCCGTGGGGGAACCGGCCAGGCCGGTTTCGGCCGGATCCGCCCCGAGTTCCCTCTCGTCCCAGACGGGGATGGCCGCCTTTTTGGCCCTTAACCTTCCCTTGAACGAGGGGAGCCGGGGTTCGTTTATTTCCCGGATGACCGTGAACACGGCCGGCAGATCGACCTCCAGCACCTCCCGGCCGGAATCCAGCCGGCGTTCGACCACCGCCCGGGCCGGGGAAATTTCCCGGATTTTCGCCACGTAACAAACCAGGGGCCAGTCCAGCCAAGCCGCCAACTCCGGGCCGACTTGGCCGGTGTCGGCGTCGATCGCCTGTTTCCCGGCCAGGATCAGCCCGGGGGCGAGTTTCCCCGCCGCCAAGGCAAGGACCCGGCTAGTGGCCAGGGTGTCGGCTCCGGCGAAGACGCGGCTGCCCAGGAGCACGGCCGCGTCGGCCCCCCGCGCCAGGGCTTCCCGCAGGGCCTCCGCCGCCTGGGGGGGGCCCATGCTGACGGCCGTCACCCTTCCCCCGCCCAGCCGTTCGCGGCAGCGCACCCCCTCCTCCAGGGCGTGGAGATCGAAGGGGTTGACCATGGCGGCCACCCCCTGCCGCATTAAGGTGCGGGTCGCCGGGTCCACCCGCACCTCGGCCGCGTCCGGAACCTGTTTCAGGCAGACCATTATTTCCATCATTTCCGGGCCGCCTCCCTGATTAGGGCCAGGGCGATTTCGTCCCGCTGGATCTGGTTGGTTCCCTCGTAGATCTGGGTGATCTTGGCGTCGCGGGCGTATTTCTCGATCGGGTATTCCTTGCTGTAGCCGACCCCGCCGAAAACCTGGATGGCGTCGATCGTCACCCGCATGGCCACGTCGGAGGCGAAGCACTTGGACATGGCCGAAGCCATGGTGGGGCGCTTGGCCCCGGCGTCTATCCAGCGGGCGGTGGCGTAGATGAGGGCGCGGGCCGCCTCGACCTGGGTCGCCATGTCGGCCAGCATCCATTGCAGCCCCTGGTTGGAGATGATCGGCCGGCCGAACTGCTTCCTTTCCCGGGCGTAGCCGATGGCCAGGGCCAGGGCGCCGGCGGCGATGCCCAGGGCCTGGGAGCCGACCCCGGGGCGGGAACTGTCGAAGGTCTTCATGGCGGTCATGAAGCCGCTCCCCTCGCGGCCCAGCCGGTTGGCGGCGGGAAGGCGGCAATCCTGGAAAATCAACTCCCGGGTGGCCGAGGCCCGGATGCCCATCTTGCTTTCCTTCCTCCCGAAGCCGAAGCCGGGGGCGCCCTTTTCCACAACGAAGCAGGAAGCGCCCCGGGCGCCCTTTTCCCGGTCGGTCATGGCGAGGACCGAATAGATTTCCGCCTCCCCCCCGTTGGTGATGAACATTTTCGTCCCGTTCAGGACATAGCCGTCGCCGTCCCTGACGGCCAGGGTGCGCATGGCGACCGGGTCGGATCCGGCGTCGGCCTCGGTTATGGCGAAGGCCCCGAGCGCCCCCGCCGCCATCCGGGGGAGCCAGCGCCTTTTCTGCTCCTCGTCCCCGGCGATCAGGATGGGGAGGGCGCCAAGCGCGGACGAGGCGAAGGAGAGGGCGATTCCCCCGCAGATCTTGGACAATTCCTCGGTCACCAGGCACATGTTCATGATCGGGCTTCCCCCGGCCGAACCGCCATATTCCTCCGGGATGTAGACTCCGGCCAGGTCGGCTTCGGCGATGGCCCGGAATATTTCGTGGGGAAACCTTTCCTCCTCGTCGTATCGGGCCCGCACCGGGAGGATTTTCCGCTCGGCCAACTCGCGCGCCGTGGCCACCATCAGGCTTTGCTCTTCGCTCAGGAAGTAATCCAACATGGCTATCTCCCCTTCCCCGCCCCGGCCCGGCCGGACGGTCGGCCTCCCTTCCGGCCAAGGCGGACCGGAAAAACAACCAGTATAGGCGGGAAGGCGGCGGTTTCAAATCATTTTCCCGGATTGGCGGCCCGGTCCGGGGGGTCCGCGCGCGAAAATGCGGCGCGCCTTTCCAATCGGCAACGATTATAATTGCCCGCTCCCGTCCAGCCGATATAATAACGCCCACTTGCGGTCTTTTCGTCCGCGATCCTGGCGCCCCCCCCGCGGACGGGGAGATATGCCCGGAGATTAAATGAAGCCCGAAGACCGGCAAGCCACTTTAAGCCATTACGTATACGAAGAACTCCTGAAGCGCATCAACGGGGCCGAATTCACCGAGGGTTCGCGCCTCCCGTCGGAGGGGGACCTCGCTCGCCAGTTCGGCGTTTCGCGGCCGGTCGTCAGGGAGGCGCTCGCCATGCTGCGTGACGACGGAATCATCCATTCGCGGCGCGGGGCCGGCAGTTTCCTGACGCGGGTTCCCGACTCGCGAGTCCTGACCTTCACGCCGATCAAGGATTTGGAGGACATCCAGCGCTGCTACGATTTCAGGTATGTCCTGGAAGGGGAAATCGCCTACCGCGCGGCGATGCGGCACGACGCCCATGACAAGAAAAACATGCAGAAAGCCTTCGACGCCCAGGACGACCCCGGCGTAAAGCCAGGCATCGGGGAACTGGAGGTGGATCTGAATTTCCATCTCGCCATCGCGAAGGCGACCCACAACCGCTTTTTCCACGAGGCGATCCTGGCGATCAACCAGCAGATGCTCAACAGCATGAAGGTGATCCATTATCTTTTCAACGACCGGACCTATCATAGGCAGATCAAGTTCGGCTACCACGGCGCGGTGCTGCGGGCCATCCTCGACGGGGACGCCGACGCCGCCCGCCTGAATATGCAGCTTCACATCATCAATACCCGCGACTACCTCTTCAAAACAAAGAACGATTTATTGAAATATTGATCTTTGCGGACTTTCTACGAAGTCCGCGTTGGCCTCCGGAGGACTGTCCACTAGTCCGGATCTAGCGAGGGGCGGGGTAGGGAAATCTCCCCGCCCACTCGACACGCGGTATAACCCGACGAGACGGTAATTTGTCAACAGCCTCTTAAGCGTTTTGGTTTTTGGACAACCGGTCTCAACTCCTTTCCCGGCAAGCCGCCCGCCCGGGCCGCCAATTTGTTGCGGGAGAAGGAGAACGCCAGCCGATAATACACTTCGGGGAACTTCCGGTTGCGCACGCCCATTCGCGGCGCGGGGCGCCGCGAATGGGCGTTGTGGAATCAAGTGGACTTTTAAAGAAAATCAATCGAACCTCCGAAAGGGCGATTGGATGCCGCTTACCGGCAAGCATATACATTTCATGGGAATAGGCGGAATCGGAGTGAGCGCCCTGGCGGAAATGGCCCTGGCCGAGGGAGCCGTCGTTTCCGGTTGCGATCGCTCCCCCAACGAATTGACCGAAAAATTCCTGGCCAAGGGGATAGAGGTCGAAATCGGCCACGATCCGGGGCACGCGGCCCGGGCCGATCTCCTGGTTCATACCAGCGCCGTTCCCGAGGATCATCCCGAACTCCGGGCCGCCGGGAGCCGGCGGGAATCCCGGGGCCGTTTCCTGGCCCGTTTCCTGAGCGCCCGGCCGAGTTGCGGCGTCTGCGGAACCCACGGAAAGACAACCACCTCCTGGCTCCTGGCCCATATCCTGATCCAGGCCGGGGAGGATCCGGCGGTTTTCATCGGCGGTTTGGCGCCCGAATTGCGGGAAGGCAATTGCCGGCGGGGCGCCGGCCCCTTCGTGGCCGAATTGGACGAAAGCGACGAGTCCTTCCTGTTGCCCAAACTGAAGATGGCCCTGGTCACCAACATCGAGTCGGATCACCTCGCCCACTATCGGAGCGACGCCGCCCTCTTCGCCGCCTTCGACCGTTTCGCCGGGGGGGTGGCCGAGGACGGGCTGCTGATCGCCGGGATCGACAATCCCGGGGCCGCCGCCCTGCTGGAGCGGCACCGGGGCGCCAAGCTTTCCTTCGGTTTTTCCCCGGAAGCCGAGATCAGGGCCGAGGAGCGGGCCGGTCGCTTCCGGGTTTTCCGTTCCGGCCGCGATCTCGGCGACTTTCGGCTGCCCCTGCCGGGGAGGCACAATATCCGGAACGCCCTGGCCGCCCTGGCGGCCTCCCTGGAATGGGGGGTGGCGCCGGAGGCGATCCGGCCGGCCCTGGCCCGGGCCAGGGGCGTCAACCGGCGGCTGGAACGGCTCGGGCGCCTGGGATCCGCCGTTCTTTACAGCGATTACGCCCACCATCCCACCGAGGTGGAGGCGTCCCTCGCGGCCCTCCGGGAAACCCACGGCGGTCCCCTGTTGACGGTTTTCCAGCCCCATCTTTACACCCGGACCCGCGACTATGCGGAAGCCTTCGGCCAGGCCCTGGCCAAGTCGGACGCCCTGATCCTGGCCGACATCTATCCGGCCCGCGAGGAGCCGATTGCCGGGGTGTCGTCCCGGCTAATCCTGGAAGCGGCCGGGAAAACCAATCCCGGGATCCGGGGGCCGTTCGCCCTGGCCCGGGCGGCCGCCGAAGCCTCCGCCCGGGCCGGGGATTTCGCGGCGGTGGTGTTCATGGGAGCCGGGGACATCGACGAGGCCGCCCGGGGTTTGGCGGCGGGGGAAGGGAAAGGGTGAGGCTGCCGCCCTTTGTCCGTCCGGGGGTGCCCCTGGCGGGATTCACCACTTTCGGGATCGGCGGCCCGGCCGGCTGGCTGGCCGAGCCCGCCACCCGCGGCGAATTGCGGGAAGCCCTGGCCCTGGCGGGCGAACTCGGGGTGGAAGCCCGGGTAATCGGCGGCGGCAGCAACCTTCTGATCGCCGATTCCGGCTTTCCCGGCCTGGTCGTCCGCCTGTCGCCCCGAGGGGAGTTCGGATCCCGGGAACGCCTTCCCGGTCCTTCCCGGCGCTGGCGGGTGGGCGCCGCCGCCGCCCTGTCGGGGCTGGTCGATCATTTGGCCGGCCTGGGGGTGGCCGGCCTCGAATTCCTGGCCGGGGTTCCCGGCAGCGTCGGCGGGGCGGCCCGAATGAACGCCGGCGGCGGCGGCCGGGGATTCGGCCGGTTCGTCGTCGAGGCCGAGGTGTTTCCCTTCGCGGGCGGGGAGTTGGTCCTGTCCGGGGATGATTTGTCCTTTTCCTACCGGCAAAGCCGGCTGGCCGGAGGGGTGGCGGTCGCCCTGATCCTGCGATTCCTCGAATCCGCCTCCCCGGAGGCGGTCCTGGCCGGGATGCGGGAGTCCCGGGCGCGCAAGCGCGAATCGCAACCCCTGGATCTGCCCAGCGCCGGCTGCGTGTTCCGCAATCCCCCCGGGGAATCGGCCGGCGCCCTGCTGGAGGAGGCCGGCTGCAAGGGTTGGCGGGAGGGCGGGGCCGAGGTGAGCGACCGGCACGCCAATTTCATCGTCAACCGGGGCGGCGCCTCCGCCCGCGAGGTGGCGCTTCTGGCCGGGAGGATGCGCCGGGCGGTGGCCAAGGCCAGGGGCGTCTGGCTGGAACTGGAAGTGATTCTTTGGGGGGACGATCCGGTTTTCCCGGAATTGACGGAAAGGAATCCATGACCATGGAAGGAAAGCGCCGTTCCCGTCCGGCGGGGATTGTCGTCCTCTGCGGCGGCCCGGGGAGCGAACGGGAAGTGTCCCTGGCCAGCGGCGAAAACGCCCATCAAGCCCTTCTCCGGGCCGGGGTGGACAACGAACTGGTGGTGGTGCCGGCGGCGGAGCCGGAAAGATTTCTGGAAAGCCTGCCCTGCCGGCTGGCGGTGATGATGCTGCACGGCCGCTTCGGGGAGGACGGAACCGCCCAGGGCATCCTGGAAAGGCGGGGCATCGCCTTCACCGGCTCCGATTCGGCCGCCGCCGCCCTGGCCATGAGCAAGGACGCCGCCAAGAGGCGGTTCCGGAAAAACCGGATTCCGACCCCCGCCTGGGCGGTCGCCGATTCCCCGGGGCGGCTGGCGGCGGCGATTGGGGAGGCGCGCCTTTCCTACCCACTCTTCGTCAAGCCGAATTCGGGGGGGAGTTCGGTGGGGGCCTCGCCGGTCGGCCGGCCGGGGGAACTCCGGGCGGCGGCCGAACTGGCCCTAGCCGAGGATCGGCTGGTTCTGGCCGAGGAAATGGTGGCCGGCCGCGAGTTGACCGTGGGCTGGCTGGACGGAAGGACCCTGCCGATCATCGAATTGTCGGCGGAAGGGGCGTTTTACGACTACCGGGCCAAGTACCTGTCCGAAGCCACCCGCTACGGTTGTCCGGCCGATCTGCCGGAGGGGACGGCGGCGGCGGTGGCGGCCGTCGCCGACTTGGCCATGCGGGCGCTGGGACTTCGGGATGTGGGGCGGGTGGACATCATGCTGGGGGAAGGCGGGCCCATGGCGCTGGAGGTCAACGCCCTCCCCGGCTTCACCGGCCACAGCCTGGTGCCGATGGCGGCCGCCCGGGAAGGACTCGGCCTGGAAAAGCTTTGCCTGCGGCTGCTCGACTTGGCCGAGACCAGGGGAGCCGCCCGGTCCGGCCTCCGATCCGGGGAAGGAGCCGGAGATCCCCCGGGGGACTCCGCCCCCGAATCCGAAGGGGAAGGCCGGCCGGCCGGCCGGGCCCGGATCGGGAATTGGCGGGACCTCCGCGCCCGCCTGGCCGGCCGGGAAAGGGAACGGATGGGAGCCGGTTGAAAGCCATGGCGCCGCCGCGAATCGCCCCGATGCCCAACCGAGTCGAAACCGCGGTGCGGCGGCAAAGGCCGGCGCGGCGCCTGCTGCGCGGGATTTTGGGGGCTGTCCTGGGCGGCTGCCCGGCGATCCTGGTGATCGGCGGCTGCCTGGCGGGGGCGGTTTTTTTGTGGCGGCTGGCCCTGGAGGATCCCCGTTTCCGCCTGGAGGGGGAAACGTTGGGCGTCTACGGAGCCCTGCGGGAATGCCCGGAATCGGTGGACGAATTGGCGGCGATCGGCAGGGGGTTCGCCGGCCGCGGCCTGCTGGATCCGGCCCTGATTCCCGATTTGGAGGCGGCCTTCGCCCGGAGCGTCTGGGTGAAGAAGGTCGTCCGGCTGCGCCGGGTATTCCCCAACCGGATCGAGCTTGAATACCTCCTGCGGCTGCCGGCGGCCCAGGTATGGAGCGATTCCCGCTATTGGCTGGTCGACGGCGAGGCCGTTCTCCTCCCGGTCCCCGGATCCCCCGCTCCCTTTCCCGAACTGGCCGAAATCGTCGGGGTCACCGCCGGCCTTATCCGCGGCCGGCCCCGGCCGGGCGAAACCTGGCGGGACGAGGGGGTGGCGGGCGCCCTGGGGATAATCCGGGCCTTTTGGAATTCCCCCCTCTCCGAAATCGTCCCGGTGGAGAAGGTGCTGGTCACCGCCGGGGCGTTCCGCCACCGGGAGCGGGAAGTGGAGAAGCGCCGGCGCTTCGAGGTGGTGTCCCGGACCGGAACGGTCATCCGCTGGGGCGCCTTCAATCCCGATCGCCTGGGAGGCGAACCCACCACGGCGGAAAAGCTGGAGGCGCTTAAGGACCTGCTCGGTTCCCGGGAAGCCTTGCTCCCCGGAGTCTCCTTCGACGTCCGCACCCGGCTCCCGGGCTTCACAATCATAGAATGAGGGGGCGGTATTTCCATCGCATGCAAAAATCATCCTGCCAGAGCCTTTTTCCTTGTTTTGCCCGCGGCGATGATCAGGATCGAATCGACGATTTTATTTTTATCCATTCGTTATCTTCCATCGCGGGCAAACAAAATGGGTTAATATAGTATATAAATTAAAATTGGGATAGACGATTTTTTACTTGATTAATTTCCCTTTTATGTTAACATGCGGCAATCGCCGATAAGATAAAATAATTGACTTATCCCTAATCTCTTCTGCTTGTTCACGCTAACCGCTTAATTTTATATTAGTTACACTAAAACCCGCAACATCATGGGATTGTCGTTGTCTTTTTATTGATTAAAATAGTAAATTAAACAATCCGTCATTCATTAGTGGATAACTAATGCCGCCTGGTCGCGCATTAGGTTTTCTTTTCCAGCAGGCAGGAAGACGAGGAGACGGACATGAAAAAATTGTTAGCGTTGCTGTTGGCTTGGTGCGTGGTCGCGACGCCGGCTAGGACGGGAGATCTTCCAGTGCTGCGCATCGCGCTCCAGCCCTATTTATTGGCCATGCCGACCTTTTACATCCAGGAGCAGGGCATGGACGTCGCCAATGGCTTCAAGATCGAGCGCTCGGTATACGTGAACGGCACCTTGATCAACGAAGCCTTGGGGGCCAGCCTCTGGGATCTCGGGACCGGCGGCACCAGCGCCGTGTATGGAATCGCCAATTTCGGCGCCAAGGTCATCGCCAACATCGACCTCTGTTCTGGAGGAACCGGCGCCTTCATCCGCAAGGACTCGATTATCGCCAAGACCGAAAATGTTCTCGCCCCCGGCATCTACGGCGACGCCAAGAGCCTCAAGGGCGCCAAGGTTCTCGGCCCAGTCGGCACCCTCAACCAACTTAACGTCCTCAAGTGGCTCGACCTCGCCGGCCTCACCGCCGACGACGTGGAATTCGTCCATATGGACAACGCCTCCGCCTACCAAGCCTTCAAGGCCGGCCAGGGCGACATTCTGCCCCTTTCGCCCCCGCTAACCTATGTCGCGGTGGACGACGG
>JAISYL010000178.1 GCA_031269935.1 Planctomycetota bacterium
CGGATGTCCCGCATGCCCACCAGAGCCATCGACCAGGGAAAGGGTGCCTTGGAACGGTTGATGTAGCCGTCCCGCAACTGCCGGAGGAAGGTGATTAGCGCCTGACCCGACAGGCAGTCGGCCTCGTCGAAAAAAAGGACCAGCGGCTTGTCCAGCGCCAAACACAAATTCATCAGGCTCGTGCCAACCACAACCGAAGGATTCGTATCCGGAGATTCGGGTTGTTGTTCATTCAATCGCCGCACGGATGATCGTTTCAACGCCAATTTCAATACCGAAGGGAAGGAGGCTATGCCATTTTCCGCTTCGCGCACTACCTGCAGCGCCTCCAGCGAGCAATGGAGCGCATAAAGCCGTCCTTCCGCGTTGATCTCGTCGGTCAAGGCCTGGAGGAGGGTGGTCTTCCCCGACTGGCGGGCGGCGTGAATGACGAAATACTGTTTCTGGGCGATTAGTCCGCGCGCCTCCGGCAGGCGATCAATGGCGGGAAGCATGTAGTGCTCGCCCGGGACGCAGGGTCCGGCGACGTTGAAATACTTCGGGATGAACGGGTCCATGTCTCGCGCCTTTTTGCACGTGCCGGGCGGAAGCGGCCGGCTTCCGGAAAAAGGCATTATACCGCCGGGCCGGCCGGAAAACAATCGGCGGCCGGGAAAAACCGCCGGGAATTGCCGCAAAGTCCACCCCGGGCGATCCGGCGATTTGTCAACCGGCTCCAAGCAATATTTTATGGTTGTGGACCTTTGAGGAAAATCAATCGAACCTCCGTTTGAATAAAAATAGCGGATAAAAGCCTTGGACATCCCTTTTCGGGTGTTTCCCGATTGACAATTTCAACCGGCGGATTATAATCGCCCGAATTCACGGCCCGATCCCTTTTATTTCCCTTGCGGTTCCGCGGCGCCCCGGGCGCCAATTTTCCCTTCGCAATTTTCCGGGTACGAATGTTTTGAATTTCGCTTTTCGTTTCAGCGAAGTTTGTGGTTTTTTCGTCAACTCGACCCAAGCCGGCGACCTGGCAAAAAAACGGCCCTGAAACGAACGCCCTGAAACTTTGAAGGAAATCAAACGGCGGGTTGTTTGATTTCCTTCAAAAGTCCACTTACCGGGGATCCCCATAAAAACAACGAATCGCGCTAGTGGTCCGCAAAGACTGATTTTACGAATGCCGAAGTCCATTCGCTCCGAAATCAACCTCCAAGGCCGGAGGGGAATTCACTTCCGCGAAGCCGGGGCGGTTTCGCGGAAGCCGGCGGCAATCCCGTTTTTTTCATCGTTGGCCGGGAAGCGTTCCGCATGAAAATTTTGGTAACCCCGCGATCCTTCGGAAAAACCGATCCCTCGATTTTTCAGCCCCTTTTCGACGCCGGGCTCGAGGTTTCGGTCAACGACAGCGGCGGCATCCTGGACCGCGAAGGATTGGCGAAGCGGCTGGCCGGTTGCGCCGGGGTGATCCTGGGGGTGGATCCCCTGGACGCCGGGGTTCTGGCCCGGGCTCCGGAACTCGGGGCGGTGGCCAAATACGGGGTCGGGGTCGACAACATCGATCTCGAGGAATGCCGGCGCCGGGGGATCAAGGTATCCCTGACCCTGGGGGCGAACACCGAGGCGGTGGCGGATTGCGCCTTCGCCCTTCTGCTCGCGGCGGCCAGGCGGCTGGTGCTGATCGACGGCAAGTGCCGGCGCCGCGACTGGTCGAAGACGACCGGCCTGGACGTGGCGGGGAAAACCCTGGGCCTGATCGGCCTGGGGGCGGTGGGAAAAGGGGTGGCGGCCCGGGCCCGGGGCTTCGGAATGCGGGTTCTGGCGCACGATCCGTTTTGGGACAACGGCTACGCCGCCGGGGCCGGGGTTGTTCGGGCGACCCCGGACGCCATCTATGCCGAGGCCGATTTCATCAGCCTCCACGTCCCCCTCAACCGGGACACCCGGGGGATGATCGGGCGAAGGGAATTGGCGGTCATGAAGCGCACCGTCGTCCTGGTCAACACCGCCCGGGGGGGAATTATCGACGAGGGCGCCCTTCTGGACGCCCTGGAGGCGGGGACGATTTACGGCGCCGGCATCGACGCCTTCACGGAGGAGCCACCCCGAGATCCCCGCTGGTTCGCCTTGGACAACCTTATCCTCGGTTCCCATTCCGCCGCCTCCACCCGGGGAGCCACCGAGGCGATGGGACGCTTGGCGGCGGCCAATCTTTTGCGCGATTTGGGGTTGTGAGTTGGCGCCATTTTAAGGAAAGGGGCGGTTCATGAAAGCCATACGCATTGACAAGCCGGGCGATATCGGGCTGGTGGAGGTGGAAAAGCCGAAAATCGCCAATTCGCGCGAAATCCTGATCCGGGTGGTTTGCGGCAGCATCTGCGGCTCCGACCTGGGCATTTTCAAGGGCACCAATTCCGTGGCCACCTACCCCATAGTCATCGGCCACGAATTCGGGGGGGTGGTCGAGGAAATCGGTTCCGAGGTGACCGGGATCCGGCCCGGCGACCTGGTGGCGGTGGATCCGGTGCGCTCCTGCGGACACTGCTACGCCTGCCGCCACGGCCGGCAGAACGTCTGCGCCGGCGTCAAGTGCGTGGGGGTTCACATGCCGGGCGGCTTTTCCGAATTCGTGACGGTCCCGGCCGAACGGGCCAACAAGGTGGATCCAGAAAGGATCTCCCCCGAACTGGTGTGCCTGATCGAACCCTACTCCATCGGGGTGCAGGTGAACACCCGGGGCCGGATCGCCAAGGGGGACCTGGTCCTGGTGATGGGCTGCGGCCCGGCCGGGCTTTGCATCATCCAGGACGCCAGGGCCCGGGGGGCGGTGGTCCTGGCCTCCGACATCATCGACGCCCGCCTGGAGGCGGCCCTGAAGATGGGCGCCGCCGCCGCGGTAAACGTCAAGAAGGAGGATATCCGCAAGGCGGCGGCGGACTTCAGCCGGGGCGAGGGCATGCCGGTGGTGGTGGACGCCGCCTGCACCGTCGATTCCTTCCCCCTGGCCCTGGATTTGGCCTCGCCCGGCGGCCGGGCGGTGATCATGGGCCTGGGGGCGGCGGTGTCGCAGGTCCCGGCCGTGGCCGTGACCAGGAAGGAGCTTGACGTCATCGGCTCCCGCCTTAACAACCACCGCTTCGAGGAGGTGATCGCCGGGATGGAACGGGGGATCTACGCCCCGGAATTCCTGCGTTCGCATGTTTTCCCCCTGGCGGAGGCGGTGAAGGCCTTCGATCTCGCCCTGAACCACCCCGAGGAGGTACGCAAGGTCGTCCTCAAGTTCGACGCCTGATGGCGAAGGGAAAATTGTCAAGCCGGCTTGATTTATCCGATGAGGATGAAACCAGAAAACCGTCCCATATGATTGTTACTATAACATGTATTATGAAATGAACGCAACATAAGACTTATTATCGGACATTGAAGAAATATTCCGGTTTGGCGGGCAAAACCGCTAAATATCGAGATGGAATAGGATTGATGCTTGATACGAAAAATACTACGGAGGTGATTAACGAGGAATTTCATGCTTCCATATTTGTGGTTAGTTAATTTCTTATAACGGTAAATATATAAAATGATTATAAAGTTATAATGCTACAATCTGGAGCGCAATTATAAATAAATAGACTTTAGTTTAATTTGGTTCCGATAATAAGTCTTATGTTGCGTTCATTATTAGATACACTTATTATCTATTAGATGGTTTAATGTCCATATAATGCTGATGTTGCATGGTTTGGCATTTTGATGCGGACCCTAACCTCCCCGGTCATTTGACGACTTTTCCCGGGAAGCCGTGACGGGATGTGTAAAAGTCCGCGATTTATGTCCGGGTTGCAAAGTTTGCTTCTTCAACGCTGTATTTGTGACAAGCCGCACCACAAATATAGCATGCGTAATGGATTGTGGTGTTTCGGTTGTTGATTGACAAAATACTCGCGTTATTGCCAACTCTTTATTATTGCTATATTTGCGAAGTGGTCCCGCAAATATGGCGTAGTGGGATTACTTGACTTGCCGTGAATTCGACAACGCGCTATCTATTGAAGTAAATCGGGTTATAAAAACTTAACAATCCACTGACAGGCAAAGGCCATCATATGGGGAGCTTGGTCAAAATTTGCGGCAAGCTGCTGGAGGCGTTCGGGGCGCTGGCCCTGCTGGTGCTGACCGTCATGGTCTTCCTCAACGTGGTGCTTCGCTACTTCTTCAATTCCAGCATCACCGTCACCGAGGAACTGGGGCGCTATCTCATGATTTGGCTGCTTTTCATCGGGGCCATCCTCGCCGCCGGCAACGACACCCA
>JAISYL010000187.1 GCA_031269935.1 Planctomycetota bacterium
TTAACAACACGCTCTTAAAGGAAATCGGGCCAACCGCCGCCCGATTTCCTTTAAAGATTCAACCGCTTTCGTTTCAATGGGTTGTTTTTTCACCAACTCCACCCAAACCGGCGACGTCGTAAAAAAAGCGGTGCGGTACTGAAACGAACGCCCTGAAACTTTGAAGGAAATCAATCGGCGGTTCGATTGATTTCCTTCAAAAGTCCACAAGGTAAGGATCCGCCCAAAAATAACTTATACATGTTTAGACAAGGAACCGAGTCGCGGCGGTAAATTTTCGCCCGTGGTTGGGCAAAAATTTACGGGAAGGGCGTTGATGACGCGGTATAAACATGTATAAGTTATTTTTGGACGAGCCCTAAAAAAGCCTCCCCCGCTTGGGGGAGGCGTCTTTCGGGTGATCCGGGGATCGGTTGGAGCGCCTCTTCGCTCAGGCCGCCTCCCGCAGTTTGGCGATGCCGGATTTGGCCACCAGGACCCCGAGGCAGAACAGGAGGATGGCGAAAACCAATTGCAGGCCGTCGGAGGCGAGGCCGAAATCGCCGCCACCCAGCTTGGCCAGCAGCTTGTAGGCGCTTATCAGCAGGGCGCAAAAGGTCACCGCCAGCATGATGAACATGGGCGCGTGCAGCATCCAGCCCTGGCGCTTGGTCCGTTTCAGGAACACGGCGCAGGCCAGGAGCGACAGGGCGCCCAGCAATTGGTTGGCCGAGCCGAACAGCGGCCAGATGTTCTGGTAACCGACCAGGGCCAGGAGGTAGCCGAAGATCAGGGTGAGGACGGTGGCGACGTAACGGTTGGCGAGGAAGGAGGAAAGCGTCCCTGGTTTGGTCCCCTCGGCCGAGTCGGTAAAAAATTCCTGGAAGGCCAGCCTTCCCACCCGGGCCACCGAGTCGAGCGAGGTGAGGGCGAAAGCCGAAACCGACAGGGTGACCAAGGTGTAGATCACTTCCCGGGGAAGCCCCAGATCGGCCAGGAATCCGGAAATCGCCTGGGCGAAAATGATCGGGGGGGAGCCGGCGGGGAGCTTGCCGCCCAGGGCCAGGGAACCTACGGCCACCAGGGCGATGATGGCCAGGAGGGCCTCGATCAGCATGCCGCCGAAGCTTATGGGCAGCATGTCCCGTTCGTTTTCCACCTGTTTGGAGGCGGTGCCGGACGAGACGAGGCTGTGAAAGCCGGAAATGGCGCCGCAGGCGACGGTGACGAAAAGAATGGGGAAAAGGTATTGTCCGTTCACCACGAAGCCGGTGAAGGCCGGCAGGCGCATTTCCGGCCGGGTGTAAAGCACTCCCGCGCAGGCGGCGGCGATCATGAAGACCAGGAGGAAGGAATTGAGGTAGTCCCGGGGCTGGAGCAGGGCCCAGATCGGGGTGACCGCGGCGACGAAGACATAGGCGAACACGACGTAAAGCCAGGTGGTCCGGGGAACGTAAAGCGGACAATAGAGGCCGATGGCGATGCTGGCGATCAGGATGACTATGGCGACGGCCCCGCTGGTGTAGCCGTCCGGCTGCCGGCCATGGATGTAAAA
The DNA here is from genome assembly GCA_031269935.1 of Planctomycetota bacterium. Classification (GTDB taxonomy): domain Bacteria; phylum Planctomycetota; class SZUA-567; order SZUA-567; family SZUA-567; genus JAJBSZ01. The sequence continues at coordinate 1,535 of JAISYL010000187.1, forward strand.
TCCCAGGCCGACGGCGGCGAAAATGAACATGATGGAAGTGGTGGCCACCGAGGCGTTGGCGGTGATCATGGCTCCGTCGGCGGCGAAGCCGTTGAAGGTGACGGCCACGATGTCGGCGAAGGCCGCCACCACCAGGATGGAGAAAAGCCAGACGAAGGCCAGGAACAGTTGCTTGCCGAGCTTGCCGATATAGAGTTCGATAAGGTAGCCGATGGTCTTTCCCTTGTTCCGGACCGAGGCGTACATGGCGGAAAAATCCTGGACCGCCCCGAAAAATATCCCGCCCAGAATCACCCAGAGCGCGACCGGAACCCAGCCGAACATGGCGGCGATGATGGGGCCGTTGATGGGGCCGGCTCCGGCAATCGAGGCGAATTGGTGCCCGAAAACCACGCTGCGCCGGGAAGGAACGTAATCGACGCCGTCCCTGAGGGTATGCGCCGGAGTGGGAAGATTTTCGTCCACTCCCCAAAGGCGGGCCAGCCACCGGCCGTATCCGTAATAGGCCAGGATGAAAATCACCAGCGCCGCCAACATGAGGGTTGCCCCGTTCATGGCCAAGTTCTCCTCTGCCTGTCAAAGGTTTTTGGGAAAAAGCTCCGCAAAGAGAAAAGGCTTCTTCGGAAGAATTCGTAGGTCCAATTTAACCTTGGCGGATCATTATTGTCGATAATTTATTCAACGGCAAGACATTATGATTTCATCAGAGTATTTTCGGCGCAGTTTTGACTTTACGCGAGGTTGTTGCAAGGGCAGTCCAACCCTATTTTGCCGCCAACTCCCTTTCGCGTCAAAAGACGCGGGATTTGGGTGAGCCCCGTCACCATCGGCGTCGGTTGCACTTTAGGCTGGGCCGGCGACGATGGTGACGGGGTGGAGAGGGCGATTCCTCGAAACCCTGGAGCCGGAGGCGGAGGGATTGGTTTGTCTTAAATCATCCATAAATTCTTCCGAAAAACCGAGAAAAGAAGGTAGGCTGTCTAAAGCCTACCTTCTTTCCCGTTGCCTATCCCTTGCGCCGTTTTCGGCCGTCAATCCGTCCCGCCGAAATTACTGGGCGATGACCACGGAATAGGCCGGTTCGTAGAAATTGGTGGATTCGGACTTGGAAACCACCGTCTCCAATTCATTGGTGATCAGATCGGCCCGGAAGCGCTTGTCGCCCGTTCCGGTCGCCTTGACCGTCACCGTCCAGGCCGCCGTGGCTCCCTTGGCGAGAACCGGCAGGGGGGCGAAGGACAGGGCCTTGGGACTTACCTGGGTGACGGGGGTGGCTCCGGAGCCGGAGACATACTCCATCCCCTCGTCCAGGGTGATGGTGTAGCGGAGATTGGTGGCTTCCCGGGAGCCGGTGTTGCTGGCCGTGACGGAGTAGGTCACCTGGCCGTTGAGGATGACCGGGTCGCAGTTATCCTTGAGGCTGGTCAACACTCCGGGAACCCCCACCAGGTTCAGGCAATGGCTGACTTTTTTGGAAGCGAGGCAATGGGCGGTGACGGCGATGTCGGAAGCCACCTGGCCTTCGATCGTCGAGGAGCCGGTCAGGCTGAGGGTCCGGCTTTCGCCCGGATTCAGGGTGCCGACCACCCAAGCCACCCGGTTGCGGCTGGCCTTGCCGTTGTCGCTAATCTTCTCAATTTTGAAATCGCCGCCTATGGCGTCGGTTACGATCACGTCCCGGACCGGATATTCGCCCTTGTTGGTGACGGTGATTTGATAGGGAACCGGGGTGCAGATGTAGCCTTCCAGCGGCCCCATCGCCACCAGTTCAATTTCCGGCGCCACCACCTTGACGGTGGCCGAATCCTGGGCATAGCAGTTGCGATCGGCGGAGGCCGTGGCGGTATTGGTGAACTCGCCGGTCCGGGAAGCCTTCAGGTTGATCCGGAAAGTCCGGGATTCGCCCACTCCCAGGGTACCGACGCTTATCTTGATTTCCGATTTTCCGTCCTCGGTCAGCAGGCCCTCCGGCAAGGCGTCGTTGATGCAGACGTTCTTGGCCGGGGTGCCGCCGCAATTCTGGACCGTCAGGGTCAGCGGAATCAAATCACATAGCTCGGCGAACGAGGGAAGCGTCTTGGCAAGGGTGATGTTGGTCTGGACCGCCCGGGTGACCAGGGGCAGGGCCAATTCAAAGTAAACCTTGGCCCGCGAACTGGAGAGGAGGCACCCGGTCTGGAGGGCCCGGCCGCAGATGGTTATCAATTTGGCCGACTTGGCGGGGATGGAGCCCAAATCCCAGGTAAACTTTCCCCCGCTGTCGGTGGCGGGCTTCGGATCCACGCTTTCCACCGCGAACCCGGCCGGGATGGAATCCTCCAGGGTCACGGCCACCGCGTCGATGGAGGAACGATTGGTCACTTGAATCTGGTAGGCGAAGGTATCTCCGACGATAACCTCGGCGGGGCCGCGTTTCTCCAATAGAACCAGGGCCGCGGCCGGATCCTTGGCCGGTCCGGGGAATCCCGCCCAGGAAAGAATACTTCCCCCCTTGATTTCCTTGTAATTGGCCGCGCCCATGATCTTGGCCACATCGTCGCCCGCAAACAGGGCACCCCCGGCCAGAAGAAGGGCCAATCCCAATCCCAACACCTGTTTCATGACTTCTCTCCTCCCCAAAAAATCGTCGATCCGCTTATCAATCATCACTGATTCTAATTTCTCCCAACCCTCCGCCGCCAGCCGGCGATTCAAGGCGAATATTCCGCCAGGCCGGCAACGGATTGGCAATTTCCCGGAATATTGATCCGGCAACTCAAACCCAATACCCGACTCCACCTCGGAGCCTTCCCTGGCTAAGGTTAATGGTTATCTTGTCGGTTCGGGGGATCAAAGTCAAGAATTATTTCGCCCCCCTTCTGGCAAAGATTGGACCCGCGAAGCGCAATTACATCTCAACATCATAAAATGCAATATGTTATATAATTAATCAACTTCAACGGGAAATAAAAAAAAGCCCAAGGAAAGCCTAAAGGTTTTACCCGGGCGGCGAAGCAAGGTTATCGGAACTTTCAAAAGGTCAATCCCACCCGAAGACCCGCGAATTCGCCGGAATCCTTCCCGGGCGCTTTTCCGTATTGGTCGCGCCTCAGCCATTCGCGCCCGTATTCGGCCATGACGAACCAGCCGGCCGGGGCGGCGTATTTGACGTTGAGGGCAAGTTTATACAAAGTATCGACCTTTCCCGCCGGTTGGCCGGAGCCGGCCCGCAAAACCTCCGCCATTCCCCCCAGCCGCCAGCCGCTCCGCCAGTAACGCGCCAGTCCCAACTGCCCCGCGTCGACCGCGTGATCGCGCGAATGGTTCCAGTTCCAGCCGCGCTGGTATTCGCCGAAAACCCGCCACGGATCCCGCCGCCAGTCGAACCCCAGCGACAGGGCGGAGGCGTTTTTCCGGGCCGGGGTCCCGGCCGGCAAGTCCGTCCGCAGCCACGCGCGCCCCATATCGTCCGAATGCGCCAGGACGGCCGACGCCTCCAGGGTGAGCGATTCGAACGGCCGCCACCAGAACCTGCCGGCCGCCCCGATATTGGAGCCGTTTCCGGAGGATCCGGATTTCAGCCGCGAATCGTATTCTTCCCGGCTTGGCTGAAAGACGGCCAGTTCGGCCCGCCAAATGGAATCCGATTCCAGGGCGGCGCCGGCCAGGAAAACCCGGTCCAGCTGTCCCGGGCGGGGGATCGGCAGGACCAGGGTCCCGCCCGGACGTCCGGGATCCGCCACCCGGTCGCCCGCCTCCTCCAGAATGGAAATTGGACCATGGGAACCATGGTTGCGGTTGGCCAGATGGTGGTAACTCTGGATAAGGCCCAGGGTGACGTCCTGTCCGTAGGGCGCCCGGCCCTTGCCGGCGTAAAAGCTCCAGCCGGCGCCGCCCGCCGCCCCCAATGCCAGGATCGCCTCCTCCAGGATGTCCGCTTGCGTCCGGGCGGGATCCGGTCCCCCCCGCAAATCGATCTTGAACCGGGCGGAAACCCCGGGCCGGACATCGGCCTGGATCCGCAGGCCGGCCCGCCGGACCGTCAGATCGGCCGCCCGTACGGAAGGGAATTCGGGCGAACCCCGGGTGAGGCGCAAAAAATAATCAACCTGGATTTCCCCTCCAATCCGGATTTCCGGTCTCGGCCCGGGGGAAGGCCGGTCCGCCCCGGGGCTTCCCCCCGCGCGGGCGGCGAAAATCGCCGCCGCCAGAAGACCAGCCCGCGCCATCCCCCCCATTCGGATTCCCCCGAACCGCCGGCGCCCCTTCCGTCCCTCGGGCCGCTTCAAGCCGGCTTCAACTTTCCCCGTAAAATATCTTATGGATTGCGGGAGGGCATTGCAACCCGCCGGGCGGAAAAATCGGATCATTTAATTCTCCTTGAAGACACTATTGATTGCGGCGTCCCGGTACTCGGCGAAGTACTCGGTGGCGGCTACCAATGGTTGTATGCCGCCGGCACGAAGCAGGCGCACCACAGCGTTTCGCAAGGCCGCCAATATTTGGGCGATACGACGGCGCCTCACTCGGCGCTCGTCCTCGCGTAAGGTCACGTCCCTGACCATGGCGGTCCCAATCTGGCGGGGCGTCCTCAATGGCGGGAAGGGGTGAAAGAAAGTGGAGTGGCCCGGAAAGGGTTGCGCCGGCGGGGGAAATAAGGGCCCGAGGCCCGGGCGGACAGGGCTAAGGGCGCGGAAATAAATAACATTTACAACTTCGACATGAAAAAGCCCGGCGGGCGTTGAACCGCCGCGCCCCAATGTAAACGTTATTTCTTTACGCAATCTAACGGTACGAAAATAACCCTTTATTCAAGGGATATTACGGAGGAGTCGCGTTTTTGGCGGTTTTTCGACGGCTTTTTCCTCAAACGGGGCGGTTTTGTCGGGAGATTTCATGCGTTAGCCCTGCCCGGGCGAAGCGGTTCGGCGGCCGAAGCTTGCGCCGGAGGGGCTTTCGCCATAAAGTGGAAGGCCGAAGCCAACCGCGATTCGGGAACCAGTCGCCGGTTTTCGGCAATTTTGAAGAAAATCGAGCGGTGGCTGGCTTGATTTTCTTCAAAAATCCCCTTGGGGGAGACGCGAAATAATTTTACATGTTTTCGGTTGCGCACTTGACCGGCGTTGTCCCGTCGCGCCCCGAGTGTAAACGTTACTTTGCGCCGGATCCTCGGGATCCATTGTCGCCGCAAGCGTCAAGCCCAAAATAACCG
>JAISYL010000027.1 GCA_031269935.1 Planctomycetota bacterium
CGCCCGGGAAATGCACCGGCTGCTATCGATGTTTCGCTTTCTGTCCGACGCAAGCTATCACGATTATGGGCGACAGGGTTCGCAGACAGTATAGCCATCCCAATTTTGCAGTTAACTGAGATCCGCGCAATCTCGCACTTCCGTTTGCAGCGGGCTATTTGGCTCTTGATTATGATTCTTTTTGAATCCATTTGATGGCCGCATTCTCAAACGAGAGTGCGGTTTTTTTGTTGGGCGAATGTGAAATTTTGTGAATGTTTCAACTTGCCCCTTGACTTTATACGTCGGAAGATGTTTACAAGCAGTTCTTGAATTATTGTAAGATTGAAGTTGGAAGACGACATGCTATAAATTATTTCCCGCCATAGCTGTTGTCGTGCATATGCCAAGACGTCGAAGAAGGAGATGCAATTCTTCTTACTGTACCATTATAGTTGGCTGATGGCGGTTTCCTTGCGTTCGCACTCTATCCGGGTCAGCTGGGTCGATCCATAATGAAAAGGCTGCAGCCTGTTTTGAAGCGATATCCTTTCAGCTTTGTGGTTGTTCGGCGCAAGGAACAAAATTTCCAGATCCCGCCAGCCGGGCAAGCAACCGTGAAAGCATGCCGTTTCACCCCGCCATCCGGGCGACCAGGCGGACCGCCTCCTTGATGGCCCCGGTCCGAGCCAGATTTTTCCCGGCGATGTCGAAGGCGGTGCCGTGGGCCGGGGTGGCCAGCGGGGCCGGCATGCCTCCGGCCAGGGTCACCCCCCGCTCAAATCCCCTGGTTTTCAGGGCAATCTGGCCCTGATCGTGGTACATGGTGACGACGGCGTCGAATTCGCCCCGGAACGCCCTGAGGAAAAGCGTGTCCGCCGAAATCGGGCCGATCGCGTCCATCCCGCTTCGCCTCGCCTCGGCCACGGCCGGGGCGATAAGCTCGATCTCCTCCCGGCCGCAGGTTCCGCTTTCGCCCGAATGGGGATTCAGGGCCGCCACCGCCAGCCGGGGTTTAGCCACCTTGGCTTTTTTTTGGGCGGAATCAAGAAGCTGGATGGCGGCCAGGATGCCCTCCCGGGAAAGGTTGCGGCTGACCTCGCTCAAGGGGATATGGCTGGTGACCCGGGAGGTCATCAGCCCCTCCAGGACGTTGATCTCCCCGTGCGGGGCGGTGATTCCGAACAACTCGGCGAATAGTTCGTGCTCGGATTCGTAATTGAAGCCGGCCGCCTTCAGGGCCGCCTTGTTCAAGGGGGCGAAAACGATTCCGGCGACCTTCCCTTGCCGGTAAAGATCGATTGCCTGGATTATCCGATCCCCAGCGCTTTTTCCGGCGATCGGCGAAACCCTGGCCAATTGAACGGCGTCCGGATCGAGATCCCCGGTGTCGATAAGTTGAATCCCACCGGAAAAATCGGCCTCGGCCGGATCCGTCAGGCGATGAACGGGGAAATCCACTCCGGCTATGCTCATCCCCCGGCGGAGGACGCGGCCGTCGCCGACAATGAGGGGTCGGGCCACATCCTCCAGGAAACCGTCGGCGATAATCTTGGCCACCAATTCGGGGCCTATGCCCGAAGCGTCACCCAGGGTCACGGCGAGGACGGGTTTGGCCGGGGCGGGCCGGACATTCATGCGGGAATCTCCTTTCACCGATTGCCTACCGACCGGCCGGTCAGGCCGTGTTCCCCCCGGAGCCGGACGATCTTCCGAACAGGACCCGTCCGAGATTGCGGAGTGAATAAAGCGCCATGAGGGCGCAGCCAACCACCACCCCCAGGGTTACCCAGCCCATGTTGATTTCCAGCACCACCGAGGTTTCGGAAAACTCGAACTGCGCTTCCAGCATGTTCCAGCCGGTGAAGGTCAGGACCAGGGAAAAAACCAGGAAGGCCGCGCCCTGGAAGAGCAGCAGGGCCCGGCACAGGCGGGGCCGGCCGGCCAAACTCTCCTCCAGCAGGGTTATGCTGATTAGCCCCCCTTCCCCGAAGGACAGGGCGGCCCCCACGAAAATCAGCCAAATGAAAAGGTAGCGGAGCGTCTCCTCCGCCGAGGGCAGGGAATAATGCAAAACATAGCGGGTGACCACCCCCAGGTTGGCCAGGAACACGGAAAACAGGGCGGCGGCGCCAAACAGGGCGGCGACGGGGCCGACTCTCTCCCGATTGTCCCCGGTTCCGGCGGTTTCTTTTTCGGACATGCCAAGTCTCCGGAAAGTCAGGCGTCCAGCAGGGCCACGGCTCGGATGGGCGCCCCGTCCACCCCGATAAGCTTGAGCGGCAGGCCGGCGAAGCGGATGATCCCGGCCTCCCCCAAGCTCCAGAAATTCGTCAGGTATTCGATTAGCAGCACCCCCCGCCTTAATAGCCGCTCATGGGTGGTGTGTTCCTTTTCGTTGTCCGGCAGATCCCGCCGGCGGATATCGCGATCCTGGGGAAAGTCGAACCCCACCACTTTGGGCTCCAGGGAGTAAAGCCAGTCGGCGGCGTCGGCGGTGAGGTAGGGCGAACCGTCCCAAAATTCCCGGCTGTCCATGGAAACCTTTCGCCCCCGGCAACTCTTGACCAGGATGATGTCCCGCCGGGCCAGGCCGGCGAAGGCTTTTTCCAGTTTCCCCGCGTCGATCGGCGCGTTCTCCCCCTGGTCGGAAACGTCCAGGATCACGGCGTCTCCGACCAGGAGGTCAAGGGGATATTGTTCCAGGGTGGCCCCGTCCGGGGAAAAATGCCGGGGGACGTCGATATGGGTATACCAATGGGTCTGGAGGGCGAACCAGGTGGTCTGCACCACCGAGCCCTCGTCAAACCGGCGCGCCGGCCGCTGTTCCAGGCCATAACGCCAATGCGGGGCGATGGGCATGGTCAAATCAATCACGCGCATGGCGTTTCACTCCTCCGGCTTCCCGGAAGCGGACAAACGGATCGTCAGGGAAAATTCCTGGCCGCCGCCTGGATGGATTCCAACAAAGCCTTGCGATTCGGATTCCCCTCCACGAACAAATCGTAGGATTTTTTCGCGGTTTCCCGGAAGTCCCCGAGATCCGGATTGTCGACAATCTCCAGGCTGGAGGCGCGCAGATTCTCCAAGCCGTCCCGCTCATGCTCGTCCCCCAAGCGGCGGACCAGGGCGGTGGCGTCCCCGGCGGCTTTGAGAACCGCCTCCCGCTGGGCCGCGTCCAGCTTGTTCCAGGTGCGGATGCTCATGCCCAGGGTCATGGGGGTGTATACATGCCCGGTGAGGGACAGGTATTTCTGCACTTCCTGGAGTTTCTTGGTGTAGATTTCGCTGATTGAGTTCTCCTGCCCCACCACCACCCCGGTCTGGAGGGCGGAATAGAGTTCGGAGGAATCGATGGCGATGGGGTTGGCGCCGAAATTCTCCCAGGTCTTCACCTGGATGTTGGCCGGCAGGGTGCGCAGTTTCAGGCCCTTGACGTCGGCCATGGATTTAACCGGCCGGACGTTGTTGGTCAAATGCCGGAAGCCGATTTCCCAGAAGGACAGGCACTTGATGCCCTTGGATTCCAGCAGGCTCTTTACCGGCTCGACCGCCGGGCTGTCCAGCACGCCCCTGGCGGCGGGATAGCCGGAAAAAAGGAAGGGCAGTTCAAAAACCTGTATTTCCGGGACAAACGAGGAAAAATAGGCGTTCCCGGCCACCCCGATGTCCACCGTGCCCTGCTGCAGCCCCTGCACCATGGACCGGGCGTCCCCCAACTGGGCTTCATAAAAGGGATTGGCCCGGATGGAACCGTTGGAATGGCCGGTGATTTTTTTGGCCAGTTCGGTCACCGCGATTCCGGCCGGGGAATTGGCGGTCATGGAACCCGCCACCACGCTCATTTCCACCTGGCCCCCAAAAGCCGCCTCGGCGGCGATTGAAGCCGCCAGGAGCCAAATCCACGCTTGGTTTTTCATAAAATCCCTTTCTTCGCTGAAATCAACCCAGTTTCTCCGGCAGCCACAGGCTAAGCCCCGGAAATAAAATGACCGCCACGAGACCGGCAATCATGCTGATGATGAAAGGCCACAGCTTGGGGACGATGGCGTGAATCGGCCGTTTGCTGAGCGAGGAGACGACGAACAGGTTCATCCCGACCGGCGGGGTGATTAGGCCGATGCAGAGCGCCACCACCATCACCACCCCGAAATGGATGGGATTGATGCCGTATTTCATGGCCGGCGGGGCGAGGATGGGGGTGAAAATCATGATGGCCGGCACCGGATCCAGGAAACAGCCGGCGATCAGGAGGAGAATCGACACCGCGAAGAGGAAAATCACCGGATTTGAGCTGATGTTGCTGAAAAATTCGCCCACCAGCTGGGGAATCCGCTCCCGGGTCAGCACCCAGCCGAAAGCCTGGGTGGCGGCGACGATGAAAAGGATGCCAGCCGCCAGCTTGCAGGATTTGAAGGCGATGTCCAGAATTTTGGCCCAGGTCAATTCCCGGTAAATCAGGCCGCCGGCGATCAGGCTGTACAGGGCCGCCACCGCCGCCGCCTCGGTGGCGGTGAAAATGCCGGTGTAAATCCCCCCCAGGATGATGACCGGGGTCAGCAGGGCGAAAAAGGCGTGGACGAAGGAGGAGGCGATTTCCCGAAACGACAGCCGGCCCTCGCCCCGATAGCCGTTTTTCAGGCAGAGGGAGATGGTGACTCCCGCCATCACCACTCCCAGGAACAAGCCGGGGAACACTCCGGATAGCAGCATGTCGCCGACCGAGGTGTTGGTGGCCACCCCGTAAAGGACCATGAGGATGCTAGGGGGGATCAGGGGGCCGAAGATCCCGGCGGAGGCCTGAAGGGCGCAGCCGAAATCGTCGTCGTATTTTTCCCGGCGCATGGCCGGCAGCATTATGCTGCCGATGGCGGCGGCGGTGGCGGCCCCGGCCCCGGTCATGCTGGCGAAAATCATGCTGGAGCCGATGACCACCAAGGCCAGGCCGCCGGGGAGCGGGCTGAACACGCTTTTGGCGAACTGGACTATCCGGCTGGAAATCCCCCCCCGCTCCATGAAGCCGCCCGCCATGATGAAAAAGGGGATGGCGAGCAGGGTGAACTTGTCGGAACCGTTGATCATCTGCTGGACCACCAGAATCGGATCAATCGAAGTCATGACGGCCATATAAATCAGGGCCGACAGGCCCAGCGCCCCGGCCACCGGGACGCCAACCGCCATGAGTACGGCAAACAGGCCGATAATGAAGACGCCGGTCATTTTCGATCCGCTCCTGACCAGGGGAGAAAAGGATGTCCGGACACGGAACCCAAGGGGCACACTATCCAAGCGGGGATCCCGCCGGCAAATTTCGGGAGGGTCAATCGCGGTCCAAGTAGGCCGGGGGGACAGGGAATATAACCAAATTACTTATGCAACCATGATTCCAATTTGTTACTGAAAGTTGACTTTTAAAGGAAACCGAGCCAACCGCCGCTCGATTTCCTTTAAAGATTTAAGCGTTTTTGTTTCAATTGGTTGACTTTTGTCAAGCCGGGTTGAAACCATGAGTTAGTCATAATTCATGGCGGCAATCCAAAGCTCGGAAACTTTGAAAGAAATCAAGCGATTAGTTCCCGCAATTTTCCCGACAGGCATGATTAATACGGTTGATATTTCACGGCTGCAACATCAATGTTCCATTTCCCCGGCGATTGGAACATTAATTTCGTTTACATTGAGGCGCGGCGATTCAACGCCGGCGGGGTTTTTTCATGCCGAAATTGTATAAGTTATTTATGGACGAGCCCTTACCCCCCCCCGAGAAAAGCCGGAATCTCGTCCGGACGGTGGACGATGGCCTCGGCCCCGGCCGCGAGAAGCTCCGCCGGCGGGCGGAATCCCCAGGCCACCCCGAGGGTTTTCATGCCCGCGCCCCGGCCGGTCCGCATGTCGGTGTCGGTGTCGCCCAGGTAAAGGAAGTCGGCCGGCGCCAAGCCGAGGGCTCGGGCAATCTCCAGGGCGGCGGCCGGATCCGGTTTTATCGGCACCCCTTCCCTGGCCCCGAAAACCAGATCGAAGGCCGAGGGGCCGAAATAATGCCTGGCCATCTCCCGGGTGAAGGAATCGGGCTTGTTGGACAATAGGGCGATTTTCCGATCCAGCCGCCTCAATTCGGCCAGAAGCGGTACGACCCCGGGATAGGGCCGGGTCCGGCGGGACCAGCCCAGGCGGTAAATGTCCCGCATCCGGGCGGCCAGTTCCTTAACTCCGGCGGGGGGAGTCCCCGGAGGGGCGGCGCGGCGGGCCAGGTTCTCCATGCCGTCGCCGACGAAATAGCGGTAGGCGTCGGCCGGATGGACCGGAAAACCGTTTTCCGCCAGGGCTTGGTTCATGCTGTCGGCGAGATCCTCCAGGGTGTCCAGGAGGGTTCCGTCAAAATCGAAAATAACCGCCCGGCGAACCATAAGCACGCACCCCTTCCGGATTTCGGCCAATCCCAAACTGTTTTTAAACACCGTCTCAGGCCAAAATGAAGTCGAACACCTTTTCCAGATTCCACTGATCCGGCGCCGCGAAGCGGTTGGTCAGGCGAGCCGGGGCGAGCCGGGGATAGCTGTAGGCCGGATCCTCCGGACCCCAGTCCACCGGCCAGACGGGCTTGAGCTCCGGCACCCGGAAAAGCCGGAGATCGCTTCCCCCCTCCCGGGCGGGGACGCCCTGAAGCGCCCGCCCCCCATCCTCCAAATCCGCGCTTTTCGCCGATGCCCAGGCGGCCACCGTGAAGGCTTTCGCCCGCCGGATTTCCGGCCGGCGGTTCAGGAGCAGCCGGAGGAGGTCGTCGGCCAGGCTTTTCAGGCTGTCCCGATCCCGCGGATGAATCATGTCCGATTTGGCGGCAATCAGTCCCAGCCGCCGAATCCCCCGGGAAAACCAGCCGGACGGGGCCAGGTTGTCGGCCAGGGCTTCCAGCAGATGGCCGGCGTCGTGATAGCGCCCGGAGCCACCGCTGAGGATCCCGGGAATGTCCACGGTCACCAGCAGGGTGTCGCAACCGTTGATCGCCGCGAAAATGGGCAGGACCAATTCTTCGCGGTAACGGGCGTAATGCCGGGAAAAAATTTCGGTCAAATCCGGGCGGGAGGCCCGGAAATCGCGGGTCAGGGGCGAGAATTCCCCCCCCGGCAGGCCGGACAGGCGCGCCGCCCCGCCATTCCGGACGTCTTCCGCGGTCAGGGGGGAGTCCCGGTCCGGGGCCAGCATGAAGGCGGAAGGGGTGATTAGCTGGTTTTTGCCGGAAACGCCGGCCGAAAGCCGGCGCTTGTAGCCGAGCAGCAATTCCTCCGCCCCGACCGGCCGATCCGCCCGCTGGAGGGCGAGGTAGTCCGCCAGCGCCTCCGGCCGGGGTTCGCCCATTTCCCACAGCCCCAGCAGGGCGTCGGACCAGGCCGGGAAGTCCGGATGCCGGGCGATCAGGGCGTCGGAAAAACGCTCGCCGGGAAAGTCGAGGAATTCCCACTCCAGGACCCGGCGCCGCCGGCGGGCTCCGGGCAGGATTTTCCCCAGCCACCCCCCCGCCTCCCGGCGGCGGTAATCGAACGAGCAGCGGAATTGGTGGATTCGGCCGGTCTTCTCCGGCCAGGCCGCCTCCCGGGAACGCATGAGCCCGGCCTGAAGCCGCGAGCGGGGGAAGATTGGCCAGCCGTCCGCCTTGCCGGCCAACTCCCGGAAGGCGCCGGTCGCGCCCCCCCCCGCCAGCCGGAAGCGCCGGGAATCGAAATGTTCGATGTTCTGGAGCAGCGAGAGCAGAAATACCGTCTTGCCCGATCCGGACAAACCAGTCACCGCTATCCGCCGCCCGCGTTTAAGCCATGTCATGCCCGGCCCGTTCCCCCAAACTTTCACCGATCGGCCGGCCCGGCCGCCTCCCCCCGGACGGACGGAGGCGGCTCCTCCCCGATCCGGCCGGAACAGGAAATCCGGTTGCGGCCGTTTTCCTTGGACCAGTAGAGGGCCTGGTCGGCGCCGGCGATCAGCGACTCCGCGTCCAGGCCGGGATTGCCTTCAATCAGGCCGCCGGAAATGGTCACCTTGATGTTTTCCGAATCCAGGCGGAAATTGGCGTTGGCTATCCCGAAGCGAATCCTTTCCGCCACCCGCAAACCCTCCTCCAGTGCGGTTTCCGGAAACAACACCACGAACTCCTCGCCGCCGTAACGGGCGACGAAATCGTTGGGACGGACGGAGGCGATGATTTTACCCGCCACCCCGCGCAGGACCCGATCCCCGCCGACATGCCCGAGGGTGTCGTTAATCCTCTTGAAAAAGTCGATGTCCAGCATCAACAGGGAAAATATCCGGCCCAGGCGATCCAGGGCGGACAGGTATTCCCGCAGCCGTTCGTCGAAGGCGGCCCGGTTGGGAATGTTGGTCAGGCTGTCGATGCGGGTGCGCTGCCGAAGCTCCTCGATTTGCCGGCGCTGGGAACTGATGTTTTTCCGCGCCTCGTTCAATTCCCCCTTGAGGGCGGAATTGCTTTCCAGCAGGGCGTCAACCTCCCGCGTCAATATCGCCTTGATTTGCTCCAGGCTGTCGGCCCGGCCGGCGATTCCCCCGGTGATGGCGCTTTTGGCGGAGGAGAAGGCCGCCGCCGCCTGATCGGAGACGACCTTGGTGTCGTTGACGATTTGGGCCAACTTAATCGCCATTTCCCGGAATTCCCCGAGATTCCTGTCCAATTGCAGTTCCATCTGGGCCGGCAGTTTTTCCAGGATTACGGTGGGCCTGGACCCGGCCGATCCCGGAGCGCGGGAGAGGGGGGAGGCGGGAAGGCGGGAACCGGAATCCTCGTTCCGGCCGGAGAGGCTGGCCGGACCCTCGCCGGGGCTAGCCCGGTAGCGCCGGCGCTTGGCGGAAACGACGGCGTAGACAATCAACGCCAAGCCCAGGCCGCTCACCGCCCCGAGCAGGTAAAAAAGCCCATACCCCATAACCATCCTGTCCTTGCTTGCCGGCTTTTAAGGGAAATCGGGCCAACCGCCGCCCGATTTCCCTTAAAGATTGAACCGCTTGCCTTTCAATGGGGTGTTTTTTCGTCAACTCGACCCAAGCCGGCGACATCGCCAAAAAAACGGCTCGGCAACGAACGCCCTGAAACTTCGAAGGAAATCAATCGGAGGTTGGACTGATTTTCCGCAAAAGTCAACGTAAAGGAAAGCAAACAAGCCGCCGTTCGCTTTCCTTCGCAAGTCCATCGCCCGCATCCCCATAATACGCCCGGAATCGGCCGCTGGCAAGAAACAACCTTGCGGAAATTTATGGAAACGGGGATTTTGCGGCTTGGACAGGGAACGGCTCGGCGGCGACGTTTCAACCCGGCTTGACGAAAACGTTGTTTCTTTACGCAATCCAAGGCGATCCCCCGGATTCCGGAAAGCCTTCCCCCCCCGTCCGGGGCCCCGCCCCGGAAAATCGCGGAGGGGCGAAAGCGCCGGAATTCCAAAAAACATTTGCAATTCCGGATTAAATCCGGAATAAATTGATATTCGGGGTAAGGCTTCCGCCCGGAGGGGGTTGGCGATGGACAGTCAGGAAAAGCTGGAAATCCTGGCCGAGGCCGGCCGGCACGATCTCGCCTGCGCCTGCGGAACCGGAAGTCCGGAGGAGCGGCGCCGGCGCGACGCGGCCGGGCAGGCCTGGCTTTACCCGGTGAGCCTCCCCAACGGCGGTTCGGGCATCGTCCTGAAAACCCTGTTGTCCTCGGCCTGCGTCGGCGACTGCGGCTATTGCCCCCTCCGAGCCGACGCCGACCTGGTCAGGCGCTGCACCCTGGGGGCGGACGAACTGGCCCGGCTGTTCCTGGAATACAATCGCCGGCGCCGGCTTCTGGGATTGTTCGTATCCTCCGGGATCATCCGGGATCCCGATCACACCATGGCCCGCCTGAACACCGTGGCGATCCTGTTGCGCCGCAAGTACGGCTACCGGGGCTACCTCCATCTGAAGGTCATTCCCGGCGCCAGCGACGAGGCCGTCGCCGAGGCGGCCGGTCTGGCCAGCGCCCTCTCCCTCAACATCGAAACCCCCTCGGCCGGGCATTGCGCCGGCCTGTCCGGCCGGAAGGACTGGGAACGGGACATCCTCCGGACCATCAGGAAAATCCGGGAACTGGCCGACAACCTGCCCGGCCGCCGGCGGCTGCGCCAAACCAGCCAATTCATCGTGGGCGCCGCCGCCGAGACGGATCGGGAAATCCTGGATCGGACCGGGGAGCTCTACCGGGAATGCCGGCTGGAACGGGTATACTTCTCGGCCTACCAGCGGGGGACCGGCCGCCCCGGCATCCCCGGGGAGGCGAAGCCGGATCCCGGCATCCTCTCCCGGGAACACCGGCTGTACCAGGCGGATTTTCTGCTGCGGAAATACGGCTTCGAGCCGGCGGAACTGCCCTGCGAAGCCGACGGCCGGCTGTCCCCGGCGGCGGATCCGAAAAGGCGCTGGGCCGACCGCCATCCCGAGTTCTTTCCCCTGCGCCTGCGCACGGCCGAGCGCTGGCAGCTTCTCCGGGTTCCCGGGCTGGGTCCGGTGACGGTGGACCGCCTCCTGGCGGCCCGGCGGGAAACCTCCCTCCGGAATTTGGGGGGGTTGCGGATCGGCCCCGGGCGCTCCGCCCTGGCGGCCGGCTATCTGGATTTTTCCTGAAATTCCTCGATTTCCCGGCGGGTGGGGAGCGAAGGGAGGGCGCCCGGCCGGCTGGCGGCCAGGGCTCCGGCGGCGGAGGCGAAGCCGAGGGCGTCCTCCAGGGTCCGGCCCTCCGCCCGGGCGGCGGCGAAGGCGCCGCAAAAGGAGTCGCCGGCCGCGGTCGCGTCCACCGCCGCCACCGGAAAGGCGGGACGGCGCCAAACCCGCCCGGATTTTTCCCAAACCAGCGACCCCTTGTCCCCGAAGGTGACAATGACCAGGCGGGGTCCGATTTTCCCCAGCGCCGCCGCCGCCGCCTCCCCCGCCTCCGGCGAAGCGGCGGGCAGTCCCGACAGGGCCTCGGCCTCGGTTTCGTTAACCACCAGGATGTCCGACCCGGCGGCCAATTCCAAATCGGGATGGCTGGCCGGGGCGAAGTTGAGCATGACCTCGGCCCCATGCCGCCTCGCCAGTTCGATTGCCCGGCGGTTGGCCTCCCCGGGAACCTCCATCTGAAGCATGACCAGGGCGGAGTCGGCGATCGCCTTCTCCGCCTCCGCCACCCGCGCCCCGGTCAATTTCCCGTTGGCGCCGGGGAAAACCGAAATGGAGTTGTCGCCGGCCGCGTCCACCAGGATAAGGGCGACCCCGGCGGATTCCCCCGGGGTTTGGCGAATCCAGGCGGTGTCCAGGCCCTCCTCCCGGTAGACCGCCAGCATTTGCCGGGAAAATTCGTCGTCCCCGAGGTTGAAAACCGCCGTCACCTCCGCCCCCGCCCGGGCCGCCGCCACCGCCTGGTTGGCCCCCTTGCCCCCGAAGGCCCGGGAAAAGGAATCCCCGGCCACGCTTTCGCCCTTTTGCGGCAGGCGCGGCAGGCGCATGATCAAGTCCATGTTGGCGCTGCCCACCACCGCGACCCGTTTCGCCATGGATACGCCTTTCCGGGGACTTTCAAAACCCGCTAATAACGGGCCACTCCGAAGATCCAGTTCGGAACCGTCAGGGAAATCGAGGGGAAAAGCATCAGCACCGCGATCACCGTCAGGACGGCGAGATAAAACGGCATGGACTCGCGCGCCGTCACCTCGGGCGGGCATTCAAGTATGGTGGAGGTGGTGTAGAGGGCCACCCCGACCGGGGGAGTCATCACCCCGAAGGTAACCGTCGTCATCATGATCAACCCGAAATGCACCGGATCCACCCCCACCGACTTGGCCACCGGCAGGAGAATCGGGGTCATCAACAGGGCGATGACCGTGGTTTCCATGAACATCCCCATGACCATCAGCAAAAGGACGATGATGACCAGCATGAAAAAGGAATTGGAGGTTATTTCCACCATGATCCCGGCTATGTTCTGCGGCAGGTGATCGTACACCACTCCGTACCCGAAGATGCCGGAGAAGGCCAGGATCAGGGTGATCGCGGAAATGTCCTTGACGCTGTCGATCAAGGTTCTCTTGAAGGATTCGATGGTCAGTTCCCGGTAAATCACCCACCCGACGAAGATGGCGTAGAAGATGGCGAAGGCCCCGGATTCGGACGGGGTCATGATGCCGTAGCGGATGAAGACGATTAGGAAAATCGGGAACAAGAGCGCCCAGACGCATTCCACGCAGCATTTCAGGATTTCGCCCGGGCTGGACATCTTCGCCTTTTCCGGCAGGTATCCGCGCCTCCGGGCGGAAATCGACACCGCGACCATCAGGGCCACCATCATGAGGACGCCGGGGACGAAGCCGGCGGCGAACAGGCGCCCGATCGACACCTCGCCCACCGAGCCGAAGATAATCAGGCCCATGCTGGGGGGGATGGTGGCCACAATCAGGGCGGAGAGGCCGTTGATCCCGGCCGCCCAGCCCCGGGAATAGCCCCGGCGAATCATTTCCGGCCCCAGGATGCGGCTTTCCATGGCCGCGTCCGCCACCGCCGACCCGGACACCCCCCCCATCAGAGTGGACATGACGCAGGAGACCTGGGCGATGTTGCCGTAGAGGTGGCCGGTGAGGACGTTGGACAGCTTCATGATGCGGTTGGTGATGCCGGTGTTGTTCATGAGGTTGCCGGCGAAAATGAAGAGGGGGATGGCCAGCATGGTGAAGGACTGGGTGGTGGAAAGGGCTTTTTGGACCGTGATGGTCATGGGAATCTGATCGGTCACCCAGAAGAAGGAAAATCCCGAAATGCCGATGGCGAAGGCCACCGGCATCCCCAGGATCAGAAACGCCATGAAAACCAGGAAAGCGACGGTCATGTCATTGCCCCTTTCCGGACCCCGGCCGGGGACAAAGCAACTTGTACAACCTGATGCCGCAGGATATGATCATCAGGACCGACCCCACCGGAACGGCCAGGGTGCACCAGGAATAGCTCAATTCCATGGTTTGGAACTGGCGCTTCCAATTGTCCAGCAACAAGGGCACCCCGTAGCGGACCAGCACGGCGAGAAAGGCGATCATCAGCACCAGGAAAACCGCCTGCAGCACCTTCCGGCGCGGCGGCGACAGCCAGTTCTGGAAAATGTTCACGCTAATCAGCTCGGTTTCCCGGACCACGATGTCCCCGCCCAGGAAAACCAGCCAGGCGAAGAGAAACATGGAAAAATCCACCGTCCAATTCAGGGGATGCCTCAAGGTCCGGGCGATCGCCGAGACGAACACCAGGGTGGCGATGGCCATGAGCAGGGCCGCCGCCACCCACAATTCAATTCGGCAGAACTTTCGATAGATGCTTTTAACCACGGTCAACTCCCCGTTCGGTCCGGAAGTCCACGGATCCCTACTTGCCTATTTCCTTGTAAACCTGGGTGCGCAGGGCGGTGAAGTTCAGCTTTTCGTAGGCGGCCTCGGCCGCTTTCTTGAAGGCGGCGACCTCGGGCTGGGTGGAGATCATGCCGTATTCGGTCAGCTTCTTTTCGATCTCCACGATCTCCCGTTCCACCAGGCGGGCGTTCCGTTGGCCCTCGGCCTTGGTTTCGTCCAGAAGAATTTTTTGCAGATCGGCCGGCAGGGTCTTGAACCAGCGTTCGCCCACAATCAGGCCGTTGATGAGCTGGAAGTGCCCGGTCTTGTTGCGGTATTTCAGAACCTCGTAGGTCCGCGACCCCAGGGTGGAGGTGTCCTGGACCTCGCAGCCGTCGATGGCCCGGGACTGGACCGCGCTGTAGACCTCGCCCCAGGGCATGGCGACGGGGGTGGCGCCCAGGGCGCGGATGGATTCGGCCCAGGCGGGAGCCCCGGGGGTGCGGATGCGCTGGCCGGAGAGATCGGCGGGGGTCTTGATGGGTTCGTGGGTGAGGAAATGCCGGGGGCCGTCATACCAGTTGAAGGAAAGCACCCGGATGCCCTCGGCCGACAGATCGTCCTCCCATTTCTTGTAGGTGGCGCTTTCCACAACCTTGATTACGTCGTCGTAATTGTCGGCGAAATAAGCCATTCCGATGATGCCGAAATCGCGGACGTAATTGCCCATGCGGCCGCCGTCGGTGAGAACCGCCACGTTCACCCCCTGCATGGCCTGCTCGATGACGTCCTCGTCCGATCCAAGTTGGGCCGAGGGATACACTTCGATCAAGAGCTTGCCCTTGCTGGCCGCCTTGACGTTTTCCGCCAATTGCTTGAATCCCCTGACCATGGGAGTGGTTTCATTGAGCTGGGTGGACAATTTCATCACGTAAGTGTCGCCCGCCAGGCTGGAAATTCCCGGCAAAAACGCCAGGGCCGCCGCCAGGATCAAAAAACCGCCGATACGACGCATGGTAATCCTCCTCGCTTGAAAAAAGGTTCCGTACAGTCCCAACCTCCGGCGAATCCCGCCGAAGCCGTTTTCGAAAGGAAAAATCCCGCTTTGTTCCATTTCACCGGGCTATTTCCTGGATGGTGGCTCGTAAAGAAACAAGTGAAGAGGGCGGCGGTTCCTGAGCGGCGATTCTTTTTTGGGCCTCGCCGGCGCGAAAGCCGGGACGCCTGAAAATCCGTCCCCGGTTGGAGTTTTCGCCAACTTTCGGGACCGGACGGGCATTCTTCGCAACCATTGTATTCGCCGGCCGACCGCTGTCAACAAGTTGACTCTTGAGCGCGGGAAAAAAACCGCCTTTCTTCCCCGAACTGTTTTACCCCTTGCCGGCCGGACGATTCCCGGCATAATATCCCGGGTGAAGGGGGTTCATATTCCGGTTTCCGCAAGCCGCTTGATTCGCGGTTCGGGGACGGACCGTGAAAAAGGGAGGGCAAAACCGTGGGAAAAGGGATGTTCGCCCGGGCGGCGGTGTTGTTGGCCGACGGGTTCGAGGAAATCGAGGCGATCACTCCGGTCGACGTCCTGCGCCGAGCCGGGGTGGAAACCCTGCTGGTCGGCCTGGCCGGCCCGCGGGCGAAAGGTTCGCGGGGAGTTTGGTGCCAGGCGGACGTCGAGTTGGCCGGCTTGGAGGGGGACTTCGATCTCCTGGCGCTTCCCGGCGGCATGCCGGGCGCCGCCAATATCGCCGGATCGGCGGCGGCGCGGTCGCTGGCCGAGGCCCAGTTGCGAAGCGGCCGGCTGGTCGCCGCCATCTGCGCGGCCCCGGCCGTCGCCCTGGCGCCCTGGGGACTGCTCAAGGGCAGGCGCGCCACCTGCTATCCCGGAATGGAGACGGGATTCCCCCCCGATTGCCAATTTTCCCCCGACCGGGTGGTGGTGGACGGCAATCTCGTCACCAGCCGGGGACCGGGAACCGCCCTGGAATTCGCGCTTCGCCTAGCCGGGCTCCTGGCCGGCCGGGAGACGGCCGACCAGCTGGCGAAGGACATGCTGGCCGGCTGACGGCCGGAGAAGAGGCACGGGGAAGGAGCCGCCGCCATGGCCGAGGACATCCCGCTCCTGCGGGAAAAATTAAGGAAGCGGATCGATTTTCTCCGGGGCGATTTCACCTTGGCCGGAGGGGGAAAATCCGACTTCTACATCAACGGCAAGACCACCACCCTGCGGCCGGACGCCCTGAATTACGCCGCCCGCATCTTCATCGAATTGATGCGGCCGGCCCGGCCCGACCGGGTGGGCGGCCTCACCCTGGGGGCGGACGCCCTGATCGGGGCCGTCACCGCCCTCTCCTTCGATCTGGGCCCTCCCCTCGAAGGCTTCATCGTCAGGAAGGAAGCCAAGGGCCACGGCACCGGCCAATGGATTGAAGGCCCGGAGTTGCGGCCGGGGCAGCGGGTGGCGATTATCGAGGACGTGGTCACCACCGGAGGGAGCGCCCTCAAGGCGATTGAACGGGTCAGGGAAAGCCGGCCGGAAGCGGTCGTCATCGGCGTTTACGCCCTGGTCGATCGTTTGGAGGGGGGCGGGGAGGCCCTGGCCCGGTTGGCTATACCGCTTACGGCGGTGTTCACCCGGGACGATCTGCTTCCCCGTTCCGCCCGGGGCGAATAGCGCCGCCGTTTCCCCCGGGCGGTCCGGCGATTTCCCCCCGATCTCTTTAGAGTCTGTCCATAAATAACTTATACATGTTTAGACAAGGAACCGAGTCGCGGCGGTAAATTTTCGCCCGTGGTTGGGTAAAAATTTACGAGAGCGACGTTGGTGACGCAGTATAAACTTGTATAAGTTATTTACTGGAGTTTTGCAAAACGCATAACTCGTGCAATTGCAACCAGATAAATGCGAATTTTATCCCTGTTCAATGAATGGTCAGTTTTTTATATTTAATCGGCTTGTCAAAAAAGCCCGTAA
>JAISYL010000051.1 GCA_031269935.1 Planctomycetota bacterium
TTTGATTCCGGCGCTGTACCATTTCGCCATTCTGGGAGCCGATCCCCGTATTGACGGATGCGCCTTGCCGGCGTTTGCGGACGGCGTTGTCCCGAACGCCGCCGGATGTAATGAGGCCACGGATAAAATATGTGCCGCGGCGGGACGGCCGGCGCATCGCACCGGCAGCGGCGATATTCTCCCGCCCCTTCCCTCCGGGCGGGATTTTTTCGGCCCGCGATAGCGCAACCGGCGTGTCGGCAACGGAATGCGAGGGGAGGCGAGTGGATAAGGTTTTTACAAAAATATCCCTTGCAGGCCATGCGCGACCTGACCAAGACGCGGGAGGGAATGCCGCCGCCAGCGGGAACTCCCGAAGATTGGTCCGCGCCCTGTATGCCGGCGCCGAATTGTCCCGCCGGCCCCGGCGGATTTCACCCCCCTATTCGAAGCGGATGCCGATGACCACCCGCAGGTCGTCCAATCGATTTTCCGGCACCACGATGGGGGGGATGGGAATCACCGGGTTGATCGAGTGGAGGCTGACCAAATCCTGATCCGGCAGCCGGAAAAAGCGCTTGATGTAAATGCCGGCGCCGTGGACCGACACCACCACCAGATCCCCGTTCAGGGCCGAGCGGCGATCCGGGGCCAGCAGGGCGTACTGGCCGTCCCGGGCCACCGGAGCCATGCTGTCGCCCCGTACCTTCATGTAGCAGCAGCCTTCGGGCAGGGGGTCGAGGTATTCCTCCACCACCTCCAGGGAAACCAGCCGGGGATTGGGCGAGGAGTGGTGGACGTCCCCGAGGGCGCAGTTGTAAACCGGAATCCGCTCGGACGGCAGAGGCAGGCTCGGAATCAGCCGCGGCCCGGAGGCGTCCTCCTCCCGCCCCAGCAGCAGCCACTCCCGGGACACCTTGAGGCCGGGGCGGACTTCCTTGCCCCCCTCCAATTCCAGGAAGCGCTCGAGATGCTTTTCCGGGATGGCTTCCCGGCGATTTTTCCAGCGGCTGACCGATGAGTGCGATATTCCGTAAGTATCGGCAATGGCTTTTTGCTTCCCATGGCGATAATAATGGAAAAAACGCTCGGTTATCTCATTTGAATTGAGCATATTAGAAATCCGGCAAAAAAATGTGCTAAATTCAGTAATTTTTGCTTGCTAAATTTCCTAATATGTGATAAATTCATCACCAATCCGGCCGCGCCGCAAGGGCCGGGGAAGCGCGGATCCGGGTTTCCCCCCGCCCCGCCTCCAGTATATGCCGGAGGGGCGGCCGGGCAAGCCCTTTTTGGAGGGGGCGAAGATGGTCAAACAAATTATGGGAAGCGGCGGGAAAAATCCCGCCGGGACCGGGGCGCTTATCCCGGGGGAGGAAAAAGGGAGCCGACGCCGCCGGGCCGGGGTGCGGTTTTCCGGGGACGACGGCGAAATCCGGATCGCCAATCCGGAGGAGGCCGGGCTAATCCGATCCTATCGGGAGGCCCGGGAGGGGCTGGAGCGCTGGCGGGATCGGGAGGAGGGGTTGAGGGGGCGGCTGATCTCGGCCATCGGGGCAAGCGCCGGCCTGGACTCCGAATCCGGGCGGGTATCCTACCGGTTGGCGAGGGGGCGCCTCGGAATCGATCTGGAGAGGCTTTGGCGGGAATACCCGGAGGCCGCCGAACGCTGCGAGAAGCGGGGGGAGCCCCGCCGGGTGCTGCGGTTCGCCTTCGCCGGGAGCGGGGACGGGGAGGATTTCGGACCGGGGGGCCTGGCTCTTACCGCCGGCGCCGGGAATCGTCGTTCCCGTTCGGAGGGAAATCCGTCCCGGCATGCCAGAGATAGAAAAATATGAGGCTCACCAGTCCGATTAGGATCAGGAAAAGTATTTCCCGCCACATGCCGTTCTCCTTTCGGCCGGGGGGGATCGAAGCGGCGGCCCGGCGAACAGTCTCCCGTCCGGCGGCCGGGCGCGAATCGAGGCGCCCCGGATGATTCGGACCTCCCCCCAGGTCAGTTTAACCCGGGGAGCCGCTTGGTCAAATCCGTCGGGAAGCCCGGGAAACCGCCATTTCGCCGGGCGGGGGAGGCGGACAAAAGGCCGTTTCCCGGGCTTTCCGGTCTCCAACATTTTTGGGCGGGGCGCCCGGCCGGCCGGGAACCTTCGCCGGGGAGGGAATCGTGAACAAAAAACCGCTGCTGTATCTAACCCGCGACGACGACGGCCTGCACCTGTGGTTTTCCCTGGAGCCGCCCCGGCTGAGGAAAATCCGCGACGGCCACGGCGAAAGCCGGTACCGGCATCGACTGGCCGAAAGTTTCCGCCTGCCGCTTTCCTGGTTCGGGGGATTGCTAAAAACCGGCGAATGTCGGATATTTGATCCCGATGAGCTGTTCAGCCGGCTTCATCCTCCGGGGAAGTGAATTCCCCTTCGGCGGCGGAGGGAATCCGGCCGGGCTTTTGGGGGGGCGGGGAAGGGTTGCATTATCCGGACGGGGACATCGGGGGGGGGGGGGGGGCCGGCCGGGCGGACGGGCGGGCGGAACTCTATTACGGCCGGGGGGCGGGGGTGGGCCGGGAGGCGCGGGAATCGCTTCTTTCCTGGCTCGACCCCGGGGAGGAGGAACGCCGGAATCGCCGCCTGTTTCCGAAGGATCGCCTGAATTACGGCCTTTCGCGCGCCCTGGTCCGTTACGCCCTGTCGCTCTGGTGGCGGGGCCGCCACGGGGGGGGGGACTGGGAGGTGAAGCCGGCCGCCTGGCGGTTCGCCGCCGACGCCCGGGGCCGGCCCGAGGCCATCCTTCCGGCCGAATTGGCGGCCCGGGGCGCCGCCCCCCCCCGCTTCAGCCTTTCCCACACCGCCGCCGCCACGGCGGTGGCGGTGGCGGGGACGGGGAAAGTGGGGGTCGACCTGGAAAGCCGGCGGCGCCAAGTCGACGGGCTGTCCCTGGCGAGGCGCTTCCTGGCCGGCTGCGAGTTCCGGGACGTGGCCGGCCGTTCCCGCCCCGGAGAGCGCCGGGATCGTTTCCTCCTCTATTGGACGCTCAAGGAAGCCTACCTCAAGGCGCTGGGCCTGGGCCTGGCCGGGAAGCTGTCCTCCTTTGCCGTCCGGCCCGGCCCGGGCGGGGCCGTTCTTCTGTATGATCGGGAGCGGCCGGCCGGCGACTGGCGCTTTTTCACCTATCGGCTGCCGGGGGGAATCGCCGCCGCCTTGGCCCTGGAGGGCGCCGGCCCCCCCCCGTCCGG
>JAISYL010000033.1 GCA_031269935.1 Planctomycetota bacterium
CCTGAAGGAGTTGTCGGCGGACGAACGGACCCGGCTGGAGGCCGAGGCGCGGGAGAAGTGGCGCCGGGACTATGGAGCCAGCGTGGACTATGCCCGGGAGGAAGGCGAGATTAGGGGCAAGGCGGAAGGTTTGGTGGAAGGCATGGCGAAAGGCAAGGTGGAAGGCAAGGTGGAAGGCCAGATACAAGGGATACTGCGGGTCCTGGCCACCCGTTTCGCTTCCGCCCCGGACGACATCCGCCGGGCGGTGGAAGCCAAAACGGAGCTGTCCGCCTTGGAAACGCTTCTCATTCACGCCGCGACCTGCGACACCCTGGACGATTTCCGGCGAAAGCTCCGCTGATTTCGGCGCCCGCCCGAAAAGGAAGCCTTGGGTGGACAACCCCAAGGCTTCCCCCGATAGACCCTTCCGATTATTTTGAACGGCCGGCCGCCCTATTTCATGCTTTCGATTCTTTTCAGCCAGGCGTCGCCGTTCTTGTCGACGAAGTCCTTTTCGATGGTGGGGCGCACCTTGTCGCGGAAAGGCTTGGCGTCCACCTCGATGATTTCCATGCCGGCCTTCTTCATATCCTCGATGAATTTCGCCTCGTTGTCGGCGATGAACTTGCGCTGGGCCTGGGCGCCGAAGCGGGCGGCGGCGACCAGGATCTCCCTGAGATCGGCCGGCAGACCGTCGAACTTGGGCTTGTTCATGACCATGATGAGCGGCCCGTAGATATGGCGGGTGAGGGAAAGGTGTTTCTGCACCTCGTAAAACTTGCCGGAGTAGATGGGGGCGATGGGATGTTCCTGTCCGTCAAGCTTCCCCGTCTTCAGGTTTTCGTAGATGTCCTTGAAGGGGACCGGATGCGGGTTGGCGCCGAACATGGTCCAAATCTTCACATGCACCGGATTGCCGGGCATGACCCGCAATTCCAGGCCCTTGACGTCGTCCGGAGTCCTGATGGGGCGCTTGTTGTTGGTGATGCTCCGCACCCCGTTCTCGTAGAAGGCCAATCCCTTGACTCCGAACGGCTCCAGCGCGGCCAGCATCTCGTCGCCGAAAGCGCCGTCCAGTATCTTGTGGGCCTGGGGGGCGCTGTCGAAAAGGTAGGGAATGTCGAACACGCTCAGCCTGCCGTCCCAGTTGGCGAAAAAGCCGGCGCCGCCCACGTAAATGTCCAGATCGCCCGAACCGGATTTGACCATTTCCACCATTTCCTGCGGTCCGCCCTTTTCGCTGGCGGGGTAGAGTTCCATGGCGACGCGATCCCCGGCCTTTTGCCTCATCCGGTCCGCCATGGCCTGGATGCCGACGAATTGGGAATCGGTCCTGGCCGTTTCATTGCCGACCTTGATGACGATTCCGTCCGCCGCCCGGATGCCCGCGCCCGCCGCCGCCAGGCATAGCGCCGTCAACAATAATTTCCGCATGGTTCCGCCTCCTTTATCCCGGGGGATTATGGATTCGTCCGCCGCGCCAGTCGCGGCGGGCGGATTTTTCGTCGTTTTGCCCGGCCCCTATTTTCGGCCGGCCGATCCGCCCTTGCGCCTTTGCCAGAAGGGGAGGAACAGGGAAAAGGCGATCAACCCCCAGAAAATCCAGGTCAGGGGGGTGGAGAAAAAGACCCCGTAGCTTCCCCGGCCCATCAGGAGCGCCCGCCGGAAGTGGCTTTCCGCCATCGGCCCCAGGATAAGCCCCAGCACCGCCGGCGAGGCGATGATGTCGATCTTGTTCAGGAAGTAGCCGACAATCCCGAAAACCAGCATGGTCCAGACGTCGAAAAAGTTGTTGGCCATGGCGTAGGAACCCACCACGCAGAGCATGAATATCGCCGGGGTCAGGATGGCCTTGGGGATGGAAAGAACCTTGACGAAGGCCCGGATGCAGAAGAATCCCATCAGGCACATCACGATGTTGGCCAGGAACATGCCCATGAACACGCTGTTGATCAGCGCGGGGTGGTTGCGGAACAGGAGGGGTCCCGGCTGCAGGCCCTGGACGGTCAGGGCGCCGATCATGATGGCGGCCACCGCGTCCCCCGGCACCCCCAGGGTGAGCATGGGGATGAGGGCGCCCCCGGTGACCCCGTTGTTGGCCGACTCCGGGGCCGCCACTCCCTCGGGAATGCCGGTGCCGAAGAGTTCCGGCCGCTTGGACAGGTTTTTGGTCTGGCCGTAGGCGACGAAGGCGGCGATGTCGGCCCCGGCCCCGGGAATTATCCCGATGGCGGTCCCCGCCAGGCCGCAGAGCGGCGCCACCCTGGCCATGACCAGCAGGTCGGACCGGCGGGGAAGCACGCTCGGGATGGCTCCGGTGACGGCGTTCCGCTTGAAAATGTCCTCCACCCCCTCGAAGGCCTGGGACATGGCGAAAAGCCCGATCATGACCGGGATGTAGTTGATCCCGGAAAGCAGGTTGATGTTGCCGTAGGTGTAGCGCATGTGGGCGGTGATGCCGTCGATCCCGACGCAGGCGAGAATCATTCCCAGGGCCCCGCAGAGCAACCCCTTGGCCAGGCTGGCGCCGCTGATGCTGGCGATGACGCAGAGCCCGAAAACCGCCAGGAGGAAGAATTCCGGGGAACTGAATTTCAGGGCTATTCTGGCCAGCCACGGCGCCATGATGGCGAGGATGACGCAACTGATCATCCCGCCGACGAAGGATGACAGGGTGGAAATGCCCAGGGCGCGCCCGGCCTCGCCCCGCTTGGCGAATTCGTAGCCGTCCAGCACCGTGGCCGCCGCCGCCGGGGTTCCGGGGGTGCGGATCAGGATGGCCGAGACGGACCCCCCGTAGATGGCCCCCACGTAGACCCCCAGGAGCAGGAGGATGCCGGGGATCGCCTCCATGCCGAAGGTCAGGGGCAGAACCAGGGCCACCCCCATGGTGGCGGTGAGGCCGGGGAGGCAACCGATGCCGATGCCGGCGGCGACTCCCACCACTAGGTAAAGCAGGGTCAGCGGTTCGAAGACGTTGGCGAACACCTCGGCGGTGAACATGCCGCACCTCCTCCGCTAGGGAAGAAAGCCGAAACGGAACGGGACATGCAACAATTCGCTGAACACCAGGTAAATCACCCCGTTGACGGCCAGGGAACTCAAGGCGCAGACACGCAGCCTGTAGCCGCCGAACCATCTGATGAATACGATGAGCGTCGGCACGCTCAGGGTCAGGAAGCCTATCAGCGGCACCAGCGCCGCGTAGATCATCAAAACTCCCATGCAAAGATACACCCTGAGGCAGTCGGGCCGGAGGAGATCCAGTTTGCGCTCCTCTCCGGAAAAACGGCAAAGGGTCGTGAAGGCCAGGGCGGCCGCCGACAGCAGCATCAGGACGGCGATGGCGACGGGGAAGACGGCGGGACCCGGCACATTCCCCTTGCTGGCGGGAAATTCCCGGCTTTCCCAAATTATGAAGGCGGCCAGGGCCGCGAAGGCGGCGGCGGCGATCAAATTGCCTTTTTTCATGAGCCCGTCATCTCCTCTCCCGGAAAAGCTTCCCGCCCCGAGGGCCGGCTCCCTCGGCAAGGCGCCCGAACCGGCGGGCGCCTTGCCGGAAAATTGGCTTTCACTTGCTCAGGCCGAGATCGTTAATCAATTTTCCGAACATTTCGTAGTCCCTGGCCAGCCGCTTGGCGTACTCGGCGGAGGACAGGAGCTCTATGTCGTTCTTGGTGTCCTTCATGAACTTGACGAAGCCGGGGCTGTTGACCCCGTCGGTGAAGGTCTTCTCCAGCCAGGCCACGATTTCGGGCGGGGTGTTCAGGGGGACTCCGAAGCCGCGCCAGGAGCCGACCGAAACGTTGTAGCCCAATTCGGTGGCGGTGGGAATGTCGGGCGCCACGGGCAGGCGCTGGGGAGCCAGGACGGCGAGAACCTTGAGTTCGCCGGCGTCCACCTGGGACACCACCTCGGCGTAGCTGACCGTCACGGCGTCGATATGGCCGCCCAGAAGCGAGGTGATGGCCGGGGCGGCGCCGTCGAAGGGGACGTGGATGAATTCGACCCCCGCCGCCTGTTCCAGGCTGGCGGCGGCCAAATGCCAGATGGCGCCGATGCCGGAGTTCCCCACCTGGATCGGGTCGGTCTTCGCCGCCGTCAGGAGATCCTTGAGGGTGTTGTGGGGCGAGGATTTCTGGACGGTGACGGCGCTGTAGGTGGAATTGAACATGATCAGGGGGATGAATTTTTCATGGGAAATGTCGCCCCCGGTCCCGGTGTGGGGAAGGGTGACCAGTTCCACGGTGATGTTGGTGATGATGTTGCCGTCGGGCCTGGCGTTCTGCCCGTAGGACATCCCGACCGATCCGCCGCCGCCCAGCCGGTTTTCCACCGCGATGCCCCGGGGAAAGGAGCCTTTTACGGTGTCGGCCAGGGCGCGTCCGATTAGATCGGTGCCGCCGCCGGCGCCGTAGGGCACGATGATGCTGACCGGCGACCGGGGATAGTCGAGGGATGGCGCCCATCCCGCCGCGAGGACCAATGCCGCCGCCAATGCCAAGGCGCAACCGATTCTTTTCATGCCGTTTCCTCCTCCGCCAAGTTTTTCAACCGGAACGCAGCCGCCGGGGCTCCCTTGGCCCTCTAAGCGAATACCGCGGTCCGGGCGCGCTTGATCCGTCGACTTCCAAGGGAAATCGAGCCAATCGCCGCCCGATTTCCTTGAAAATTATAAGACCCTAACCTCACAACTTGTCGCGTCCGCCCTAGTTGCGGCGCGGTTGGCCGCAACTAGGGCGGGGTCAGAAGCCGCACCGTTCGCAGGCCCTGAAGAAGGGGGCGGCCAGGGCGGCGGCTCCCCGGTACGGCATATCGGAGGTGAAGGGATGGAGGGCGATGAGGCGGCAGCCAATCTCGATGGCCTCGACCATGCCGTCCTCGATGTCCTCGGGATTTTCCATCGATCCGGAACCGACGACCCGGCCCATGTGGATGCCGCGATCCACGCCGGCCCGGATCAGGCCGTCGATCGCTTCGCGCATCTCCGGAACGTCGCCCTGGCGCATGATGGCGTCGAAGGGGCCTATGTAAACGCACGCCTTGTTCCTGCCCAGGGATGCCATATGGTCGAGGACGCGATCGCGCAATTTCAGGTCCATTATGTATTCGCCGGTCTCGAACTGGACCCAGGCCTGGGTCTCCGTTTCGGCGGCGCGCAATTCCCCGGGGGTGAACTTGAGCGTCCGGTCGCCGCCCCGCATGGGGTAGCCGCCGCGGTCGAAAGGCGTCGCCCGGCCGGGAACGGGGAAATCCACCGATCGCAGATATCTCTCCGCCTCCTCGAAGGTGGTGCCGTACGGGCGCATGGTGGCCCGGGCGCCCAGGACATAGGCGTCGCCGTACGAACTGCCGGCGTCCCGCCGCAGGCGCTGGACGGCGAGCAGGCCCAGCCTCGACTCGATCGCGTTCTGCTCGCGGCCGTAAAACCCCTCCCATTGGGGATGCTCCCCGTCGTTGATTATCCAACTGAAGCCGGCCCTGGCCCAGGCGTGGGCCTCGCTTTCCCTGAACTGGTACCAGGGAATGTCGTTGACGATGCCCAGGAACGGCGGCGTCTCGGCGACCGTCGCAAACCGATCCATGACGGCCTTGAGCGGATTGCGGCAGGGGTTCATGGTGTATTCGTAGGCGCGGCGGGCGAATTCCTCCGCGGGGACCGGGAGGGCGCCGCCGATCGCCTCGAGGGCGCCGCGTTTTTTCATTTTCCTCGCCATTTTTTCGCTCCCCTAAAATTCCTCCCGCCGGGTGGGAACGGCGGCGGCGATGAACCGTCGACAACCGCTCCGCCGGCCGGGTTCACTTGCCCGTGACGTACATGCCGGCGGCGGTCATGCCGCCGTCGATGACCAGTTCGGTCCCGGTGACGAAGCCGGCGGCGGGGGACAGCAGGTACACCGCGCCGAAGGCGATTTCCTCGGGATGGCCGTAGCGCCCGAGGGGCGTCCGCTCCTCTATCCGCCGCTTGCGGGCGGGATTCCCCGAGGTCCTGGTCATGTCGCTCTCGATCCAGCCCGGGGCGATGTCGTTGATGCGCACCCCCAGCGGCGCGAATTCCAGGGCGAGGGGCCTGACGATGCCCTTCAGGCCCGACTTGGCGGCGGTGTAGGCGACGCAATGCTCGACCCCGAAGATGGCCGACAGCGAACAGATGTTGACGATGGAGCCGGACTTGCGCTCCGCCATGCGCCTGGCGCTCTCGCGGATGAGGGCGAAGGAGGCCCGGAGATGCACGGTCAGCAGCCGCAGAAAATCCTCGTCGGTGGTCTCCAGCGCCGCCTTCATCAGGGTGACCCCGGCGTTGTTCACCAGCCCGTACAGCGGGCCGATTTCCTTTTCGATCCGTTCGATCAGGCCGGGGACGCCGGAGAGGTCGGCGACGTCGTTGACGAGGTATTCGGCGCGATCGCCGATTTCGGCGCGGGCCGCGGCCAGCGCCTCCCGGCGGCGTCCGCTGATGACCACGCGCCCGCCGGCCTTCGCCACCGCCCCGGCTATGGCCTTGCCGATGCCGCTGCCGCCGCCGGTGATCAGCACCAGCTTGTCGTCCAGGGCGAAGGGATTGTCCGTCATGGCGTTCTCCATGGATGAAAGGCCGGCCTGGCGATCGCTAGTGATCCGGAAAGACCGATTTTACGAACGCCGAAGTCCGTTTGCTCCGGAATCAACCGCCAATGCCGGAGGGGAATTCACTTCCCCGGAGGCGGAATTCGGCCGAACCGGGGTCGCTCCCCGCGAAGTCCAAATCAAGGATTTGGACTTCGCGGAATACTAGGCCGCCTTGGCGGCCGGCGGTTGGCGCCGGAATTGCTTGACGGCGAAGCGGATCGCCGGAACGAACAGGGTCGAAAGGGCGATAAGCATGAGGACGCAGGAAATGGGCCGGGTGAAGAAAATGGCGAGGCTGCCGTTGGACAGCACAAGCGAGCGGGTCAGGTTGTTTTCCACGATGCCGCCGAGGATGAGGCCGAGAATGAGGGGCGGAGCGGAGAAGCCGAGCTTAATCAGCGCGTAGCCGACGACGCCGGTGACAATCATGAAGTAGATGTCGTCGACGTTGTTGTTGAGGGCGAAGGCGCCGATGAAGCAGAAAATGAACACGATGGGCAGGAGCGTCGGCATGGGAATGCTCGGGATCTTGGCGAACAGCCGCAGGCCGGCGTAGCCGAGGAGGCACATGAAGATGTTGGCCAGGAACAGGCCGAAGATGATGGTGTAGACCTCGACCGTGTGATCGCGGAACAGGAGCGGCCCGGGCACGATCCCGTGCATCATGAAGGCGCCCAGCATCACCGCGGTGCCGGCGTCGCCCGGGATGCCCAGGGTCAGGAGCGGAATCAGGGCGCCGCCGGAGACGGCGTTGTTGCCCGCTTCGGGGGCGGCGACGCCCTCCGGGACGCCGGTGCCGAACTTTTCCGGGCGCTTGGACCAGCGCTTGGCCTCGTTGTAGGCGACCCAGGAGGCGATGTCGCCGCCGGTGCCGGGGATGGCGCCGATGATCGAGCCGATGAGGCTGGAACGGAGAAGGGTCCCGGAGATGGCCTTCAAGTCGTCCCAGCGGGGGAGGATGCCGGTGATCTTGTGCTGGGACGGCGGCAGGACGCCCCGGCCGCTTTCCTCGGCGGAGGTCAGGCCCTGGGCGAAGGCGTACATCCCGATGAGGAGCGGCACCATGGCGACGCCGCCCATGAGATAAACGGTGCCGAAGGTGAAGCGGGGATGGCCGGAAAACAGGTCCAGCCCCACCGTCGCCAGGAACAGGCCGAAGGCGGCGGCGATCAGGCTTTTCAGGATGGAGTCGGAGGAGACGCGGGCGACGATGGAGAGCCCGAACACCGCCAGGGCGAAATACTCGGGAGAGGCGAAGTTGGTGGCGATCCTGGCCAGCAGGGGCGAGGTCCACAGCAGGAGGAAGGCGCTGAACAGCCCGCCCACCGTCGAGGCCAGGGTGGAAAGGCTCAGCGCCCGGCCGGCCTCGCCCCGCTTGGCCATCGGGTAGCCGTCGAGGCAGGTGGCGGCGGAGTTGGCGGTGCCGGGGGTGTTGATGAGGATGGCGGTGATGGAGCCGCCGTAGATGGCTCCGCAGAAAACCCCCAGCAGCATGAAGAAGCCGCCGGTGCCGTCGATGGTGAAGGTGAAGGGAAGGACGATGGTCAGCCCCATCACCGACGAGAGCCCGGGCATGGCGCCCACCGCGATGCCGACGAAGGTGCCGAAGAAGGCGTAGAAGAGGTTGCTCCATTCCAGAGCCGCCCAGAAAGCGAGGGAAACGTGATTGTCCATGGATTTTGGCCTTGCCGGCGTTAAGGCATCATGATGCCGAGGATTTTCGCGAATATGACCCAGACCAGAAGCGGCACTCCGGCGGTGACGGCGGCGATCATCCACAGCCGCCTCTCCCCCAGCAGCCGCATGCAGGAGGGAATCAGGACCACCGAGGCGACGTTGAAGTTGACGTAATGCAGAAGCAGGCTGAAGACCAGAAAAATGGCGCACAGCCCATAGACGAACATCATGCCGCGCGACTTGAAATCGAAGGGCCCCGGTTCGGGGACGAAGGCGCTTCCGCTCTCCTCGGCCCGCCGCCTGGCCTGGACGCGCTTGAACAGCGTCTGGGCCAGCAGGGCGGCGGAGAGGGCGAGGATGAGCCAGCCAAGGAAGGACGGCCAATAGGCGGCGTCGGCCCCCGGACCTTCGGATTGCGGGAAGGTGGCGCTTTCCCGGATGATGAAGATGGAGACGAAAATGAAGGCGAGGGACGAGGCGACGTTGTAGAAAAACATGGAAAGCCTTTTTGTGGGTTTTTAGGGGAGACCGGGCCAACCGCCGCCCGGTCTCCCCTAAAGATTCAACCGCTTTCGTTTCAATGGCTTGTTTTTTCGTCAACTCGACCCGGGCCGGCGACGGCGCCAAAAAACGGCTCTGAAACGAACGCCTTGAAACAAAAGTCCGCTTTATGAGCGTGTTGTTAAATGCCGTCTCGTCGGGTTATACCGCGTCAAAAGCCGCTTCTCGGATGATTTTTACCTTGACCGCCGGCCAAAAATCATCCCGCCGGCGACTTTTTCCTTGTCTAACCCGGGCGATCCGGTATTTAACAACACGCTCTAAAGGTCCGCTTGCGGGAGTGGACGCATTTCGGAAGGAATTGCCTTGCTTTTGCGCGATTACGGCTTAGACTTTTGCTGCATTGGCCGCCTAGCCGGTGGAAGTTTGCGATATCGGGGGGTGATGCGAATCCGGGACGTAAAAATTGCCATGGACGCCCGGGAAAGTCGACGACGCCCTTGGCCGCCGTCTTGGGGGCGGGAGCGTCAAGCTCTTAGGGTCTTTTTTGCGAAGGAGTTCGGGATGAGAAGACTGTACGCGTTGGTTTTCGCGGCGGCCCTGTTGCCGGCGCTGGCTTTCGGCGGAACGTACCGCCTTTCCGAGGTCCATGCCGAGGGATATCCGACCTCGCTTGCCGACCACGAATTCTCCCGTTTGGTCGGGGAACGGACCAACGGCCGGATCAAGATCGAGGTCTATACCGGCGGCACCCTGTACGGCGAGGAAACCGGCGCCATCGAGGCGCTCCAGGCGGGCGATTTGGCCTTCACCCGCGTCTCCGCCTCCCCGGTGGCCAGCTATGTCCCGGCCCTCAACGCCATCCAGATGCCCTACCTTTACAAGAGCGGCGCCCACATGTGGGCGGTGCTGAACGGCGAGGTGGGGAAAAAGCTCCTGGCCGACATCGAGGCCAGCGGTTCCGGGCTGGTCGGCCTCTGCTACTATGACGCCGGCTCCCGCTGTTTCTACCTGAAGAAGGAGGTCAAGGACGTCGCCGGCATGGCGGGCCTGAAAATCCGGATGCAGAACAACCGGATGATGGTGCGGATGGTCGAACTCCTGGGCGGCGTCGGCGTCACCGGCATCGGCCCCAACGAAGTGTATTCCGCCATCCAGACCGGCACCGTCGACGGGGCCGAGAACAACTGGCCCACCTATCAGAACATGGGCGACTACGAAGTGGCGAAATACTACATCCTGGATCAGCACACCCGGGTTCCGGAAATCCTGCTCATGAGCAAGGCGGTGAAGGACGAGTTGAGCCGGGCGGACGTGGACCTCATCTTCAAGAGCGCCGCCGACACCCAGGCCTTCGAGATCGAGAAATGGGCCGAGAAGGAAAAATCCTCGGAGGAGATTGTCCGCAAGGCCGGCACCGCGGTGGTGACGCTGACCCCCGCGGCCTTCGCCGGCTTCCAGTCCAAAATGGCCCCGCTTTATGAGGAATTCGGCTCGGCCTACAAGGACATCATCGCCCAAATTCAGAAAATCGGCGAAAAATTCTAGCCAACGGGCAAAATGACCAAGCCCGGCCGGGACCCCGGCCGGGCCGGTTTCATTGCTCCCGCCTCCCGGGGAGGGCCGTCATTTTGGGCAACGCGACGCGAACCGTCAATCGTTGGCTGCACCGCCTCATGCTGTGGGTGGCGGACGTGGCCCTGCTTTCCATGGTGGCCATCGTCACCCTGGCGGTGACCCTCCGCTACGTGTTCAACACCGGCCTCGGCTGGGCCGAGGAGGTTCCGCGCCTCCTGGTCACGCTCTTCGCCTTTCTCGCCATGGCCATGGGCGTCCGGGATCACGCCCATATCGGGGTCAACATCATTTACAACCTGTTTCCCCGGGACGGCCGGGCGCGCCGGGCCATGACGGTTTTCGCCGACCTGGTGGTGCTTGTTTGCGGCCTGTTCATGCTCTATTACGGAACCGCCCGCTGTTTGCAGTTGTACAAGCTGCCGGGAAAGCTCCCGATGACCGGCCTCGCCACCTGGTGGCAATACCTCCCCATTCCCCTGGGCGGCTTTTTCATTTCCTTCGATTCGATCCTGTTCCTGACCGGCGTTCTCGGGCGGAACGATTTGCTGTACACGGAGCCGGAGGTGGATTACGCCGAGGAGCTGAGGCGGCGGCGGTCGATTGCGAACGAGGGAGTGGCCGAATGAACCCGGACACGCTTCCCATCGTCATCCTTTTGGGCGGCTTCGTCTTTCTGATGCTCCTGCGGGTGCCGATTACCTTTTGCCTTCTCACCGCCACCCTGGCCAGCGCCATTTCCAACGGCACCGGCCTCGGGGTCATGGTGCGCCAGCTCATAGACGGGGTGAACAATTTTTCGCTGCTCGCCATCCCCTTCTTCATCCTCATGGGCGAGTTCATGGGGGCCGGGGGGGTCTCCGACAAGATAATCGATTTCACCAATCTCGTGGTCGGCCGCTTCCGGGGCGGCCTGGCTTACGTCAACGTCTTTTCCTCCATGCTCTTCGGGGGCATTTCCGGCTCCGCCATCGCCGACGTGTCGTCGATGGGGCCGGTGGTCATCCCCATGATGACGAAGCAGGGCTATAACCGGGAATTCTCGGTCGCCCTCACCGTCACCACCGCCTGCCAGGGGGTGCTGATTCCCCCCAGCCACAACATGGTCATCTACGCCCTGGCGGCGGGCGGCGTCTCCATCGGCTCGCTCCTCATGGCCGGGGTGTTTCCCGGGATGCTCCTGGGCGGCAGTTTCGCCGCCATGTGCTGGCTGCTGGCCGGCCATTACGGTTTTCCGGCCGGGGTGGCCATTCCGCGCCGGCGATGGCTCGGGATAATCGTCAACGCCATCCTGCCCCTGCTGACCCTGGCGATCATCATGGTGGGGACCGGGGCCGGCGTCTTCACCGCCACCGAATCCTCCGCCATCGCCTGCGTCTATGTCTTCGTCCTCTCCTACCTGGTGTTCCGGAACGCCAGGATCCGCGACATCGGCGGGGCGCTCCGGAGAGCCCTGAAAACCCTGGCCATCGTCATGTCCCTTATCGCCTGCGCCAAGGCCTTTTCCTACATGATGACCGAGCTCCGGGTGCCGGCCATGGTGACGCGGGCTCTGCTTTCCATCACCGAGGACAGGACCTGGCTTCTTCTCATCATCAACCTTCTGCTCCTGATTCTCGGCTGTTTCATGGACATGGCGCCGCTGATCATGATAATGACCCCCATCCTTTTTCCCGTCGTCACCGGTTCGATCATCGGCATGCATCCCATTCACTTCGGCGTCATGCTCATTTTCAACTTGGCGGTGGGGTTGTGCACCCCCCCGGTGGGGAGCGCCCTCTTCGTCGGCTGCGCCGTCGGAAAGACCACCATCGAGGAAACGACGAAAAAAATGATCCCCCTGTTCGCCACGATGATTTTCGCCCTGATGCTGGTCACCTTCGTCCCGGACATATCGCTGTGGCTGCCCAGGTGGCTGTTCGGCGCCTGAGCGGCCCCGCGGATCGCGCGAAGGCGCGGATTCCAGGGCGAGTTCGGCGGCTTTCCGAATCACGACGCGGGAATTGGCGGCGCCGGTGATGGCGTCCGCGGCCAGTCTCCGCCGGCGCGCCATATCCTCGAGAAGGGGGAGTTCCGCCACATGCCGAGGGAGGCCGTGTCCCGGGCCGGGACGCTGGTGGTCAAGGTGGGTTCAAGCCTCCTGGCCTCGCTGGACGGCGGCCTCGACACCCCCTTTATCGCCCGGCTGGTCGGGCAGTTGGCCGCCCTGGCGGAACAGGGGCGCAAAATCGTCCTGGTCAGTTCCGGGGCGGTGGCCGCGGGTACGGCGGAGCTCGGGCTGCCGGCCCGGCCCCGCGAGCTTTCCCGCATCCAGGCGGCGGCCGCCATCGGCCAGGTGGCCCTGATGCAAATCTACCGGCAGCTTTTCCAGTGCTACCGCCTGAAGGTCGCCCAGGTGCTGCTGACCCGGGACAACCTCCAGGATCGCCAAAGGTTTCTCCATGCCCGGAACACCCTCTTGGCCATCCTCCGGGCCGGGGCGCTGCCCATCGTTAACGAAAACGACGCGGTGGCGGTGGAGGAACTGCGGCTCAAGATGGGCGACAACGATTATCTGGCCGTGTCGACCGCCCAACTGGTGGACGCCGACGCCGTCATCCTCCTTTCCGACGTCGGCGGCCTCTATGATCGCCCCCCCTCCCGCCCGGGCGCCCGGCTCATTCCCGAGGTCGGGGAATTGTCCGCCGACATCCTGGCCATGGCCGGGGGATCGGAATCCGGACTCGGCTCCGGCGGCATGGTCTCGAAACTGAACGCCGCCCGCGCCGCCGCCCTCGCCAACATTCCCCTGCTGGTGGCCGACGGCAGGCGGGACAACGTCCTCCTGGAAATCGCCCGGGGGGGCGAGGTCGGCACCATTTTCCCTCCCCCGGGGCGCCGGACCTCCTCCTACCGGCAGTGGATCGCCTGCGGTCGCGCCCCGGACGGGTCGGTGCTGGTGGACGAGGGCGCCCGCGCCGCCGTGGCGGAAGGGAAGAAAAGCCTGCTGCCAATCGGGATCCGGAAGGTGCTGGGGGAGTTTCGGGCCGGCGACACCATCGGCATCGCCGACTTGGAAGGCGGGGAATTCGCCCGGGGGCTTTCCAATTACGAGGCGGAGGAATTGCGGCGGGTGGCGGGCAGGCATTCGCGGGAACTGGCGGACATTCTCGGCCATCTCTGCGCCGAAACGGCGGTGCATCGCGACAACCTGGTCTGCTTCGGCGGGACCGAGCTCCGATCCCGGGAGGGCGCCGGGGCGCCGAAGGGGCCGGAGGCCGGAAGCCGGGACGGGAAAGTCAGGGTATGATCAGCCGCATGTTCACCTTCAGGCCGTTTTGGGCGGCCGGGTTCGCCGCCAGGATTTCCCGCCAGCGGTTGGCGTCCCCCAGGGTGCGCCGGGAGATTTTCACCCAGGTGTCGCCTTCCGCCACCAGGTAATGGCCGGGCCGCCCCGGCCCCTCGGCCCCGGGCTCCGCCGGCGGCGATTCCGGTTCCGGCCGGGCCGTTCCCGATTCCCGGCCCGGGTCCGGAACTGCGGGGTCGCGGTCGGCGCCGATTCCCGAAAGCAGGCCGATCCGGAGCGGGGGAAAGCTCTCCGGCTCGTCGGGGGGATTTTCCGGATCGGCGGGCGCCGGACCGGGAACGGCCCCGAGAATTTGCATCGCCTTGAGGCGTTCGCCCTCCGAGCGGATTCGTTTCTCGCTTTGATTGTCCATCCATTCGAGAAGCGAAAGCCTCTCCGGCGGCTTTCCCATCCTGGTCAGGACGGCGAAAAGCAGCAACACCGCCACGGCGGCGGTGATTAGGGACCCGGTGTCGGGACGGCCCCGTCCCGCCCCGGCCTCCGGCCGGCCGTAATCATCGGGTTTTCCGCCTAGGTTGCCGTTTTCCATGTCCTGTCCCAAGTCGGGCGCCGACGCCCGGGAACGCCCCTCCCGATTTTATCGGCGTAAACCCGGAAACACTGGCGTCAATTTCCCCCGTCCGGTATACTTATTTCGCCGGCCGGGAGAAGGCAAGGGACGGATCGGCGGTTTGTTTTTCGAAAGGACGCCGGATATGCTGGATCCCGAAGTCAAAACGGTGACGATCAAGAATCTCGACAAACCTTCCTTTTTCGCCGGTTTCCGCCTTCGCCTGATCGGCGCCGCCGTCCTCTTTCTGTTGGCGGCTTGGGGCGTCTGGTCCTGGGGCTTCTGTCGTTTTTACGTGCGCCCCGGACAAATGGCCATCATCACCGCCAAAGCCGGGGATCCCCTCGAACCCGGCCAGATCCTCGC
>JAISYL010000064.1 GCA_031269935.1 Planctomycetota bacterium
GAATTGAAACTGGCCGGCCGCGAGCCGTTGGCTAAAAGCCTGGAACAAACGGCCGGCTACATGGATTCCCAAGGGGTGAGGGAAGCCTGGCTCGTCATCTTCGACCGCGATCCGGAGAAGTCCTGGGACGAAAAGCTGTTCGGGGAAGACAGGACGCTTCCGGACGGCAAGCTCGTCCATATCGTCGGCTGCTGAGAGCCTATCCCTAACAACACCTGCTTAGGGCCGGTGGCGAACCACGACGTTGGTCAACATGCCTCGTTCCGCCGTACTTGGGCCGAAGAAGGCTGGTTCCGGCCTTTCCTCCCGGCCCTCGCCGCCGATAAGGACGGTCGCCCGGTGGAGTACGCGGTTTTCCCAGCGCAAGGACCCCTCCAGGTTGAGGATGTACAGGCCGGCGGGAACCGACTTGCCGTTCGCGTCGTCGCAATACCAGGCACAACGGATGGCGCCGGAGGCGGGGGTCGCGCGGGATATGGCGTCCACTTGCGGCTTTCCCAGCCGGGCGGCCCCGGAATCGGCGACCCATTGCGGCAGGGATTCCTTTCGGGATTTCCAGCCTTCCCGGCCGGCGGTGAAGCTGGTCGCGAACAGCGTCTTGACGAGGTTGCCGTCCTTGTCCGTCACCCAGGCGGCGATTTGGTTGCTCGCCCGCCCGCCCTGGCTGGCGTAATCGAACGAGAGTTCCACCCTGGCCCTGGCCTGGTCAATCGACTGGTCCAGTTCGGGGGCGGCCGATCCGGCGAGAACGAATCTCCAGGCGGCCAGCGCCCCAACCGCCGCCGTCAGGACGAATGCCTTTGCTTTTCCTTTCATGGAACTCCCCCTCGCTTGCCGATCGGGGCGAATCTTTCCCCGTCCTCCCGAACGATTCGGCATTTAACAACACGCTCTTAAAGGTCGTCTAAGGGCGCCCCTCTTTTCCCCTCGCCCCTCCCTCCCCGCGCTTCCGGAAGCCCGCCTGCTCCCGCAGTTTCCGCCAGCGTTCCCTTTCCCGGTCGTCCCAGACCCGAAAGCGTTCCGGGCCGAGAACCTCCCCCACCTCGGCGTGCAGGCTCTCGAATTCCTTCCGGATGCCGGCGAAGGACTCGGCGTGGATATCCGCGATCTTTTCCAGATGGGAGAGGGCGATCCGCTCCACCGCCCTCTTTTCCTCCCCGGAGACGGCCACCGCGGCCTCCAGGCGCTCAAGCATGGCCCGGGCGATGGAGTCGGGCGGCGGCGGCCGGGGGAAACCCTTTCCCCGCAAATATATGATGGTCGCGGCCGAGCCCAGCACTCCCCCGGCGGCCACCGCGGCCAGGATAAGCAGGGCGGCCCAAAGATAGCGCCGCCGGCCCCTGGCCCGCTTGGCCTCCAGCCGGGCGGATGGGAAAACCTCCCGCGGTTCGTCCCCCGGTTCGGAAGTCATAGCATTATATCCATAACGCCCGCCAAGGAATTCATGGCCGCCAGGGGTCCCGACAACTCCACCCAGGCGGGGGAGGCGGCCAGGGCGACCAGGGCCGCCGCCGCCGCCGCCGCCGCCGCGCCGCCGGCGAAAAGGGTCAGGGGAACGGCCGCCGCCTCGTCCTCGGGTTCAAGATCGGCAATCCTGGCCATTATTCCGGCCGTATCCGGGGCCGGGAGGGGAAGGGCGGCCTCCCCGGCGGCCAGGCGGGCCAGGGCCTCGAACTTGTCTAAGAAAGCATCCATTCCAGCCTGCCTTTCCAGGGTTCCCTCTCGCCCAGCCTCTTCAAGCGCTTTTTGGCCCGGTAGAGCCGGACCGCCACCATGACCCGGGTCCAGCCCAGGCGACGGGCGATTTCCTCCTGTCCCAGGCGATCCAGATACATCATGGTCATCACCAGCCGATCCTCGGGCGGCAGGGTGGCCAGGAGATCGAACAGGAGTTGGGCCGCCGCTTCGGAACCGCCGGAGGATTCCCTCCCCTCCCCCGTTCCCGCCGGCTCGGGCACTTCCGAAAGGGGAACCAGCCGGGAGTTTTTGTCGCGCCGGCGCCAGAATTTATAGCCGATCAGGGTGGCTATCCGGGAAAGCCAATGCCGGAACGGCGCTTCCCCCCGGAATTTCCCCAGGGACAGATAGGCTTCGACGAAAACCTCCTGGACCAACTCCTCGATCTGGCCCCGATCCCGGGTGAAGCCGCGCATCTGCCTCTGGACGGCTTCGCCGTGGCGCTTGACAATCTCCGCGAAAACTTCCCGGTCGCCGGCCAGCACCGCCTCGATATCGGCCAAATCCCGGGGATCGGAATCCCGCATAAGTCCGGCGAACGCTCCCGCTTGGGCGGACGCCCCGAGGGCGGCGAATCCGCCGGGCGAATTTTCCGGCCGGGGCGGAATCGCTTTCCCGCCGCCCCGCCACCGGCGAATCCCTTCCCCAAATGGCTTGGCATTCGAGGACGGTGGACAAATCGCCATTCCCGTTTTCCCTCGCGGCAACCGCGCCCGAACCCGGGCGAACCGGCGATTTGTCCACTACCAGTATAGACGTTTTTTCTGGCGTATGCAACCGTCCGGGACGCCTACTCGTCGAACCCGTCCTCCGGCGGCTCACCCTCTTCGGCGGGGCCGCCGTCCCCGCCTTCAAACCACCGGCAACCGGGCCGCCAATCGCCCCCGCGGAAGGGGGGCTCCCTCCGGGTCCGATCCAGCCGTTCCAGTTGCTCCGGGGTGAGGAGGGCGCGGATTTTCCCTTCGCTTTGCCGCCGGGACGCCTCCAACTTGCCCTTGGCTTCGCCCAGGGCGGCGTTGGCCGCGACTATGGCCTCGCCGGAGGCGTTGGGATCGTTCCGGAGCCGCCGGAGATTCCCGAGGCTTTCCCGGATTTCCAGGCGCGCCTCCAGGCCGACCTTGTAGCCGGCGGCCAGTTCCTCGACCAGCCGGGTTTTCTGGGCGGGATCGAGGCCTAGCTCCTCCAGCGGGAAAAACCGGCCCGGGAAACGGCAGCCGCCACGGCCGGGGCCGCCCCAATCGGGCCGGCCGGCTTCCCCTCCCCGGTTCCGGAAATCGCGCCCGCCGCCCCTCCGGCCGCCTTGGCGGGGCGGTCCCCAGCCTTCCCGGCCCCGGCCTCCCTCTCCGGAAAAGGCAAGCTGCGAAGTTGCCGCCAGGCAGACGGCGGCCAGGATCGACACGGTTTTGTTGCCCACAAAGGTCTCCTTTGTCAATTGGCGGCCGCCAGGGGCGGTCGCCGGGTCCAGGATTGTCCCCTCCCTCTTTTCCCCTTCCTTTTTCGGGCTTCCCCGCGAGGGCCTCCCGCCGGAGAAATTCAGGAAGTTCTCCCTGGTTAGTGCCGGACGGCGGGGAAAAATTACCGGCATTTCCGGAAATGCGGGCTTTAAAGTCCGCCGAGTTTCAAAGCGCCGTTGACAAACTGGGGCTCGTAAAGAAATAACTTATACATGCTTGGACAAGTCCACCCAAAGACGGCGATCCGAAACGGCCGGCGTTGGCTTGGCGTCCCGCAACCGGCCGGGACCATTATGGTACCACCCGGAAGGGGGCGGGATCGATTTTCCCGATTTTTTCGCATTCCCGATCTTGCCCCGTTTCGGCGGGCGAATATAATCGCCCCGTTCGGCGTTGATCTTTAAGAGCGTGTTGTTGAATGCCGGATCGTCTAACCGGACGATCCGGCATTCAACGACACCTACTTAAAAGTCGACTTGGCGATCCCCGGGGAATTTCATCATGGCGGCATCGGTTGAAATCCTTTCCGGCCCCCTGGCCGGAAACAAATTCGAATTCGCGGATCCCGGAACCCTGGTTTTCGGGCGCGGCGAGAAGGCGGATTGCCTCCTTCCCGACGATCCGGGCATAAGCCGCCGGCATTTCCTGATCGAATTCGCCGCCACTTCGGCCCGCCTCCGGGATCTGGGTTCCGCCAACGGAGTGGAGGTAAACGGAACCCGCTACGGCGGTCGCGATCAGGGCCGGGCCCAGTCGGTGGAACTCCGCGACGGGGATCGCATCCGGGTGGGCAAGTTCGTCCTCCTGTTCCGGACCGGCGCCGTTCCCCTCCCCTGTCCGCCGGGCCCGGGGAAATTGGGCCTCATGTCCCTGATCGGCCTGGCCGGAGGGCTGGAATCGCGCCCGCCCGCCATTCCCGGCTATGACGGCCTGGAAAGGATAGGCAGGGGCGCCGCCGGAGTGGTCTACCGGGCCCGCCGGATCGAGGACGGGCGCCGGGTGGCGATCAAGACCCTCAACCGTCCCCCGGCCGGCGATCTCGACGCCGGCCGGGAAAGGTTTTCCCGCGAAATCGA
This sequence comes from Planctomycetota bacterium, assembly GCA_031269935.1. GTDB lineage: Bacteria > Planctomycetota > SZUA-567 > SZUA-567 > SZUA-567 > JAJBSZ01. The sequence continues at coordinate 4,268 of JAISYL010000064.1, forward strand.
GATAACCCGCGGGCTGCGGCATGAGAACGTGGTTGAATTCCTGGACGCCGGCTACCTGGAAAAGAGCCTTTACCTGATCCTGGAATTCATGGCCGGGGGGGATCTGGCGATCCGCCTGAAAAAACATCCGGCCGGCCTGCCCGTCGGCCAGTCGCTGGCGATCATGCGGCAAATCCTTTCGGGCATGGCCCTGGCCCACCGGAACGGGGTCGTGCACCGGGACATCAAGCCGGGCAACATCCTTTTCGCCGATCCGGAGGCAACCGTGGCCAAGGTGGCCGATCTCGGAATGGCCAAGACCCTGAGCCACGCCTCCAGCCTCACCATGACCGGCAGCGGCGGCGGCACCCCCTCCTACATGGCTCCGGAGCAAATCACCAATTTCCGCCATTCCACCCCCGCCTCCGACGTGTTTTCCCTGGCCGCCACCTTCTACAAGATGCTGACCAACGAGGCGGCTTACAACTTCCTCCCCGGCCGGGAATATTTGGACACCATCATCGACGGCGACATCGTCCCGATTCAAACCCGCGCTCCCTTTGTTTCCGGAAGCCTGCCCCGCCCCCTGGCGGAACTGATCATGCGGGGAGTGTCGCCCAACCCGGAAGATCGTTTTCCCGACGCCGGGGCCATGCTGAATGCGCTCGACGCCTGCCGGATCTAATTGACTTTAAAGGTCAACCTCGCCGGCCCCGGAACCCCATCCCCGATCCGACAATTATGTCGCACGGATAACAAATTTGTCGCATTTTTTTGGAGAGAATGAATTCCCGCCCGGCTATTTTCCAGCAAAACATTTTATAGCGGAAGCGTTTTGCTCTTCGGAGCCCCATCGATTCCAAGCCTCAAGCGCGTGCAGGGGTTAAGGAATGGAAACAACCGAAAAGCATATGCGCTTGGGTATATCGGAAAAGGCGGTAAGAAATGGTTGGAAACATTGGCAGGTTTATTGCTAATAAGGGCGGTGGTCGATGAACATCAGGTTCGTTGCCGCCTTTTTTGTTTTTGCCGTCGTATGGAGATGAATATGAGCAGGGAAGGATGCGGCCGCGGTTGCGATTCCGCCCCCGCCGGGGTCGGCGAAACCTTCGGGAGCGATTGCTTTAACCTCAAGACCATGAAGGAATACCTGTCCGACCGGGTTTTCGCCGCCATCCAACGGACCGTTCTCGACGGCGCCCCCCTGAACCCGGACATAGCCGACGAGGTCGCCAACGGCATGAAGTCCTGGGCTTTGGGGAAGGGGGCGACCCATTTCACCCACTGGTTCCAACCCCTCACCGGGAGCACGGCGGAAAAGCACGAGGCCTTCATTTTCCCCGACTTCAAGGGCGGGGTGATTGAGCAGTTCACCGGCAAGGACCTGGTCCAGGGCGAGCCCGACGCCTCCTCCTTCCCCTCCGGGGGCATCCGGGCGACTTTCGAGGCCCGGGGCTACACCGCCTGGGATCCCACCAGCCACGCCTTCGTGACCAACGCGGACACTCCCCGGGCGGTGCTCTGCATTCCCTGCGTGTTCTGCGGCTACAACGGCGAGGCGCTCGATCTCAAGACCCCGCTTCTCCGCTCCCAGGCCGCCCTGGTCAAGCAACTCAGGCGGGTGGGGGAAATATTCGCCGTTCCCGAAACCCACCGCCCCTACGCCACCCTCGGCCCCGAGCAGGAATATTTCCTGATCGACAAGGCCTTTTACGATCGGCGGCCGGACATCGTCATGTGCGGGCGCACCCTGTTCGGCCGCCGCCCGGCCCGGCATCAGCAGATGGAAGACCATTATTTCGGCCGGATAAAACCCCGGATCCTGGAATTCATGGCGGACGTCGATTCCCGCCTCTGGCGGCTGGGCATCCCCGGGAAGACCCGCCACAACGAGGTGAGCCCGGCCCAGTTCGAGATAGCCCCGGTCTTCGAGGAGCAGAATGTTTCGGTGGATCACAACCTTCTCACCATGCACACCCTCCAGGACGCGGCCAGGGATCACGGGCTGGTGTGCCTCCTGCACGAGAAGCCCTTCGCCGGGGTGAACGGCTCGGGCAAGCACAACAACTGGTCCATCGTCGGGACCGACGGGCGCAACTGGTTCTCTCCCGGCGACACCCCCCACGAGAACGCCAAGTTCCTTTTCATGGTCGCGGCCACCCTCCGGGCCATAGACGCCCACGCCGACGCCATCCGGGCCTCGGTGGCCTTCGCCGGCAACGATCACCGGTTGGGCGCCAACGAGGCGCCGCCGGCCATCCTTTCCGTCTACCTGGGCGATCAGCTCGAGGACATCATCGACCAAATCGAGGCCGGGGGGGCGAAGTCCAGCAAGAAGGGGGGGGAGCATCCAAATCGGGGTGTCCACCCTCCCGGTCCTGGCCCGCGACGTCACCGATCGCAACCGCACCTCGCCCTTCGCCTTCACCGGCAACAAATTCGAATTCCGGGCGGTGGGCTCGAGCCAGAGCTGTTCCGAGCCCAACACCGCCCTGAACCTGGCCATGGCCAACGCCCTGGACGAAATGTGCGACGAACTGCTGGCGGAGTTGCCGGGCCGGCGCCCGCCGGCCGGCGACGGCCGCCACACCCGGGAATTCCACGCCGCCCTCCAGGCCGTCCTCCAGAAAACCGTCAAGAAGCACAAGCGGGTGGTGTACGCCGGGGACGGCTACGTGCAGAGCTGGCAGGAGGAGGCGGCCAGGCGGGGCCTGCCCAACCTGCGGAGCACCCCGGAGGCCCTGGAGGTGCTGATCCGCCCGGAAACCATCAAGCTCTATGAAAAATACGAGGTGCTGAGCGAAAGGGAATCCCGCTCCCGGTACGAGGTCTACACCCACACCTGGCGGCAGGTGGTGGAAATGGAGGGCGGCTGCGCCCTGGATCTCGCCCGCACCTTCATCATGCCGGCGGCCCTGGAACTGGAAAGCCTCCTGGCGGCCTCGGCCGAGGCCGCCAAGGGCCTGGGCCGGTCCGACCAGTCCCGCGGCCGGGCCTACGCCAAGGTGGCCGGGCTGGTGGAAAAGCTCTACCAGGCCATGGACGGGCTGGAGAAGGATCTGGAGGAGGGCCCCGGCAAGGTCGTCGCCTCCCTGGCCGGACTGCGGGAGATCGTCGATCAGCTCGAGTCCCTGTGTCCCGACCGGATTTGGCCCTTCCCCTGCTACGGGGAAATGTTCTTCCAGGTTTGAACGACGCCATGAAAAAGATCGGGCTTTACGATCCCGCCTTTGAACACGACGCCTGCGGGGTGGGTTTTGTCTGCCGCCTGGACGGCCGGGAGTCGCGCGAGGTTGTCCGGCTGGGGCTCTCGGCCCTGTGCAACCTCAGCCACCGGGGGGCCGCCGGGGCCGATTCGGACACCGGCGACGGGGCCGGGATCATCGCCGGGATTCCCGACGCCTTTTTCCGCCGGAGCGTGGACTTCCCCCTGCCGGAGGCCGGGGGCTACGGGGTGGGAATGCTTTTCCTCCCCCCGGGGGAGGAAGGGAAGAGCCTGATCGCCAGCCTGGAGCGGACGGCGGCGGCCGAGGGCTGGCGCCTCCTGGGCTGGCGGACCGTGCCGGTGCGGCCCGAACAGCTGGGGCGGGCCGCCGCCGCCGTCCGCCCCGACATCCGCCAGGTTTTCGTCGCCCCCGTCCGGGGTGACGATCCCTCCCCGGACGGGATGGAGCGCGGGCTCTACGTCCTCCGCAAGCGGATAGAGGCCGCCGCCGCCCGGGATCCCGACCGCTTCTACATTCCCAGCCTTTCCTCCCGGGTGGTGGTCTACAAGGGGATGATGCACGCGGCCCAGGTCGAGAAATTCTACCGGGACCTGGGGGAGGACGACTTCGCCTCCACCTTCACCATCCTCCACCAGCGCTACAGCACCAACACCTTCCCCTCCTGGCGGGTGGCCCAGCCCATGCGCTGGCTCGCCCACAACGGGGAGATCAACACCCTCCGGGGCAACCGCAACTGGCTGGAGGCCAGGAGCGGCCTCCTGGCCTCGCCCCTGTTCGGCGGGGACATCGCCAAGATCCATCCCGTCCTGGATCCCGACACCAGCGATTCGGCCAGCCTGGACAACGCCTTCGAACTCCTCAACCGGGGGGGGCGCGGCCTCGATCACGTCATGGCCATGCTCATACCCCAGGCCTGGGGCGCGAAGTACCCGATGGGGCCGGACCTGCGCGGCTTCTTCGAATTCCACGCCGGGCTGATGGAGCCCTGGGACGGGCCGGCGGCGGTGGTGTTCACCGACGGGATCAGGGTCGGGGCCTGCCTGGACAGGAACGGCCTGCGCCCGGCCCGCTATTCCATCACCGGGGGGGGCCTCATGGTCTTCGCCTCGGAGACCGGGGTGGTGGATCTGCCGGCCTCGGAAGTGACGGAGAAGGGCGCCCTCCGGCCGGGCCAGATGCTGGTCGCCGACATCGGCAACGGCAGGCTGATCGACGACTACGCGGCCAAGATCCGGCTGGCCCGGCGGCGCCCCTACCGCCGCTGGGTCAAGGAAAACCGCCTGGAAATCCCCGGGTTCCTCGGGGCCCCGGCCGAAATGACCGTCAATTCCGGGGCTCTCCCCTTCCGCCAGCGGCTGTTCGGCTATACCCGGGACGACCTCGACATCCTCCTGGATCCGATGGCGGCGAAGGGCTCGGAACCGGTGGGGTCGATGGGGGCCGACCTTCCCCTGGCGGTGCTCTCGCCCCGGCCGCAGATGCTGTTCTCCTATTTCCGCCAGCAATTCGCCCAAATCACCAATCCGGCCATGGATTCGATCCGGGAGGAGCTGGTGATGTCGATAATGACCTTCATCGGCAACCACCCCAACATCCTGGAGGAGTCGCCGGCCCAGGCGCGGCTGCTCAAGCTCACCCGCCCCGTCCTCTCCAACGAGGACATGGCCAAGCTCCACGAATTGGCGATCCCGGACTTCCGCTGCGTCACCCTGGACGCGGTTTTCGATCCCCCCTCCGGGCGGGACAGGCCCGGGGAGGCCCTGGAGCGCGGCCTGGCCCGCCTGGAGCGCGAAGCCCACGACGCGGCCCGGGCCGGGGCGAAGATTATCGTCCTCTCCGACAAGCACGCCGGCCCCGATCGGCTTCCCATCCCCTCCATCCTGACGGTGGCGGCGGTGAACCAGCGCCTGCTCGGGGACGGCTCCCGGGTCTCGATCGGCCTCGTCTGCGAATGCGGCGACGCCCGGGAGGTGGCCCACATGGCCCTGATCTTCGGGATGGGGGCCTCGGCCGTCAACCCCTGGCTCGCCTTCGACACGGTGGTGAACCTGGCGGCCCGGCGGGAGCTTTCGGAAAGCGTGAGCCCCTCCACGGCCCTGGAGAACTACATCCACGCCATGGACAAGGGCCTGCTGAAAATCATGTCCAAGATGGGCATCTCCACCCTCCGGGGCTACCGGGGCGCCAAGGCCTTCGAGGCGGTGGGGCTGGGCCAGGAATTGATGGACCGCTATTTCCCCGGCATCCCCTCCCGGGTCGGGGGGATCGGCCTCGGCCGGATAGAGCATGACGCCCTGGCCAGGCTGGAGGAGGCCCGCCCGTTCTGGCTTAACCGCGATTCCCGGAAGACCACCGTCCGCCGCCAGGTGGAAACCGTCCCCCAGGCCGCGGACCTCGAGATCCCGCTGCCCGCCGGAGGCGTCTACCGCTACCGCCGGGACGGCGAGCGGCACCTGTGGACCCCGGACACCATAACCCTCCTCCAGCGGGCGGTCCGGACCGGCGATCAGGGCGCCTACCGCGAATACGCCGAGCGGATAAACAACCAGGCCCGGGAGGCCTTCACCCTCCGCGGCCTCCTCTCCTTCAAGCCGGCGGCGGTTCCCGTCCCCCTGGAGGAGGTGGAGCCGGAGGAGGCGATCATGCGCCGCTTCGTCACCGGGGCGATGTCCTTCGGCTCCATTTCGGACCGGGCCCATGAAACCCTGGCCCGGGCCATGAATTCCCTGGGCGGGCGATCGAACAGCGGGGAGGGGGGGGAGGACCCCGGGCGCTATCCCCGGGATCCGGACGGCGGCTGGCGCCGTTCCGCCACCAAGCAGGTGGCCAGCGGTCGCTTCGGGGTGACCATCGAATACCTGGTCAACGCCGACGAGCTCCAGATAAAGATCGCCCAGGGGGCGAAGCCCGGCGAGGGCGGCCAGCTGCCCGGGCACAAGGTCGACCGGGACATCGCCAGGGTGAGGCACTCCACCCCCGGGGTCACCCTTATTTCGCCCCCGCCCCACCACGACATCTATTCCATAGAGGACATCGCCCAGCTTATTTACGATCTGAAGCGGGCCAACAAGGCGGCCAAGGTGTCGGTCAAGCTGGTGTCCGAGGTCGGGGTGGGGACCATCGCCGCCGGGGCCGCCAAGGCCGGGGCCGACCTGGTGCTGATTTCCGGGCACGACGGAGGCACCGGGGCCTCCCCCCTGTCGTCCATCCGCCACGCCGGCTCCCCCTGGGAGATAGGGTTGGCCGAATCCCAGCAGACCCTGTCCCTCAACGGCCTCCGGGGGCGTATTCGCCTGCAGGCGGACGGGCAGTTGAAGACCGGGCGGGACGTGGCGATCGCCGCCCTGTTCGGGGCCGACGAATTCGGCTTCGCCACCGCCGCCCTGGTGTCGATGGGCTGCCTCATGATGCGCAAATGCCACACCAACGGCTGCCCGGTGGGAATCGCCACCCAGGACCGGCGGTTGATTTCCCGCTTCGCGGGGAAGCCCGAGCACGTGGTCAATTTCTTCCGCTTCGTCAGCCGGGAGGCGCGGGAGATCATGGCCGGCCTGGGGTTCCGGACCTTCCGGGAGATGGTGGGGCGGGTCGACCGGCTGGAGATGAACGGGGAGGCCGGAGTCTGGCGCGAGCGGGGCCTGGACTTCGGCCGCCTCCTGTACCGGCCCGAGGGGGACGCCCTGCGCCACGAGCCGGAAAAGGCGGGGGCGGCCCGGCCCGAATCCGAACTGGAGAAGCTTTTCCTTCCCCGGGTCGAGACTTGCCTGGAGACGGGGAGGCCGGTTGAGGTGTCCGCCGCGGTGGCCAACACCGATCGGGCGGTGGGCGCCCGGGCCTCGGGCCTGATCGCGGCCGCCCGGGGGGCGGCCGGGTTGGAGGAGGACACGGTGGTTTTGCGGCTGACCGGAACGGCGGGGCAGTCCTTCGGAGCCTTCGGCGCGCGCGGGCTCACGCTTGAACTGACCGGCGAGGCCAACGACTACGTCGGGAAGGGCCTATCCGGCGCCAAGATCATCGTCCGGACCCCCAGGGACGCCGGCTATCCCGAGGGCGACAGCATGATAGCCGGCAACGTCTGCCTCTACGGCGCCACCAGCGGCGAGGTTTACCTCAACGGCCGGGCCGGCGAGCGCTTCGCCGTCCGCAACAGCGGGGCCACGGCGGTGGTCGAGGGGGTGGGCGATCACGGCTGCGAATACATGACCGGCGGCCGGGTGGCGGTTTTGGGGACCACCGGCATGAATTTCGCGGGCGGGATGTCCGGGGGGATCGCCTACGTCTACGACGTGGACGGGCTCTTCGACAACCGCTGCAACCTGGAGATGGTGGATCTCGACATCATGGACGATGGGGACGAGCGGGATCTGCAGCGGCTTTTGCAACGGCATTACCTTTTCACCGGCAGCACGGCGGCCCGGCGGATTCTCGACAACTGGGAGCGGGAGAAAACCCGCTTCGTCAAGGTGTTCCCGATGGAATACCGCCGGGTTCTGGGCGAGATGCTCAAAACCGACGCCGAGACTCCGAGACCCGAGAACGAGTCCGCCTGAGCGGGCGCCCCTTCCGGCGCCCCCCTCCCGGCGGACCTTGACGACAGAACAGGAACCTTGCCATGGAATTTTCGTCCGTCGACACCATTTGGATTCTGTTGGGGGCCATACTGGTTTTCTTCATGCAATCGGGGTTCGCCATGGTCGAGGTGGGCCTGACCCGGAACAAGAACACCGGCAACCTGGTGATGAAGAACCTCATGGATTTCTGCATCGGATCCCTGGCCTTCTGGTTTGTCGGCTTCGGCCTGATGTTCGCCGGGACCGGCCCCCTGATCGGGGGGCTGGATTTCTTCTTCCAGGGGAATTACGACGGCAAATTCGGCAATTTCCCCGGTTACGCCTTCCTGATCTTCCAGACCGTGTTCTGCGGGACCTCCGCCACCATCATTTCCGGCGCCATGGCCGAGCGCACCAAATTTTCGGCCTACTGCCTCTACAGCCTGCTGATGAGCCTGATTATCTACCCGGTGTCGGGCCACTGGATCTGGGGCGGCGGCTGGCTGGCCGGGCTGGGTTTCCACGATTTCGCCGGCTCCACCGCGGTCCACATGGTCGGGGGGATCGCCGCCCTGACCGGGGCGAAGATCCTCGGCCCCCGGATCGGCAAATACGACGTCAACGGGGTCTCCCGGGCCATCCCCGGGCAAAGCCTCTCCCTCGCCGCCCTCGGGGTCTTCATCCTCTGGTTCGCCTGGTTCGGCTTCAACGGCTGTTCCACCGTTTCCGCCACCGGCAACGACACCATCATGTCCATGTCCGCCATCATGGTCACCACCAACCTGGCCGCCGCCGCCGGGGCCCTGGCCTGCATGCTGCTCACCTGGGCCGCCTACGGCCGGCCCGACGTTTCGATGACCCTGAACGGCGCCCTGGGCGGCTTGGTCGGCATCACCGCCGGCTGCGACGCGGTCACCCCGGCCGGGGCGGTGATTATCGGCCTGGTATCGGGAATCGTCCTCAACTACGGGATCGAGTTCGTCGACAAGCGGCTGCGGATCGACGACCCGGTCGGCGCCTTCGGGGTGCACGGCGTCTGCGGCGCCGTCGGGACCATCCTCACCGGCCTGTTGGCGGTGGACGGCGGCCTGCTCTACGGGGGCGGGGCCGGGATGCTCCTCACCCAGATCCTGGGGGTGATTAGCGTGGCCGCCTGGGTGGCCGTGACCATGACCATCGTCTTCACCGTCCTCGACCGGCTGGTGGGCCTCCGGGTCTCGCCCGGCGAGGAAATCAACGGGCTGGACATCGAGGAGCACGGCATCGTCAGCGACTACCCCGGCTTCATGGCGGACGGCGGCCACACCTCGATAATCGGGGCCGGCGCCGCCCCGGCCGCGATTCCCGATTATCCTCCCGAGGCCGCCGGGGCCGGGCGGGAGGCGGCCAAACCCGCCGCCGCCGCCAAGCTCACCCGGGTCGACATCATCACCCGGCCCGAGAAGTTCGCCGAGTTGAAGGCGGCCCTCCACGCCGCCGGCATCACCGGCATGACCGTGACCAAGGTCATGGGCTGCGGGGTTCAGCGGGGCATCTCCGAATACTACCGGGGGGTGGAGGTGGCCGCCAACATGCTTCCCAAGATTTGCGTGGAGATAGTGATTTCCAAGGTCCCGGCGCGGGCCGTGATCGAGGCGGCGAAGAAAGTGCTGCACACCGGCAGGATCGGCGACGGCAAGATATTCGTCTATGACGTGGAGAACGTCGTCAAGGTGCGCACCGGAGAGGAAGGGTATGACGCTTTGCAATACACCAGCTGAGGCGGCGGCCTCCCGCCACTTGGACAAGTACCGTCCGGTGGCGGAGAGGCTGGGGGATTTCCGCCCGGTGGAAAAGAGGGTGGCCCCGGAAGAGTTGCGGGACGGGTTGTACCGCTGCCAGGACTGCGGGATACCCTTCTGCCACGCGGTGGGCTGCCCCCTGGGGAACGCCATCCCCGAGATGAACCTCCACGCCCTGGCCGGGCGCTGGGAAAGGGCCCTGGCGGTCCTCCTGGCCACCAGCCCCTTTCCCGAGTTCACGGCCAGGGTTTGCCCGGCCCTGTGCGAGGGATCCTGCGTCCAGGGGCTGCACGAGGAGCCGACCCCCATCCGCCAGACGGAAAAGGAGATTATCGAGCGGGGATTCGCCGGCGGCTGGGTCAGGCCCCGGCCGGCGGAAAGCCGCCTGGGCCTCAAGGCGGCGGTGATCGGCTCCGGCCCCTCCGGGCTGGCCGCCGCCTGGGGGCTGTCCCGGGCCGGGGCCCAGGTCACCGTGTATGAAAGCGCCGCCCGGCCGGGCGGCTTCCTCCGTTACGGCATACCCGACTTCAAGCTGGAGAAGGAGGTGCTGGACCGCCGGGTGGAACTGATGGAGGCGGAGGGGGTCGGGTTCGAATGCGGGGTCGACGTCGGTCCGGACATCGGGGCGCGCCTGCTCCGCAAGCGCTTCGACGCCGTCGTCCTGGCGGTCGGTTCCCGCCGCAAGCGCGACCTGCCGATTCCCGGCCGGGAGCTGGCGGGCATCCATTTCGCGACCGATTACCTTTCGGCCCAGAACCGCCTGCTGGCCGGGGAGATTCCGGTCCTGCCGCCGGGCATGAGCGCCCGGGGCTGCCGGGTGGCGGTCATCGGGGGGGGCGACACCGGCTCCGACTGCCTGGGGACGGCCCTCCGCCAGGGAGCGGCGGCGGTGGCCCAGTTCGAGATCCTGCCCGACCCGCCCCGGGAGCGCGCCCCCGGCAACCCCTGGCCGGAGTGGCCGCGCATCCACCGCGACTCCAGCAGCCACGAGGAGTGCGGGGAGCGCGCCAGCCGGCGCTGGAACGTGACCACCCTCGAGTTCCTCCCCGGGGACCGTCCCGGCCGGGTGGGCGCCCTCCGCTGCGCCGAGGTCGACTGGCTGGCCAAGGACGGGGGCCGCCCGGCCCCGGTGATCCGGCCGGGGACGGAATTCGTCCAGCCGGCCGATCTGGTAATGCTCGCCATGGGCTTCACCGGGGTGGAGGACAATCCGTTGTACCGGGAGTTGGGGGCCGCCCTGGCCCCCAACGGCGTTTTGGCCAGGAAGCCGGATTTCAGCGTGGGCGACCGGGTGTTCGCGGCCGGCGATTCGGTCAAGGGGCCGTCCCTGGTGGTCAGGGCCATGGAGGACGGCCTGGCGACCGCCGGGGCGGTCCTGGCCTGGCAGGCCGCCCGGAACGGCCGGCGGGAGTGAAGCCCTTCAAACGGTCCCGATCCCGACGCCGCTTCTTCAGGAAGGGCTGGTCAAGAAACAAGCGCGGCAAGCTTATGCCGCGTCGCCAAGGGCTCGCCAAAAAATAAGCATTGCCAGTTTAGGGTCTGTCCAAAAACAACTACTACAAGTTTATACCGAAGCCACTTTGAATTTCGATAAAAGTTGCATTCTATTTTTTTCATGGTATACTGTCATCATGCAATCTCTTGGTGGTTTCCTCAGTCTGGAAGAGCGGCGTGAATTGCGGTCAGTGCTGCACCGAAGCGGCCATTCGGCGCGGGAGCATGGTCGTGCCAATGCGATTCTTTTGCTGGATGAGGGAGTGCCGCTTCCTCTGGTGGCGAAGCTCCTTTTTCTGGATGACGATACAGTCCGCAATTTCCTCGACCGGTACCGGGCCGGAAAAACCGAAGCGCTTTTTGACGACAAACGCGAGGGGAAATCCCCCAAGCTTTCCGACTCGCAAAGAGAGCGGCTTGAGAAGCACCTTGACGAGCACCTGTATA
>JAISYL010000066.1 GCA_031269935.1 Planctomycetota bacterium
CGCCGTGGAGGACAACCCCGACGACATTCCGAATCTGGTGGCGGAAATGCTCTGCCGCCGGGTCGAACGGCGAATCCGGCGCAATTTGAGTTATGGGTACCAATCGCGGGCGGCCGTTCTTGATCGGGTGCGCGGACGTTTGGATCTCCTGAGCATCGAAAGTCGTCGATTGCTTGAGCGGGGGAAGCTGGCTTGCCGGTTCGCCGAATTGACCATGGATACCGCCCGGAATCGTTTCGTCAGGGCGGCTCTGGAAAAAATATCCGCCAAAATGATTCTCCGCGACCCGCTGGCTCGCCGCTGCCGATCGCTGGCGGCGAATTTGCGGCAAATGGGCGTCGCCGGAGAACGCCCGGGCCGCGGCGAGCTATCGATTGATCGCTTCGGGCGGCATGACGCGGATGATCGGCCGATGGTTGCCGCCGCCCGTCTGGCTTTCAATCTCGCCTTGCCCACGGAAACCGCCGGTTCAAGGCATTTGCCGCTGCCGGACAGGGAAATCGCCTGGATACGGAGGCTTTACGAGAAGGGAATCGCGGGATTCTGCGATGCCGTGCTTTCCCAAGAGGGATGGCGCGTCCGCGCGGGAAAAACGCTTGCCTGGCCGATTGCGCGCAAGAGTCCGGGCCTGGATGGAATCTTCCCCTCCATGCGGACCGACATCGTCCTCGACCATGCGGACGGGGGACGCCGCCTCGTCGTCGACACCAAGTTCGCCTCCCTGTTGACGCGGGGCTGGCATCGGGACGAAACCATCCGCAGCGGGCATGTCTATCAAATTTACGCCTATTTGAGATCCCAGGAGGGAAACGGCGATCCCCTCTCGGAGAACGCCTCGGGGCTGCTCCTCCACCCCTCGATTGGCGATACGCTTGACGAGGCCGTCGTGATCCAGGGCCATGAAATCCGCTTCGCCACCGTCGATCTTGGGGCGGCGGCGAAAGAAATCCGGGAAAGGCTGATGCGGGTTTTGGACGCGCCTTTCGCGGGTTGATTGCCCGCGCGATCGGGGCGGCCCGGGAACATCCCCCGCTCATCCCTCCCAGGCCGCCTCCTTCGCCGCCCGGCGCTGTTGGCGGTTGATTTTCCAGGTCGACCACAGCGACAGGGCGATGACCGCGGCGAAGGCGAGGACGATCGGCCTGGTCCACAGGAACGCGTAGCTGCCCTCGTACATCAGGAGCGACTGGCGCAGGCTAATCTCGGCCATCGGGCCGAGGATGATGGCGAGGATGATCGGGGAGGAGGGGATCTCCGCCTTTTGCATCAGGTAGCCGATTACCCCGAAGACGAGGCAGACCCAGACGTCGAAAACGCTGTTGTTCATCGCGAACGATCCGACGACGGAAAGCATGACGATCATCGGGATGACGTGGCTTTTCTTCAGTTCGACCACCCGGCAGAACAGCTTGATGCCGAGCAGGCCGAAGGCGAGCATGAGGAAATTGCCGACGACGAGGGCGGCGAAGACGCCGTGGACGAACTCCGGCTTTTCGGAAAACAGCAGCGGCCCCGGCTGCAGCCCCTGGATGATCAGGGCGCCCAGAAGAATCGCGGTCACCGCGTCGCCGGGGACGCCCAGGGTCAGGAGCGGGATCATCGCCCCGCCGGTGACCCCGTTGTTGCCCGCCTCGGGGGCGGCGATGCCGGACAGCGCCCCCTTGCCGAACATTTCCCGATCCGGGGAACTCCGCTTGGCTTCGCCGTAGGTGACGAAGGCGGCGATGTCGGCGCCCGCCCCCGGTATGGCGCCGATGAGGGTGCCGATGAGCCCGGACTTGAGGATGACCGGCAGCAGGCCCTTGAATTCCGTCCAGGAGAGGTACTGGCGCTTGAAGGCGCGGTAGGCGTCGGTGGCGTTGAGGGCCGCCCCCTTCTCCATCTGGGCGAACGCCTCGGACAGGGCGAAAAGTCCCACCAGCACCGGGATGATGGGCGGGCCGTTGAACAGTTCGAGCTGGTCGTAGGTGAAGCGGGGGTGGCTGGTCACGTAGTCCAGGCCGGCGGTGGAGACGAGGAGGCCGAAGATGCCGGCGATAAGGCCCTTCACCAGGCTGTTGCCGGATATGCTGGCTATGACGGTGAGCCCGAACAGGGCCAGCATCAGCCGCTCCGGCGCCGAGATGGCCAGCGCCATCCGCGCCAGGATGGGCGAGACGGTCACCAGGACGGCGGCGCTGAGCAGGCCGCCGATGAAGGAGGCCACCGTCGATATGGAGAGGGCTTTCGCCGCCAGGCCTTGCTGGGCCAGGGCGTGCCCGTCGAAAACGGTGGCGGCGGCGGCGGGGGTGCCCGGCGTCTTCAGGAGAATGGCCGAGATGGATCCGCCGTAAATGGCCCCGACATAGACGCCGATCAGCACCGCCATGCCCACCGAGGCCGGCATGCCGAAGGTGAGCGGCAGCAGGACGGCCACCCCCATGGTGGCGGTCAGTCCCGGCAGGGCCCCGATGGCGATGCCGCCGGCCACCCCCAGGGCCAGGCCGGGAAGAATGGCGGGACTCAGCGTCCCGGCCAGGGCGGCCCCGAAATGGGCGAGGAAATCATGCATGCGGCGGCCTCAAAAATGGAATACGCCTTCCGGAAGAAAGACGATCAGAAGCTTGCGGAAGATATAGTAGATCGCCAGGGAGGACGCGACGGGATAGCAGGCCAGCACGTACCATTTCCTGACTCCGCAGGCGAGCAGGAAGGCGGCGGCCAGGAGGGCGGAGGCGACGATGAAGCCCAACTGCTCGAGGACGAGAATGTAGGCGAAAAGAACGGCCATGCCGGTCATGGGGGGCAGGAAGCGCCCGGCCCCGGGGGGATCGGGCCGGTCGGCGGCGGTTTTGGCGAACAGGGTTTGGCCGGCCAGGACGGCCGCGAAAAGGACGAGGGCGGCGGCCAGCAATCTCGGGGCGAACGCCGGACCCGGCTCGTTGTCCCCGGCGGCGTGCCTGAAGGCCGCCGCCGCCGTGGTGACGTAGCCGGCCAGGGCCAGGCACACGGCGACGACGGCGATGTTTATTTTTTTCATTCGGCTGGTCATCGAACCCCCGCCCGCGCCGGGCGGACGGAAATCCCCGGGCGGCCGTCCCGGCGGCGGCGCCCGGGGGGACGAAGCGATGCCTATTTGCCCTGCTGGGCCTTGACGATTTTCATGATGGGGGCGAGGGCCTCGGCGTCGCGGAGCATGAAATCCATGTATTCGGCGGCCGGGATGAAGCGGACGCCGAGGGTGCGATCGGCCATGAACTTTTGGAATTCGGGACTGTCGACCGCCTTCTTGAAGGCGGATTCGAGCTTTTCCGCGATTTCCCGGGGCGTGCGCGGCGGCACGGCCAGGCCGCGCCAGGTGCTGGCGGTGACGTTGTAGCCGAGTTCGCGCATGGTGGGCACCCCGGGCAGGCCCGCGTAGGGCCCGTCGCTGCACACCGCCAACGGAATCAGCTCCCCGGCGCGGATTTGGGCGATGGCCTCGCCGGGGTTGACCATGGTGAAATCGCAGTGGCCGCCCAGCAGGGCCGGGATGGATTCGCCGGCGCCGCCGTAGGGGATCTGGTTGAAGCTGAGGCCGAGTTCGGTCATCATGGCCAACAGGTAGATGTTGGGCTGGGCCGAACTGGCGAACTTGAGGGAGCCCGGGCGGGCCCTGGCCCCCTCGACGATGTCCTTGAGCGACTTGAGGGGCGAGTTCTTCGGCACCAGCACCACCGCCGGATCCTCGTTCACCAGGCAGACGGGCAGGAAGTCCTTCGGCTGGACCAGGGACAAATCAACTTGGTACAGCGAGCACAGTTCGCGGGTGATCATGGTGACGGTGTAGCCGTCCGGCCGCGAGCGGGCCCCTTCGGTCATGCCCACCGCCCCGGCCCCGCCGGTCTTGTTCATGATGACGATCGGCTGGCCCAGGTCCTTGGCGGCCAGGTCCGCCACGATCCGGGCGACCGCGTCGGTGCCGCCGCCGGCGGCGAAGGGGACGATGAGGCGGATTTCCTTTTCCGGGTATCCGGCCGCGAAAAGGGCGCCGGACACGGCCAGCGCCAAGCAGGCGACGAGCGTCGGTCTACACATTTTGTTCCTCCCTAAAATGCGTCACGAAAACGAACCCCCCCAGAAACGTTGCGAATTCGTCAATACGCCGCCGCCAGCGCCCCGCCGTCCACCACGAAATCCTGGCCGGTTATGTAGCGGCCCGCCCCGGAGACCAGGAAAGCGGCGGCGGCGGCGAGGTCGCGGACGTCCCCGAAGGCGTGGAGGGGGATGCGGGCGAGAATCTTGCCGATCCGTTCCTCGTCCATGACCTGTCTGGTCATTTCCGATGGGAACCACCCCGGAGAGATGGAGCAGACGTTGATGTTGTCGCCGGCCCATTCCGTCGCCAGGGAGCGGGTCATGGCGAGGACCGCGCCCTTGCTGGCGCAGTACGGCGCCACCTCGGCGATCCCGAGGTGGGCGCCCACCGAGGCGATGTTGACGATGCGGCCGCGGTCCGGGGCCTTGGCCAGTCCCGGCCGGCACAACACCGCCAAGCGGAAGGGGGCCAGGACGTTGAGGCGCTGGATGGACATGAATTCGTCGTCGGAAAATTCGGCGGCCTTTTTCCTGATGTTCATGCCGGCGTTGTTCACCAGGAAGTCGAGCCGGTCCGCCGCCGCCTTGTTCACCGCTTCCGCCAAGGCGTCCGGGTCGAGCAGATCCGCCCGGACCTGGGTCAGGTTGGGGTGGGACGCGAGGGAGGGGTCCTTGAAGGCTCCGGTACGGCTGAGGCCGATGACCCGGGCCCCGGATTCGGCCAGGACGGCGGCGATGCCGGCCCCGATGCCGCTGGAGGTTCCGGTGACGATTCCGACCTTTCCCGCCAAATCGAAATGCACCGCGGCTGTCCCTCCGGAGTCCCCGGCGCCGTTCGCGGGCGAAGGCGCGCGGCCGGCCGGGAAAGGAATCCCCTCGGCGCCGGGCCGAAACCGCCCGCCGGCCGCCGGAAGGGAAATCGGTTGAAGTCGCGATTCCCGGCGGTACGGGGCGCCGCGCCGCTCTTTTGGGAATGGGACCCGGGCAAATGAATGCGGGGACGGCGTTTTCGCGATTTCGATCCGGGCGGAACCTAAAATATGCCAGCGTTTCATCCTTGTCAAGGCGAAAATATTTTTGCAAGGGGATCCCCGGACCGCGAAGCCGCGAAACGGCATGGAGTTGTAAAGGAAATCGGACGGCGGCGGACCCGATTTTCTTCAAAAGTCCCCTTCAGGCCCGCTTGAAAAATTCGTCAAGCGTCAGGCACACCGCTCCTAGCACTCCCCCCCGATCCGGATTCGACGCCTTGCGGATGCGGAGACTCCTTACCGTGAAATGGAGGGAATCCCGCTTCATTTCGGAGATGACGAGATTGGCGAAGTAGTCGCCGGTTTTGATCAGATCGCCGCCGAGAATGATCAATTCGGGGCATAGCAGGTTGACGACGTAGGATATGGATTTGCCGATGTAGAGGGCGGCGTTGGCAAGGATGTTCTCGCTGATCCGATCGCCCTCCTCCGCCGCCCGCAGAATCATGGGGATGGTGACCCGCGACGGTTCATGGCCGGTCACGTCGTTCAGGACCGATATGGTCCCCTCCCGCAAGGCGTCCTGGACGCTTTTCAGGATGACGCCGGCCGAGGCGACGGTTTGCAGGCAGCCGGAATTGCCGCAGGTGCAGCGCTTCTGCTCGGGCGAGACGCAGAAGTGGCCGATTTCCCCGATGCTCCCGTGCAGGCTTTTCAGCATCTGGCGGTTGTAGTAGACGCTGACGCCGAAGGTTTCGCCCATGTCGACGAACACGGCGCTATCCCGGATGTCGGCGTCTCCGAACCACCTCTCCGCGTGCAGTTTGGCGATCACCTGGTCGGCAACCTCGACCGGCAGGGAATAGCGCTCCTCGATGATGCCCTTCAGCCGCACATCCTTCCAGTTTGGCAGGCGGGAGGTGAAGAGGACGGTGTCGCTGCGCAAGTCGATCATGCCGATGGTCGCCGCCCCGATGCCCATGACCTTCCTTCCGGTTTCGGCGGCGGCGGCGAGCATTTTGTCCACCAATCCGAACATCGCCTCGAGAATCGCCTCGCGGCTGAACGAGGGATCGATGGGAACGCGTTCCTCTTGAAGAATCCCGCCGCAAAAGTCGGTCAGCACCGCCGCCACCTCGTTCGACTCCACCTCTATCCCCACCAGGTTCCGGTAGGCGGGATTGAGCAGCAGCTTTTTCTTGCCGCGGCTTTTGCTCTCCGTTTCCAGTTGCCACGCTTC
>JAISYL010000093.1 GCA_031269935.1 Planctomycetota bacterium
GGGTTATACTGCGTCAAAAGTCGCTTCCCGGATGATTTTTGCCCTTGACCTCCGGCCAAAAATCATCCTGCCAGCGCCTTTTTCCTTGTCTAACCCGGACGATCCGGCATTTAACAACAGCCTCTAAAGGAAATCGGGCGGCGGTTGGCCCGATTTCCTTTAAAAGTCGACAAAAAGGGGCTTGCCGAACGTCATCCCCACAGCGTCGACCGCTACTGCCGGGCAAAGACCGATTTCATCGCCGACCGCCTTCGCCGCTCCGGCATGGCGGAGCATGAGGTGGCGGCGGTCCAACCGTTAAGAGCGCGTTGTTAAATACCGGATCGTGATGATATTGGATGGATTCGCATCTGTCGCCTCGGCGGGAATCAGGCCCGCCGCCCGCAAGGCCGGATGGCTGGCCGCGGCGGTTTTTGTCGCCTGCCGTCCGTTCCTGATCGCGGGCGAGACCCTGTCCGACATTCCTCCCGCCGAGCTTCAGGCTCTGGACCGGGCCATAGCCCGCGAACTTAACAGCGGACGCTCGGGAACCCACACCCTTGGCGATCTGGTCAGGCTGAAAAACCGGCTGCTGGCCCGGCGGGCCCTGGATGAACGCCGGGAAAAGAGCCAGGCCCTGGCCCCCCTCGCCGGGGAGGATTCCCTCGCCGGTCTGCGAGCGAAACTGGAGAACGAGGCCGGGCAGGGCATCCGGGGGGCCAAGCGCTCCCTGGCTTTCCTGCATCTTGCCCAAAACGAACCGGAAAAGGCGCTGGAACAGTGGCAAGGCATGGGCAAGGCCTCGGATTACGATTTGTCGTTCCTGCTGGTTTCCGCCTATCTAAAGTTCGCCGTGGGGGAATATCCCGCCGGGCGGGCGGATCTCGAAAAATCCCTGGGCCTCATGGATGCCAGACAGGGATTGGGGATTTCCGAGCCGGTGTTCTGCCTGAACATCATGGGGTATCGGCTTTTTGTCCCCCGGGCCGCCGGGGACCTGTCGCCGGGGGAGAATGTCCTCATCTATGTGGAAGTGGATGGCGCCGAATTTTTCCCCTCCGGGGAGGGGACGGGCTGCCGCTTGGCCTTCGGCCTGCGCCTGAAGGACGACAGCCGGCATACCGTATGGGCCGATCCGGAATATGGGGAATACGCCCCCGTGTTCTCCGGTTCCATCCGGGACTTGCACGCGGCCCTGACTTGGCGCGTCCCAACCGACCTCCCCCCGGGCAATTACCGCCTTTCCGTGGAGACGGTGGACGTCGCCAGCAAGCTGAGCGGGGACAACGCCGTCTCCTTCAGCGTGGGAAGACACCCGGCCGAATCCGATTCCTCTCCGCCGGAGGCAAGGCGCCGAAGTCTTCCCGGCGCCAACCCGGCCCTTCCGGGCTCCCCCATTCCCCTCGAGCCTCCGGATCTGCGCAATCCCGAATACTACCGGCGATTTGAATTGTTGCGGCGTTACGAACAACAGCAAAGGGTCGATTGAACAATGCACATAATGCCAGCCATCGATATCAGGGGAGGCAAGGCGGTGAGGCTTTTCCAGGGGGATCAGGAAAGGGAAACGGTTTATTTCGACTCCCCCGCCGACGCGGCCCGGCATTGGGCGGATCAGGGCGCGTCCCGCCTGCATGTGGTCGACTTGGACGGGGCCCTGGAGGGAGCCGGCGGGAACGAAAGGCACATTCGCGACATCCTCGGGGCGGTGGCCATCCCCCTGGAAGTGGGCGGCGGCATCCGGGACGCGGCCAAGGCCGGACGGCTGATCGATTGGGGCGCCGACCGTGTCATCATCGGCACCAGGGCGCTGGAATCCCGCCGGTTTGTGGACAAACTGCTCCAGGCGTTTCCCGGCCGGATCAATGTCGGAATCGACGCCCGCGGGGGCAGGGTGGCGATCAAGGGCTGGACCGAAACCACCGGGCTGGCGGCGGTCGATTTCCTGGCCTCCTTTTCGGGAACCGGGGTGGCGGAAATCATTTACACCGACATTTCCAGGGACGGGACCCTGTCCGGGGTCAACCTGCCGGCGATGCGGGAGGCTTGCCTAGCCACCGACATTCCCATCATAGCCAGCGGGGGGGTGTCCACCCTGGACGATCTCAAGGCACTGGGGGAACTGCCGCTTTTCGGGATCATCATAGGCAAAGCCCTCTATGACGGCAAATTGTCGCTTCAGGACGCCCGGGCGGCTTTGGCCGGCCGGGAATGAGCCACCCCTCCCCCGCCCGGCTTCCGGAATTGCTCGCCCCGGCCGGTGGGCCGGAGGCGGGTTTCGCCGCCCTGCACCACGGCGCCGACGCGGTTTATCTCGGCCTGACGCGTTTTTCCGCCCGGGCCGAAGCGGTCAACTTCACCCCCGGGCAATTGGCCGAATTCACCGCCTACGCCCGCCGCCTAACCCCGCGGCGCCGGGTTTATCTCGCCCTCAACACCCTGATCAAGCAATCGGAACTTCCGGAAATCGCCGATATCGCCGCCACCGCCGCCGATTGCCGGGTGGACGCCGTAATTGTCCAGGATCTGGGAATAATCAGGCTGTTTCGCGAACGCTTCCCCGGAATTCCCCTCCACGCCTCCACCCAAATGGCGATTCATGACATTGCCGGGGTTAGGGCCGCCGCCGATTTGGGCTGCGTCCGAGCCACCCTGGCCCGGGAACTCACTTTGGCCGAAATCGCCCGCATAGCCGCCGAGGGCGAAATCGAGGTGGAGGCATTCATCCACGGCACGCTCTGCTATTCCTACAGCGGCCTTTGCCTGTTTTCCTCCCTGGCCGGCGGCCGAAGCGGAAACCGGGGCCGCTGCCTCTATTCCTGCCGGGAAGCGGTCATCCGGCCGGAGGGAAGGGTTCATCCCTTTTCGCTCAAGGATCTGGCGCTGGGGGAAAAAGTCCTTGACCTGGCCCAATGCGGGGTGAACAGCCTGAAAATCGAGGGACGGAAAAAAAGCCCCCTCTACGTGGCGGCCACGGTGGACTATTACCGGAAAATCCTGGACGGCGGCCTGGCGGCGGACGAAAGATTGAAAATCGAGGATGGACTCGGGACCATCTTCGCCCGGCCCTGGACCAGGCTTTTCCTGGATGGCCGGCAAAATCCCGAAGCGGTCGATTTGGAGGTGGTCGGGCACCGGGGGGCTAGCCTGGGGCGAATCCTCCAACTGGCGGCGACTCCCGCCGGACCGGGAATCCGCCTTAAGCCAAGGCTGCCCCTGGAAAGGCACGACGGCTGCCAAATCAACGTACCCGGCCTCCCCCGGCCGTTCGGTTTCGCCCTAAACCATCTCTACCGCCCCCGGGGGGGACGCTTGACCTCCGTTTTCGCCGTACCCGCGGGCGAGGAGGCGTTTATCACTCTTCCCAAGCCGGCCCCGCCCCTGGCGGCCGGCCTGCCGGTCTATCTGGCCTCCTCGCAGGCGGTCAAGCGTTCCTATCCATTTCCCCGGCCCCGGCCGGGAAAGTTCGGGCGGGAAATCCCGATTGATCTGGAAGTGTCCATAGCGGAAAACGATTCCCCGGCCGGAACCGTTCTGGCATCCTGCCGGGGGGGAACCGGGGAGGCGGTCTTCGTCCTGGCGAGGGAAACCGCGGCCTCGCCCGCCCGGGAAGCGAACACCGCCGAAACGGCGGCGAAAAAAGCCTTTTCCCGGCTGGGCGGCAAGCGTTTTGTCCTGGGCGGCTGGACTTTTCACAATCCCCGGTCGTTTTTCATCCCTCCCGGATTTTGGAACCGCTTGCGCCGGGACTGGCTGGCCGGACTGGAAGGGGAGCTTTCCCAAAAAGCCACCGCCGCCCGCCGGAAGACGGCCGAATTCGCGATCGGTTCCCCGCCCGATCCGGCCCCTTCCGAAACCGGTTCTAGCTGGAGCCTATTTGCGGAGGATCCCGCCAGCCTGGCCCGGCTTTCCGCATCCGATCTCTCGATCTGCGAAGAGGTTGTCGTTGGCTTGGGAAAAGGGGGGAAAGACGGAATACTTGAATTGTCCGACCTGGTCGGCCGGGAAAAGCTTCGTCTGGCCCCGCCGTTAATCCACAGGGGAAACCTGGACGAAATGATTGCCGGCTGGCTGGAACGGGGCTGGCGCCGCTGGCTGCTTCCCGGCTTGGCGGGTTGGAGACTGCTGTCCGGAGTTCCCGGAACGGATGTGGCTTCCGACTGGACCATCCCGGTATTGAACCGCCTGGCGGCCGGGCAATTGCTGGCGATGGGTTTTTCCCGCTTCACCCTGTCCCCCGAGGACGAATACGGCGATTGGGAATCCCTGGCGCGGGAATATCCCGGCCGGGCCTGGCTCCTGGCCTATTCCGAAATGCCGCTGTTCATTTCCGCCGCCTGCGTCCATGCCCATCTCGGCCGGTGCCGGACCGGGGGCAATCGTTGCGCCCTTCGCGAAGACGGCCTGGAATTGACCATGGAAAGGGGCGGACGGGTGACCGCCTGGCCGCAACAACCCTGCGGCACGGTGGTGACCGGCGCCCATCCGTTTTCCCTGGGTGACCGGCTGAATCGGCTGCCCTGCCGCCACCTCCGGCTGGATTTCCGCTGGCGCCCCTATGAACCGGCCGAGGCGGCGAAAATTTGGCGCCAAGCCCGGGCGGGACTGCTTCCCTTCGGGATCGAGGGGAATCTCCGGCGCGGACTGGCCTAAGGGCCTAAGGGTCTGCCCAAAAACAACTTATACAAGTTATTTTTGGACGAGACCTAATCGGCCCCTTCCCGAAAGCGGAGGGAGGCGCGTTGAATGGACCCGGCTCCCAGCTTGTCGCGAATGCCGTCCGTGGCCGAGGCCAGGCGCTCCAGTTTGGCAATCCGATCCTCGGGCGGCGGGAAAAGGCCGATCCGTCCGGCCGGAGCGGCGCGGGCGGCGGGAGAGAGTCCGGCCGCCCCCACCCCGATCAACCGCACCGGCCGACTCCCCGATTCGCCGCTCCGGCGCAACAGTTCGACCGCCGCCGCCCAAATGGTTTCGGCAAGCCGGGTGGGGGCGGCCAGCGTCCTCCTCCGGGTAATGGTGGTGAAGTCGGCGTAGCGAAGCTTCAAAACCACCGTCCGCCCGGCCAAGCCCCTTTTCCGCAGCCGCTCCGAGACCCTCTCGGCCTGCTCCAGCAGAACATTTTCCAATTCGTCCGAATGAAGGACGTCCCTGGCGAAGGTATGCTCGCAGGACAGCGATTTCTCCTCCTCCTCGGGAATGACCGGGGAATCGTCCAACCCCCGGGCCAGCCGGGAAATCTCCCGCCCGGCGGTTCCCAATTCCGCCGTCAGCGCCGCCTCCGGCCATTGGGAAAGCTGGCCGATGGTTTCAATGCCCAGCCGGGACAGGCGGCGGCGGGTGACCGGCCCCACCCCCCATATTTTCCCCACCGGGAGGGGGGCCAGCCGTTGCGTCAGTTCGTTTTCGGGAATAACGGTCAGGCCGTCCGGCTTGTCCAGATCGGAAGCGATCTTGGCGGCGAAACGGCAACTGGCCACCCCCACCGAGGCGGTCAATCCGGTGGCCAGCCGGATGGTCTTCCGAATGCGCTTGGCGATCCTTACCGGATCCCCGTGCAGACGCTGGCAGGCGGTGACGTCAAGAAACGCCTCGTCCAGGCTAATCGGCTGCACCAGGGGGGTAACCCGGGCGAAAATGGAAAAAATCCGCTCCGACATCTCCGCGTAGCGGTCCATCCGGGGAGGGGTGAAAATGGCGGAGGGACAAAGCCGCTGGGCCCGGGCGGTGGGCATGGCGCTATGGACGCCGTATGGGCGGGCTTCATAGGAGGCGGCGGACACCACCCCCCGGGAGCTGGCGGGTCCGCAAACCACCACGGGCCTGCCCCGCCACCCGGGATTGTCGAGTTGCTCCACCGAAGCGTAAAAGGCGTCCATGTCCACATGCAAAACCGCCCGCCGCCATTCTTCCATCCAATTTCCCCGAAAAGCGACAATTTTCTTGCCTAAATGGCTGAAACAGCTATAATATACTAATTCGGAGCAGGTTGTACTTTTTTTTCGGCGAACCGGATTGAAACCATGAGTTTGTCATAATTCATGGCCGCAATCCAAAGCCCATAATCCTTAAAGGAAATCAAACGGCGGTTTGCTTGATTTCCCTTAAAAGTCCTCAAAACAGGAAAGGGAATATGTCTAGCAGCGACGCGGGGGCCGTAAACAATGAATCCGATGAATATGGAAGCAGTTCCATCAAGATTCTGGAAGGTTTGGAGGCGGTGCGCAAGCGCCCCGCCATGTACATAGGCGGCACCAACATAGACGGCCTGCATCACTTGGTGTGGGAGGTCGTGGACAATTCCATCGACGAGGCCATGGGAGGGCACTGCAACCGAATCGGCCTGACCATCAACGCCGACGGCTCGCTTACCGTCACGGACAACGGGCGCGGAATTCCGGTCGATTGGCATCCCGAGCGCAACATGTCGGCGCTCACCGTGGTGATGACCGTCCTCCACGCCGGGGGCAAGTTCGATCATAACGCCTACAAGGTGTCGGCCGGGTTGCACGGAGTGGGGGTAAGTTGCGTAAACGCCCTTTCGGCCTGGCTGGAAGCGGAGGTGTTCCGGGACGGCAAGATGCATTTCCAAAGGTTCGAGCGGGGGATTCCGGCCACCGGAGTGGAGGAGCGGGGCAAAACCAAGAATCGGGGAACCAAGATAACTTTTTTTCCGGACCCGGAAATATTCAGCGAAACCACGGAGTTCCGCTATGAAACAATCGTCCTCCGCCTAAGGGAATTGGCCTTCCTCAACAAGGGACTGGCCATCGAAATCGCCGATTTGCGGGGGGACGGGCGCAAGGACTCCTTTTTCTACCGTTCCGGCCTCAAGGGCTATGTCGAAAGCCTCAATGAGAACAAGAACGTCATCAATCCCGAGGTCATTTATTTCGAGCACCGCGACGACGAAAGACGGATGGAACTGGATGTGGCCATGCAGTACAACGACGGCTATTCGGAAAACATCTATTCCTTCGTCAACAACATCAACACCGTCAACGGCGGCACCCATCTTTCGGGATTCCGATCCTCCCTCACCCGCACCCTGAACGCCTGGGCCAAACAGAACAACCTGATCAAGACCGACGACGAGGCCATCCAGGGCGAGGACACCCGCGAGGGCCTGGCGGCGGTGCTGTCGCTGCGCATCGCCGATCCCCAGTTCGAGGGGCAGACCAAGGGCAAGCTCGGGAATTCCGAGGTCGAGGGAATGGTGGCCCAGGTGGTCAACCAGTATCTGGGCTCCTACCTGGAGGAGAAGCCCGGCATCGCCAAGCGCATCGTCCAGCGCGCCCTCGACGCCGCCGCCGCCCGCAAGGCGGCCAGGAAGGCCAGGGATCTCGCCCGCCGCAAAAACGCCCTGGCCGGCGGCGGTCTGCCGGGGAAGCTTTCCGACTGCGTCTCCCGCGACCGGGAATCGACCGAGCTCTACCTGGTCGAGGGCGATTCGGCCGGCGGCTCGGCCAAGACCGGACGCGATTCTCGCACCCAGGCCATCCTCCCCCTCCGCGGCAAGATACTCAATGTCGAAAAGCACCGGATAGACAAGATACTTTCCTCCCAGGAGGTGTCCAACATCATCACCGCCCTGGGCACCGGCATCGGCAAGGACGACTTCAACCTGGAAAAGCTCCGCTACGGCAAAATCATCATCATGTCCGACGCCGACGTGGACGGCAGCCACATCCGCACCCTGATCCTCACCTTCTTTTACCGCCACCTGCCGGAACTGATCGAGAACGGCCGCCTCTTCATCGCCTGCCCCCCGCTTTACAAGGTTCAACGGGGCAAGAACGTCCAATATGTCCTGTCGGAAGAGGAGATGCAGGGGGCGCTGTTGAAGCTGGGGGTGGAGGGGGCCAGCTTCGAAGTGCGGGACAACGGCTCCAGCCGCTCCCTGGCCGGGTCCGATTTCAACCGTTTGCTTTCCCTCATTTCCCGGATCGGCCATTTTTCCAGGGGATTGCGATACCGGGGGCTGACCCTGGGGGAATATCTGGAGCGGCGCCGGGAAACCGGGGTTTTCCCCAAATACCGGGGGGTCCTGAGGGGGGAAACCTTCTTCTTTTCCGGCGACGAAGCCTTCACCGGCTTCATCAAGGAACGCGAAGCCCGGGGGGAACCGATCGAAATAGTGGAGGAGGACATAACCGTCGCCGCCTCGACCCTGCCGGAAAACGGGATGCTGGTTTCGGAATTCCTGGTGGCGCCGGAGCTGGAAAAGGCGGCCCGCGAACTGGAGGCGCTTGGCTTTCGCACCGACGACATGGTTTATTCGGTCGAGCCGGGGCGCCCCTCCCGCTTCTGGCTGGTCACCGACAGGGACGAGCTTTCCTGCGACAGCCTGGCGGACATCCTGGAAAGCACCCGGGAACTGGGCAAGCGGGGCATGGAGGTGTCGCGCTACAAGGGCCTGGGCGAAATGAATCCGGAGCAACTCTGGTCCACCACCATGGATCCGGAAAAACGCCTCCTCTACAAGGTCACGGTGGATGACGCGGCCCGGGCCGATCAACTGTTCAACCTCCTGATGGGCGAGGTGGTGGAACCCAGGCGGAAATTCATCGAACGCTACGCCCTTGACGCGCAACTGGACGTGTAGGAGGAGGCGCGTCATGCGAAAAATCATCCGCCCCCTGTGTCTGGCGGCAACCTTGCTGTTTTTTTTCCTGGGGGTCGAACTGGCGGCGGTTCTCCACTGGACGACCGAACGTTTCGAAACCGCCAATCTGGAACTTATCATCACCTATATGGTCCTCCCCATCGGCACCGTTGATCCGCAGTATATTTACAGCCTCGTCTCCTACCTCGCCCTGGGATTTCTGGCGACGGCGTGGCTGGGGCTTTTTCTGGTCCGGCGTGGAGGCGGAAGCGCGAAGCCGCGCCCGTTTCCTTGGCGCCCCCTGGCCCTGCCGGCGGCTTTTTTGGTGTTTTCCGGCTCCCTGTTCGCCTGGGAGGCGCGCTACCGGGTTTGGGAAAACCTGTTCCCCGACGCCGGGTATTATTCCTATGTCGAGGACAATTTCCATCTTCCCGACCCGGGCGGAATCGTTTTCCCCGAGCGGAAAAACAACCTAATCCTGCTCATCCTCGAATCGGTTGAAACCACCATGAACGACGAGGCGGTGTTCAAGCCCAAGCTGATGCCCAGGCTGGAAAAGTTTTACGGGGAGAATCTCAGCTTCGGCGGCTACCGCCTGACCACGGGGACGCAAACCAGCATCCTCAGCTTTTTTTCCACCAACCTGGGAATGCCCTTCCTGGGGTACAAGTTCGGCTTTTTCCGCTGGGACCCCGCCAGGGACGGCCTGGAATTGGAGGCCTTGACGCTGGGAAGAACCGAAAACAAGAAAAAACACGATTTCAGGGATCGTTCCCTGCTGGGGATCATGGAAAAAAACGGCTACCACCTGGAAGTGATCCGCGCCGCCAGCATCCAGTTCGCCGATTACGACAAACTGATCGCCATGTCCACGGATCGCTGCGGCATATACGATTTCGATTATTTCCACAGCCGACGCCCCGATTGCCCGGAAAAAATGAACAACTGGGGGGTTGACGACAGCTACCTCTACGCCCGGGCCCGGGAACGCCTGCTGGCGGTGCAAAAACTCGGCAAGCCCTTCTTCCAGATAATCCAAACCGTCAACACCCATCCGCCCGGATTCTATGAAAAAAACCTGCCGGCCAAATACGGCGACTACCGCGACTCCTTCGAACAAGCCGACCTCATGGCCGGCGAATTCCTGGAATGGATAGGAAAGCAAACGTTCGCCGGCTCCACCACCGTAATTGTCGTGGGCGACCACAACCTGTCGGCGAGGGGGGTGGGGGCGATACGGATTCCCTTGCCGGAGAACCGGGAAATAATGAATTTCTTCATCAATCCCCGGCGGGAACCCGAGCGCGGGGTCCGCCGGCTTTACGCCGCCTGGGACCTCGCCCCCACCATACTCGAGGCGGTGGGAGCCGAGATCCCCGGACGCCGCCTAGGGTTGGGCACCTCCCTGTTTTCCGGCCGGGACACCCTCCTGGAAAGGGACGGTTTGGACAAATACGAGGAAATGATAAAGAAGCGTTCGCGGCTTTACGAGCAATATTACTATTGGTGGTAATTTCCCCCGACCCCGGGAATCCCGCGCATCCGGCGCCAGGCGCCGCAGGAGAATGTCTCAGCCATGACTTCCAGCCCTTTCACCACTCAGGCGATCGGCATAAAGCCCATGCCCATCGAGGAGGAACTGAAAAACTCCTACCTCACCTATTCAATGTCGGTGATCGTGTCCCGGGCTCTGCCCGACGCCCGGGACGGGCTCAAGCCGGTTCAGCGGCGCATCCTGTATTCCATGAACGATCTCAACCTGACCGCCGGGGCCAAGCACCGCAAATGCGCCAAGGTGGTGGGCGACTGCATGGGGAACTACCATCCGCACGGCGACGCCTCCATTTACGACGCCCTGGTGCGCCTGGCCCAGGAATTTTCGGTCCGGTACCCCTTGATCGATCCCCAGGGCAATTTCGGCTCCATCGACGGCTATCCGGCGGCGGCCCAGCGCTACACCGAATGCCGCATGACCAGGATTTCCTCGGAAATGCTGGGGGATCTGGACAAGGACACCGTCGACTTCGCCCCCAACTACGACGATTCCAGCCGGGAACCCCTGGTGCTGCCGGCCAAGGCGCCGCTGCTGCTCCTGAACGGGGCCACCGGCATCGCCGTCGGCATGGCCACCTCCATCCCCCCCCACAACCTCCGGGAAATCTGCAAGGGGACGATCGCGCTTCTCGACAACCCCGGCATTGCGCCCAGGGACCTCATCCGGCACATTTCCGGTCCCGATTTTCCCACCGGGGGCCTCATCTGCGGCCGGGACGGAATCCACAAGGCCTATCAAACCGGCCGGGGCCAAATAACCATGCGGGCTCGCTGCCACACCGAAACGGCCAAGAACGGCCGCCAGTCCATCGTGGTGACCGAAATACCCTACCAGGTCAACCTGGGCGTCCTGGTCGAGAGGATAGCCGACACCGTCAAGGAGGGCAAAATCGACGGCATAGCCAACATCCACGACTATTCCAACAAGGACGGCATTCGCATCGTCATTGAACTCAAGGCCGGCGAGGATTCCAACGTCATCCTGAACCAGCTCTACAAGCTTAGCCCCCTCCAGTCCAATTTTTCCATAAACAGCATCGCCCTGGTGAAGGGAAGGCCCGAGACCCTCAACCTCAAGCAGATGCTGGAGTGCCATCGCGATCACCGCTTCGAGGTGATCCGCCGGCGGACCGCCTTTCTCCTGGCCAAGGCCGAGGCCAGGGCGCATATTCTCACCGGCCTGCTCAAGGCTCTGGAAAACATCGAACAGGTAATCGGGATCATCCGCAACTCCCCCGACATTCCCGCCGCCCGGGCCTCCCTGGCGGCGTTCCTTTCCCTGACCGAAATCCAGGCCAACGCCATCCTGGAAATGCGGTTGTCCCGCCTGACCGGACTCCAGCGGCGGGAGCTGGAGGATGAATACGCGGAACTGAACAAGAAAATCGCCGATTATCGGGCCATTCTCGCCAGCCGCGAACTGGTCACCGCCATCATCCGCGAGGATTGCCTGGAACTCATCGACAAATACGGCGACGCCCGCCGCACCGAAATCGTGGCGGCGGCCGACGACATTTCGCTCGAGGACATGCTCGCCGAGGAGGAAATGGCGGTGGTGGTCTCGCACGACGGCTACCTCAAGCGCATGGCCCTGGACGTCTACCGAAAGCAGGGCCGGGGCGGCAAGGGTGTCACCGGCTCGGGCCTGAAGGACGGGGACTTCATCGAGCACCTCTTCGTCGGGGCCACCCACGACCACATACTCTTCTTCACCACCAAGGGACAGGTTCATTGGCTCAAGGTTTACGACGTCCCGGAAATGGGCCGGACCGCCAAGGGCCGCTCCATCGCCAACGTCCTTTCCCTCGACGCGGGCGAAAAGGTGTCGGCCATGATCCCGGTGCGGACCTTCGACGACGGCCATTATCTGATGATGGCCACCCGCCGGGGCATAATCAAGAAAACCGTCCTCTCCGCCTTCCAGCGCCCCAAAAAGGGCGGCATCCGCGCCATCAACATAGGCGAGGGCGACGAATTGATCGGAGTGGTGCTGACCGGCGGCACGGACGAATTGATGCTCGCCTCCCGCAACGGCCTCGCCTGCCGCTTCCGGGAGGAGGACGTCAGGTCCATGGGGAGGACCGCCGGCGGGGTCAACGGCATGAGCCTTCAGGAGGACGACGTCTGCGTCGGCCTGATGTCGGTGGCGCCGAATTGCACGGTGCTCACCCTCTCCGAATCCGGCCTCGGCAAGCGGTCGGATTTCGCCGACTACCGGCTGACCCGCCGCGGCGCCAAGGGCGTCATCAACATGAACGTCACCGACAAGACCGGACCGGTGGTGGCCTGCATGACGGTGCAAGAGGAGGACGAGGTGATGCTGATAACCTCCAAGGGGATGATTGTCCGGACCCCGGTGAACGGAATCCGGGTCATCGGCCGGGCCACCCAGGGGGTGAAGGTCATCCGCCTGAACGAGGAGGACGCCCTGGTGGCGGTCGCCAGGGTGGTGGCGGGCGACCGGGAGGATCGGGAGGGGGAGGACGGCGACGCCGAAAATGGGGATTCCGGGGAGGGTTGAACCTTTCCCGCCGTTAAAACATCTTTAGAAAGGGCCGGTCATGGTCAAATCCATCGTCCTTGATCCCGACAGCCTCCGCGCCAAGGGCAAGCTTTCCTTCCAGGAAATACCCCTGAACAGCTACGACACCCCCCTGAAGGAAGCCGCCGGGAATTTCCCCCGGGAGGATCTTATCCGGATGCACCGCGACATGGCGATCCTCCGGGAATTCGAATCCATGCTGGATCGCGTCAAAAAGGAGGGGAAATACGAGGGGATCGAATACAACCACCGGGGGCCGGCCCATCTTTCCCTCGGCCAGGAGTCGCTGGCGGTCGGCCAGGCCTATACCCTCACCACCGACGACTTTTCCTTCGGCAGCCACCGATCCCACTCGGAGATCCTCTCGCGGGGCCTGAGAAGCATCCGCCAACTCGAGGAGAATTCCCTGTGGGAAATCATGAGGAATTATTTCGGGGGGCGCACCCTGTCCAGGGTGGAGAAGGACGCCAAGGGCGGAATCCGGGAATTGGCCGACGACTTCTTCATCTACGGGACCCTGGCGGAAATCTTCGCCCGCGAAACCGGCTGGCACCAGGGGCTGGGCGGTTCCATGCACGCCTTTTTCCCCCCTTTCGGGGTCTACCCCAACAACGCCATTGTCGGAGGATCGGGCGACATTTCGGTGGGGGCCGCGCTTTACAAGCGGATTAACGGCAAAGCCGGCCTAGTGGTGGCCAACATCGGCGACGCCTCCCTTGGCTGCGGTCCGGTCTGGGAGGGAATCTGCCTGGCGACCATGGAACAATACCGCACCCTCTGGAACGACGGCAAAAAAGGCGGCCTTCCCCTAATCTTCAATTTCGTCAACAACCTTTACGGCATGGGCGGCCAACCCTGCGGCGAAACCATGGGATTGCGGATTCTGGCCCGCCTGGGCGCCGGGGTCAACCCCGAACAAATGCACGCCGAACGGGTGGACGGCCTGAATCCCCTAGCGGTCGTCGACGCCTACCGCCGCAAGCGCGAAATCATCGAGGCGGGCCGGGGGCCGGTTCTCATCGACGCCATCACCTACCGGTTCAGCGGCCATTCCCCCTCCGACGCCATGAGTTACCGCACCAAGGAGGAGATGGAGATGTGGCGAAAGCACGACGCCATTCCCGCCTTCGCCAGGGAATTGGTGGCGGCCGGGGCGGGATCGGAATCGGACATGGAGGCCAATCTGTCCGCCGCCAAGGAACTGATCCTGAAAGCCTTCCGCAAGGCCGTGGATCCGGAAATCTCGCCCTACCTGGATCCGGCGGGGTCGGGCCGAATCGAGAAGGTGATGTTCTCCCGCCGGGAAAGGCCGAAACTGGCCGAACGGACCCCCGAAACCCTCATTCCCCGGGAGGAGAACCCCCAACTGCGGCGTCTGGCCGGCAAAAGCCGTTTCGGCCTGGACGAAAACGGCAAGCGGCTTTCCGGGATGAAGGCCGTCGTCTACAAGGAAGCCCTGTTCGAAGCCATAGTGGATCGCTTTTACGAGGATCCCACCCTGGCGGCCTGGGGAGAGGAGAACCGCGATTGGGGCGGCGCTTTCGCCGTCTACCGGGGTTTGACGGAAAGCCTGCCCTACCACCGCCTCTTCAACAGTCCGATAAGCGAGGGCGCCATTGTCGGGGCCGGGGTCGGCTATGCCCTGTCGGGCGGCCGCGCCCTGGTGGAAATCATGTATTGCGACTTCATAGGCCGCTGCGGCGACGAGGTGTTCAATCAAATGGCCAAATGGCAGGCCATGTCGGCCGGGGTGCTGGAGATGCCCCTGGTTGTGCGCATTTCGGTCGGCGCCAAGTACGGCGCCCAGCATTCCCAGGACTGGTCCAGCATGTTCGCCCATGTTCCCGGCCTGAAGGTGGTTTTCCCCGCCACCCCCTATGACGCCAAGGGAATGATGTATTCAGCCTTGAAAGGCACGGATCCGGTGGTTTTCCTTGAATCCCAGCGGCTTTACGACCTGCCGGAAATTTTCGAGAAAACCGGGGTGCCGATCGGCGGCTATGAGGTGCCCCTGGGAGAACCGGCCCTTCGCCGGCCGGGCCGGGATTTGACCATCGCCACTCTCGGTGCCACCCTTTACCGGGCCCTCGACGCCGCGAAAATCCTGGAGGACCAATACGGGCTTTCCTGCGAGGTTTGGGATCTCCGCTGCCTCAATCCCCTGAATTACCAGCCGCTGGTGGAAAGCGTCGCCAAAACCGGCCATCTCCTCCTTGCCTCGGACGCCTGCGAACGCGGTTCCTTCATGCATACCGTGGCCTCCAACCTCGCCTCCGCCGCCTTCGATCACCTCGACGCCCCGGTGGCGGTGGTGGGTTCGCGCAACTGGATAACCCCGGCGGCGGAACAGGAGGAATCGTTTTTCCCCCAGGACTACTGGCTGGTGGACGCCGTCCACCAACGGCTTCGTCCCCTGCCGGGGCATCGGCCGCGGGTCAATTACTCCTCCGGCGAGTTAATCCGGGTGAACCGGTTGGGGGTTTGAGGGACGGTCGACAAATTTCGCGCATGATGGCCGCGGCCGGGGGACAAGGCATTATGTGTCAATGAAACATCGGAATTTCCTCCCGCGGATTGTGGCGGGCCCGGGCGCGGGGGAAGCCCTTCATCCCCACCCCCAACTTACGGCGGGAAGGGCGGCTAAAGGTGGACTTTTAAAGGAAGTCAAACAAACCGCCGCTTGACTTCCCTTAAAGCTTCAACCGATTTTGTTTCAATGGGTCGATTTTCGTGAAACCGGGTTGAAACCATGGGTTTGTCATAATTCATGGCCACAATCCAAAGTCCGGAAACTTTAAAGGAAATCAAACGGTGGCTTGTTTGATTTCCCTTAAAAGTCCATTTTGTGCAATCATCGCTTACTGGAGAAAAAAATGCGACATTTCCCTTCCGCTCGGAATTCGAACAATTCACCCCGGGTTCTGGACATCGCTTTTCCGGTTGGACAGAACCGCCTCCTGGCGCCGGTCGCCCTGTTCCTCTTCCTGGCCTGGCTGGTCTTTCCCGCCGCCGGCGCCGATTCCGAAAACATCAAAATAGCCAAGGCGCTGTCCAACGCTTTCGCCGAAGTGGT
The DNA here is from genome assembly GCA_031269935.1 of Planctomycetota bacterium. Classification (GTDB taxonomy): domain Bacteria; phylum Planctomycetota; class SZUA-567; order SZUA-567; family SZUA-567; genus JAJBSZ01. Next base: position 15,751 of record JAISYL010000093.1, read on the forward strand.
GGAAAGGGTCAGCCCGGCGGTGGTGGGCATAGAAACGGAAAAGAACATCCGGAGGCCGGGCGGCGGCGGCGAGGAGGAGGAGGAAGACGGTTCGGATCTTCTGGAACGCTTTTTCGATCAATTGCCCCGCGACTTCGGGCCAAGGCTGCGCCGGCGCTTCTACCCCGAGGTACCCCGAAAGAGCCACGGAATCGGGAGCGGGGTGGTCATTGACGCCGCCGGCCATATTTTGACCAACAACCATGTGGTGGTGGACGCGGACGCCATCAAGGTGGAATTCCCCAATGAAAAGGGTAAGACCTACAAGGCGGAAATCGTGGGGCGGGATCCCAATTCCGACCTGGCCATCATCAAGCTTATCGATCATCCGGCCGATTTTCCCTTCGCCAAACTGGGCGATTCGGACAATTTGAAGCCGGGCAACATCGTCCTGGCCATCGGTTCCCCCCTCGGTTTCAAGCAAAGCATCACCCAGGGGGTGGTGTCGGCCAAGGGGAGGACGCTGGGGGAAATAGCGTATGAACGTTTTATCCAAACCGACGCCTCCATCAATCCCGGCAATTCCGGAGGGCCATTGGTCAACCTGGATGGAGAAGTGGTGGGATTGAACACCATGATTTCAACCCGGGGGGGAAGCGGTTCCATCGGCATCGGCTTCGCCATCCCCATCAATCAGGCCAAATCGGTCATTTCCCAGCTCATCGAAAAGGGGGAGGTGACCCGGGGTTGGCTAGGCATCGAAATGAATCCGGAGGACGAGGAGATAAGCCGGGAAATCGGCCATGACGGCTCCGGCGTGCTGGTGGCCCGCATCGCTCCCGACGGGCCGGCCGGCAAGGCGGGCCTGCGGCGGGGCGATCTCATAATTTCCTTCGACAACATACCCATAAAGGACAATGAACACCTTCGCTACCTGGTGGCGGACACCTCACCCGGACGGGATGTGCCGCTGGAGGTCATTCGCAACGGCGACAAATTGGAGCTTGTCATCAACATAGCCCCGCAGCCGAGCGATCTTTACACCCGGGCCCGGGAAGGCCGGGGGCCATCCGACGGCAACGGGCGGGGCGACGGCGGGGGCGAGGCGATTGGCTCCCGGCTGGGTATCCAGGTAAGCAACCTTGACGATGAAACCCGGAGCCAATACGACGTGTCGGAAAAAATCACCTCCGGCGTGGTGATAACCAAGGTGGAGGATGGAAGCGAAGCCGCCGAAAAAGGTCTCCGGCCCGGCACGGTGATTCTGGAGATGGAACAATTGCCGGTTCCCAATTTGGCCGCTTTCCGGAAAATCCTGAACGATAATTCCGGAAAGGATAAAATCCTGGTATACATACGCTTCGGCGAAGTGTCGCGCTACCTGATGCTTAAGCAAAAATAGAAAGCGGAACCGCCCCGCCCTCGGATCGAGGGCGGGGCGGTTTTCAATTTCATCTCCCCCCCCCAGAGTTGTTCACCAAATCTATTTTTACCACCACCGAATCGATCAAGGCCTCGCCCTTTTCGTAGCCGTCGGGGCGGGCCGCTATGATCAAGACATTCTCATGCCAAGTGAAAACCACCCTCCCCTGGTTGGGATCCACCGCCTTCACCCAGCGCCGGCCATTGCGGCGGTATTCCTCGAAATAGTCGGCGTAGAGCTTGAGATAGGAAAAATAGTCGTTGTAGAGCCCCTCCGCCTCCTTGCGGCGGTTGCGGGTTATGATGAAAACGTCCGAGGCCACGCTGCCGCCGCCGGGCGCACTGGCCCACACCGCCGGCGGCAGGAAGGAGATATTGAAGGTGAAGCCGGGGGTGAGGGATATGGTTTCCCGGTTGATCCCCTCCACCTCGATGTAAACGAAGCCCTCCGGCCTGGCGTCGTCCACCTTGGGCAGCCGGTCGTCCACAAAGCGCCCGACCGGCAGCAAGTCCGGGATCGGTTCCGGACCGCTGTACACCACCTTGGCGAAGATGCGCCCCCGGTAAAAATAAACATTGCGGCCGGCCCTGGCCGCGTCCAGCACCCCCTCGGTTCCCAGATCCACCGCCGTCCCCCTGCCGGAGAGGACGCCTCCCCGGTGGTGATGGAAAAGGCCGGCGGCGGCGGTCGGCGTCTCCATGGTGGCCAGTTCGATCGACAACCTCCGCCCCTGGCCGCCCAGGGTGTATTCGGCGACCATCATGTTTACCAGGCCATATTGCAAATAGCGGTTGCCGGCCGAACCATAAAGCTGGGAAAAACGCTCCCCGCTATAGGTCGGGATATTCCGGGAAGTCAGGATCAACCCGGGGAAGTCCCCGGTCCGGGGAAACATCCCGTCTCCGGCCGAACGCCGGCGGAACAAGTTGGCCAGGGCGGCTTCGGCCTCCGGGGCGGCAAGGGCCATAATCAAAACAAGGAGGGCGGCTTTTCCCGGCATTTCTCTTCCTCCGAAACTGGCTGGCCCCGCTTCAATCCCCTTCTGGCCGCGGCCAAATTGCGTTTGGCCGCGACGCTGTCGGGATCGAATCTCTTGGCCTGGCGGAAATACTCCTCCGCCCCGGCGAAATCGCCGGACGCCATCTTGACGACCCCCAGGTTGTTGGCGGCGCTGGAATCGCGGGGGTTAAGTTCCAGGGCGCGGCGAAAGGCGGCCAGCGCCTCCCCTCCCCGGCCCGCCCGCCACAAGGCGGCCCCCAGATTGTTGAAAGCCACCGGCGAATCGGGATTGGCCAGGGTCGCCCGCCTATGGCAATCAATGGCTTCGGCGGTGCGGCCCAGCTTGTCCAGGGCGATTCCGCTGTTGACCGTCGCCTCGAAATCGTCGGGCGCCAGTTCCAGCGCCCGACCGAGCTTGGCCAGCGCCAAATCGGCCTCGCCCCGGGCCAGCAGGAGGTAACCCCAATTGTTCCAAACCCGGCCGTCCCGGGGAGATTCGTCGGCCAGGGTGGAAAAAAGATCCTCGGCCTCGCTTTCCCGCCCGGCCTGGGCCAGGAGGGAAGCGTAGGATATCGCCAGGTTAAGATTGCCGGGATCCTTCGACCAGGCGGAGAAAAGGGCCGCCACCGCCGCGTCGACCTCGCCCCCGGCCAACAATTCCGCCGCGGCCCCCAGCACCGTCAACAACCCGCCCTCCCCGGACATTTCCCCGCCCGGAGCCTCGTCAATCGACAAATTCAAAAGCCTCGCGATCGCCTATGGGGCCGCTTTCCAATTGCCCCTCGGATACCCAGCGCCTGGGTACGGAACGGGAATCGAGAATGAAGCGATCAGCCTTGAAGCGCTGCCGCCGGGGAGTCCCTCCCCCCTCGTCGACGACATTGAGCAAAAGCTGGGAGCGCCGCCCGGGAAGGGACGACACTTCGATCCGGCCCTCCCGGACCAGGTAGATCCCCAGGTCGCCGCGGGTAAAAAAAGTCGTGCCCGGCCGGGACAGCCAGTCGATGTTGGGATTGCCGGGCGGCGGATCCGCGTAAACCCGAATGAGAACGGAGCCGGTCGCGTCCATGCTGATCACCCGGGACAAGGCGTCCCCATCCTGGAAGCCGGGAGGAAACGGCTCGGAAAGGTTGATGTCCAGCCGATCGCAGCGGCCGTCGAGACTGGGCATGGTCCAATTGTCGCCCAGCCCGGCCTGAACGACCCTGACGTTGTCGGTGACCCAGATGCGCAACCCCAATTCGTTATAGACCATCTGGCCGCGTTCGCCATAGATGACCCGGATGGCCGCGGCGGCGACGCCTTCCGAGGAACCGCCCGGAAGCCGCAATTCGCCGGGACCGGAGGCCCGGGTGTTGCCCTCGCCCTCGCGGACCTCGATCTCGGGGGCGGTGAGAGTCTTGCCATCGCTGTCCCGGGCCACGGCGAACCGGCGGGGATCCAGTTGGCGATCCGCCGACAGGCGCATGGTGTTGCCGGAATCATGAAATTCAATCACCCCCCGGTCGCCCACCGCCACCCTCCGGCCCTGCCGGGCCAAGGCATGTTCCAGCCTAACCCCAATCCTCCCTTCGGCCCGCGTCAGCCGGCCCACCTGTTCAATATAAATCCGGCCGGGAGCCTCCGGCCGGGAGTCGTCCTCCCGCAAAAACGTCGCGTCCACTTCCTCGGCCCGCAGGACAAGATTGCGCGATTCCTGGCGCAGCACCACCCTCCGCCTGAATTTGGCGTAGCCGAGCGGTCGCTGGCCGACCTCCTCCCCGCTCCCGGGAACCTCGTAATGGGCGGCGCCCTCGAAATGGATGGTGGCCCGGAATCCGGGAATTTCGTCCGGCATGGAAAGCTGCCCCGGCCCGTTGGCGCGGATCGAATCCCCCTTTATTGAAGCCATGATTCGAGGGGCCGCGAACATCGAACCGATTTGCGAACCGTAGACCTCCTGGTAGATCGCCATTTGCGGGGGCTGCCCGCCCGTCCCCGGGGCGCCCTCCAGGTATATGTCACCCTCGTCGAGGAGCAAGGTCGGAAAATCGCGGATGATCCGGCTGGCTTCGCAGACGCGAATATCCTGCTCAAGCCTGGCGTTGCCGATGGCGTCGATTCGCCTGACGCGGATGGCGGACTTGCCGGGGGCGTTGGGATCCGCCGATTCGGGCAGATTGAGAATCAGGCGATCGCTGGTCAGCACGTAATTGTCTTCCGGGGTGTCGGAGACGACTTGAACATTGCCCTCGAACCAGGCCAGTTCGGTGGCCTCGTTGTATTCCATGGCCTGTTCGCACTTGATGGAGATTATCTTCCGCTCTTCGGAGAGATCGGCCGGTTCGGTGAAAAAATCGCAGGAAATAACCCCGCCGCTGGCGTAAACCAGATGCCGATCCCGGCTGTCGGGACGAATTCCGCTTCGCGACAGCCGTTGCATGTGGATTTCCGGGGCGCTAATCAGATTGCCGCGCTCGTCCCTTACCCAGGGATGGGGGGGAGTGCGCTGGGGAGGACCGTAGAGCCGCAGGGTGTAAAGACTGCTTTGCCCTCCGGATCCGCCGGGAATCGGACTCATGTCGTATTCCGCCCGCTGGGAATTGGCTTCCCGGCCGCCGTCCTGAATTTGAACATCCGTCTCGGCCAGGATGCGGTCGATTTGCCCTTCCGGTTCCTCCCCCCCCCCGGTCAGCCTGGCGTCGAGAATCTCCGAACGAATGCGCAGATCGCCCTGTTTCAGGAAAACCGAATCCAGGAAGCGGATGCGTCCGTCCTCCCGCTGGTAGTCCATGCTCCCCTTGTAGCTGATTTCGGTGGGTTCGAGCGTCGAACCGGATTCCCGGGGACGGACAAACACCTGACCCTGGCCGCCGCTGGAACTCAACCTTTCAAGAAGCGAATGCTTTTGTCCGTTCGCTTCGCTCACGGCGAAGATGAATTCCAGATTGCGATCGGAAATTCGGCTGCGGCTTTCCCCGAATTCCACCTCCGGCGCCCGTTCCACCCGGGAATCGGTCAGGGTTATGCGGTTGGCGGCGAGATCGTAATCGGCTCTCCCCCCCTTGGCCAGATACTGGACGGCCGCGTTGGTTCCGGCCCCGCTTATTTCGTAACCGGTTATCACCACCGAGCCGGGGCGCTTGCCTATGGTGGCGATGATGTTTCTGACCTCGCCCGGTAGAACCGGGGACGACTCGGGAAGATTGTCGCCTTCCCTTTGGAGAAAAACCTTGAGGATGTCGGATTCCATTTCCAATCCGAGGCGGCGCAGGCGAACGTCGCGCTCAAACTGGATTTCCCGTTCGGTCAACTTGTAACTTGCCGTATCCCGGCAGGTTATCTCGGTTATGCCGTCGGCCCGCTCAATTTCCATGCGGGCATTATGTTCGATGAACATGACGCCGCCCCAGTCCCTGATGTTGGAGGCTCCCCCGGAATTCATGGCCTCGTCGTCGGCCAGGTAAAGGAACCCGGTCCCGACAATGCGGCTGTCCTCCTGGATGAACTCCACCTCTCCGTCGCCGTTGAGTTTCCGGAGGGTGTTGTTCCACTGGGCGTGCTGGCAATGGACTTCGGTTTCAACGGAAGGATCCAGGCGGGAAATCCGGCGGTTTTCGGGAATCGGCCGGGTCGCCAACCGCATCTGCCGGAGGACCACGTTTCCCTCAAGATTCGCGATCTCCTCCGGACTTCCCCCCGGTTCGTGGGGACGGCGGACGAAATAGCCCCGGTCACTGGTGATTATCATCTTCACCGGCGGCGGCCGGGACTCGGAGACGTCCTCCGGGGAGCCGGAATGATCGTAAAGGGTGATGACGACATTGAGCAAATTGACCCGGGGGGTGTTTTCGGAAAGATTGTAGGCTTCGGCCTGATCCGCCTCCAGGAGGGAATAAAGGCGGCCGTTGGAAAAGGTTGGATAACGGATTTTTTCATAGGGCTGGGGCGAGGACGGCTCGCCGGCCGGAGCTAGGCAACCCGACAGCAAACAAACCGCCGCCACCGCCAAGCGGGCGATCGCCGGACCCCAAGCGGATTTGCGCCTCCCCCCGCGGCTTGCGGGGAAATCGCCGGGACGCCGGGCCGGGCCAGGGGAAAGAAGCGGGGGGGATGGTTTTTGTCCGGCGGTCATGGGCGAAAATCGTCCGGAAAGCGGCTTTTGACCGGGTATTGCCCGATGATTAGATAATCCGTCCACAGTCCCATGGATTCTCCCGGTCGTCCGGGGCGGCATGAGTCCGGCGGACGCGAACCGGGAGTGAATTATATCCGGCCCCGCCGGCCTGGCAATAGGTTCCCCCGATCCGCCCATTCACCCCGGGTTCGCCGCGAATTCGTTCGCCGCCAACTCGTCCGCCGCCGCCTCCGGATCGGACCCGGGGGACAGAAACAACTCCCGGGCGGGAAATTTCCTGAACCAGGTGTCCTGGCCGCGAACCAGGCGGTTGGTGGCCAGGCAAAGCCTTTCCAGGCATTCCCGCCAATCGGCTTGGCCGGAAAAAAAAGGGAATAATTCCTTGTAGCCAACCGCCTGGAGGGGAGTCGGAGACAGGCGATCCCGGTTGGCGAACACCCATTCGGCCTCTTCCCGCAAACCGCGGGCCGCCATCCTTTCCACCCGGAGGCGAATCCTCTCCCGGAGTTCCTCGCGGCTTCTGGTCACCCGAACCATGGCGAAGGGATAGCGGGGGAGGGAGAAGAATGTCCGCCCCTCCCCCCCGTGGAATCCGGCCCACTGGCGCTGTCGCCGGCTAATCGGCTCCCCGGTCAGGATAAGGACCTCCAGGGCGCGGATAAGCCGCCGCCGATCCGTAGGATGTATTTTCGCCGCCGCCGCCGGATCCAAGGCCGCCAATTCCCGGTGAAGGGGGGAGGAACCCAGGTTGTCCGCCTTGGCCTCGAGTTCCCGGCGGATTTCGGGATGCCGGCCCGGCCCCTCGAACAATCCCTCCAGCAAGGCCCGAAAATAGAGGGCGGTGCCGCCGGATAAAAGGGCAAGGCGGCCCCGGGAATGAATGTCGCGAATGGCGGCCTCGGCCGCCCGGACAAAATCGGCGACGGAAAAAACGGTTTCGGGGTCGGAAATGTCCAGGCAATGGTGCCTGATCTCGGCCCGCTCCCGTTCCGAGGGCTTGGCCGTGGCCACGTCGAGACGACGGTAAACCTTCATGGAATCAACGGAAACGATTTCCCCGCCCAAGCGCCTGGCGCAGGCCAGGGCCAAGCCCTCCTTGCCGCAGGCGGTGGCGCCGACCAGGATCCGGAGGAAGGGAAAGCCCCCTTCGTCCCGCCGGTGAAAACGATCAGGTGGTGTAATCGGCGTTGATCCTGATATATCCGTCGGTGAGGTCGCAGGTGAGTACGGTCGCCTCCCCCTTCCCAAGGCCAAGATCCACCTCCAGCTCGATATCCTCCGTCTTCATGGCGTTGGAAATATCGGCCTTGTTGAAATCGACCGGCATCCCCTTCTCGAACAGCCGGGCTCCGCACAGGGACAAAGATACCCTGCCCTCGTCCACCCTGGCGGAACTCCGGCCCAGGGCGCAAACGATTCTGCCCCAATTGGGATCGTTTCCGAACATGGCGGTCTTGACCAGCGGACTTTCCGCGATAGTTTTGGCGGCGGCGCGGGCCTCCCGGGCCCGGCGAGCCCCGATCACCCGCACCCTCACCAATTTGCTGGCCCCCTCCCCGTCCCTGGCTATTTGCGCCGACAGGGAATGGCATACCCGGTACAGGCATTTGACGAATTTGTCGTAACGCCGCCCGGAATCCTTGACGACGGCCGGAACGCCGGTGACCCCGGAAGCCATCAGGAAAAGGCTGTCATTGGTCGAAGTGTCGCCGTCGACCGTCACCAGGTTGAAGGTGGAGGCGACCACTTCCTTCAGGGCGGCGGCCAGCGCCTTGGGAGCCACGGCCGCGTTGGTAAGGACAAAGGCCAGCATGGTGGCCATATTCGGGGCAATCATCCCGGATCCCTTGCAGGCTCCGGCGATGAACACCCCGGCGTCCCCGTCCAATTCGGCCGACGCCTCCTTGGGCGAAAGGTCGGTGGTCAGGATCGCCCGGGCGAAATCGCCGGGGTCGGTCTTCCCCAGGGACGCCAAGGCGAGATCAATGCCCTTTTCCATTTTGGCCAGGGACAGCCTGGTCCCGATAACTCCGGTCGAAGCCACCAGGATCTGTTCCTCGGGAACGTCAATCCCGGCGCCCAGGCGGCGAGCGCAGCCCAGGGCGTCATCCTCCCCTCCTTCGCCGGTGCAGGCGTTGGCCACCCCGGCGTTCACCAGAATGGCCCGCGCCATCCCTCCGGTAGCCTTGAGATGCCGCCGATCAAGCTTGACCGGGGCGGCCGCCACCTGGTTGCGGGTAAAAACTCCGGCCGTTGGAACGGCGGATTCGGCCGCAATCAGGGCCAAGTCGTTCCGGGGTTTCGGCCACTCGCGGATGCCGGCCTCGATCGCGGCCGTCCGGAAGCCCGGCACTTCCTCCAGGCGCCTTGTTTTCTCTTCCATGTCAGTCGCTCCAGGGACGATAGGCAAAACCGCCCTCCCCGGCATCTTCCACCCGTCCCACCCCGGCGAACGGCAGGTGCATGCCGGCCACCGGCAACCTCTCCCGGACCGCCCGTTCCAACAGCCGGCGACGGGCCGCCGCCGCCATTTCCGGAATCATGTCGTAGCTGGCGTTGATGTCGGGGCGGGGGAATTGCAAGGCGGCGGCATGAAGCAGATCGCCGATGAAAAACAGTCTTTCCCCCCCCGACTCCAGGAGAAACGCCGTGTGGCCCGGGGTGTGGCCGATCGCGTCGACGGCCAGGAAGCCGGGCGCCGGCTCGTCCCCGAATTCAAAATACTCCAGCGCTCCGGCATAGGCTTTCGCCACCTGGCGGGCCAGCTCGAAGTTGGCCTTGCGCGAAGGGTCGGCCGCCATGGACCGGTCGCTCAGCCAAAAATCGCCTTCGATCCGCCCGATTTTCACCACCGCGTTGGGAAACGCCCTTTGTCCGTCCCTCAGCAGCCCTCCGATGTGATCCCCGTGCATGTGGGTGACAAGGACAAGCTCGACCTTGGCGGGATCGATGCCGGCCCGGGCCAGGCCGGCCGGCAGCCGGCTGGCCCGTTCGCCCCCGACCGCTCCCAGGCCGGAGTCGATTAGGATGGTGGAACCGGCGATTTGGACAGCGAAAACCATGATGGCCGAAGGCGAGGCGCCGGAGGGGGCGTAGCGTTTCAAGGCTTCCGGATCCGCTCCGGCGAACACATTCATTTGGCGATCCCCCAACGAATCGGCGATGGCCCAGACCGTGGCTTCGCCCAGGCGGTATTTCACCGCCCGCGCCTCCGGTTCCGCCGCCCCCGACCGATCGGCGGAGGCGAAAAGCAGGAGCGGGAGCGCGAAACAAAAAACGAAAAGGTGCGTCATGCCGTTATCCTTTCCAATTGAAGGGAATCAACCTCGCCTGGCCCCGTATTTGTCAAGTTCCTCCAAATTGAAAACGTTGGGCGGGGTCTTGCCGGCCAGGTAGTCGCGGATGCCGCCCAGCGCCTCCTTCATCATGGCCACCCGGGCGTCGTAGGACCAGGTTCCGATATGGGGGACCAGCACCACGTTATCCAATTCGATTAGTTCCGGGTTTATTTCCGGCTCCATTTCGTAAACATCCAGGGCGGCCCCCTTTATCCCCCCGGCTTTAAGCGTCCGGACCAGGGCGGCCTCGTCCACCATCTTGCCCCGCGACGCATTGATCAGGTAAGCGCCCGGTTTCATCAGGCCTAGGGTCTTCTCGTTGATCAAATGGTGGTTGGCCGGAAAGTAGGGAGTGTGGACGGTGACGAAATCGGCGGTCTTCAGCAATTCCTCGTGGGTTACCCGCCTGGCCCCGACCGCCTCCTCCACTTCGGCCGGGGCGGGAATGGGATCGGCGTAGATTATTTTCATCCCCAGGCCATGCGCCTTGACCCCCACCGCCCTGCCGATCCGGCCGTAGCCGATGATGCCCAGGGTCTTGGCGAAAAGGCCGGCGGAGATGGTTTCATAGGAGGGAAGGGAAACGCACTTGCGGTCCCGGCGCAGTTTCTTGTCGAGGAAGGTGAGCCGGCGGGCGACATCCAGCATGATGCCGACGGCGAGTTCCGCCGTGGGCTGGGTCACCGCGGTGGGCGAATTGATGACCGCGATGCCTTGCCTGGCCGCGTAGTCGCAGTCAACCGAATCGCAGCCGACCCCGTTCCTGCCGATGACCCTCAGCTTGACGCCCAGGTCGATCATTTCCCGGTCGAACTTTTCCACGCCGAGGGTCACCGCCTCCACCTCCGGCAGGAGCTTTTTCAATTCGTCCAGGGAATAGACCCCGGTGACCTCGGGCCCGGGGAAAATCACCTCGGCCTCCCCGTCCAGGACGGCGGCGACCTCCGGGGGAATCCAGAAGCTTATCAAGACCTTGTTTTTCATCGTGCTTTCCATCCTTTGGCCAAAGTTAAGGGCTGGTAGAAAAATAACCGTAAGGGCTCGTCCATAAATGCCGAATCATCAGGAAGGCGAATCAGGACAATCCCCGGGAATGCCCAAACCGCCGGGCTCATCCGCGTTTCGCCCCGTATTTGTCCAACTTCTCCCGGTTGAAGACGTTCGGCGGATTCCCGCCCGCCAGGTAGTCGCGAATGCCACCCAGGGTCTCCTTCATCATGGCCACCTCGGCATCGTAGGTCCAGGTTCCGATATGAGGGACCAGAACCACGTTGTCCAATTCGACGAGATCCTGGTTTATCTCGGGTTCCCTTTCATAAACATCCAGGGCGGCCCCCCTTATGGCTCCGGTTTTCAGCGCCCGGACCAGGGCGGCCTCGTCCACCATCCTGCCCCGGGAAGTGTTGATTAGATAAGCGCCCGGCTTCATCAGGGTCAGGGCCTTTTCATCAATCAAGTGGTGGTTGGCCGGCAGATAGGGGGTATGGACGCTGACGAAGTCGGCGGTCTTCAGCAATTCCTCGTGGGAAACCCGCCTGGCCCCGGCCTCCGCCTCGGCCGGGACCGGGCGGGGATGGGCGTAGATTATTTTCATGCCCAGACCCCGCGCCTTAACCCCCACCGCCCTCCCTATCCGGCCATAGCCTATGATTCCCAGGGTCTTGCCGAAAAGGTTGGTGGAAAGAGTTTCATAATTGGGAAGGGACAGGCACTCGCGGTCCCGGCGCAGTTTTTTGTCGAGGAAGGTCAGACGGCGGGCGACATCCAGCATGAGGCCGACGGCGAGTTCCGCCGTGGGCTGGGTCACCGCGGTGGGCGAATTGATGACCGCCACGCCTTGCCTGGCCGCGTAGTCGCAATCCACCAAATCGCAGCCGACCCCGTTCCTGCCGATGGCCTTGAGCCTGACGCCCAGATCAATCGTTTCCCTATCCACCACCTCCAGATCCACCGCCACCGCGTCCATTTCCGGCAGGAATTTTTCCAATTCGGCCCGGGAATAAACGCCGGTGATCGCCGGTCCGGGGAAAATCGCCTCGGCCTCCCCGTCCAGGACGGCGGCGACCTCCGGGGGAATCCAGAAGGTGATTAGTATTTTGTTTTTCATTGTATGGAGGGGATCTTTCCTGAATCGGCTGTCCCGGCGGCCCGGATTGTCCTCAAGTTCGCAAAATGGCGAAAATCAACGGACTGGAACCGGATCGGACTTCACAAAGATGTCATATTCCACCAGCAATGGTTCGGGCGTTTCCAATTCCAGGAAAATGGCGTAAACCGCCCCCTGTTCCGGGGTTTTTTTCAGGTTGCGCACCTCCAGGAGGGCGCGCTCCCCCTCGGCGAAATCCCTTTTTTCCAGTTCCACCCCAAGGCAAGTGCAGGAAACCGCCACGAACTTCACCGAAAAGGCGGCCATTCGCGGACGGACTATTTCGAGTACTTGCGACTTGGCCCAATCCCCCTTATAATATTTTCCCGGAAGGTCGAGGGCGGGAACGACTGAAGCGTTCCGGGAAACGCCCCCGGGAATCGGCGCGACCGCGGACGAGGAAATCTCCAATTCGCCGGCGGAGGCGGGCGGGGAATTCCCGAGTCGCGGGAACAGGAGGAGAGCCAGGATAAACACGCCGCCGGGCCGGGTTGTCGCCATTCCGCTCCCCCTTTTCCATCGGCCGATTTGATCAGGAAGCGTGATTATACGCGTTTATCGGGAGAAACGCCAGCAAACAGGAGTGAAAAATTGCCAAGCCATCCAAAATCAGCGGGCGCCGCCGCCGCGGTCGCGCTTTTGGCCGTCCTGGCCGCCGGCGCGACCGCCGGGGAGAACGCCCCGCCCAGGCCGCACATGATGTATTTCTACAACCCCTCCTGTCGGCTTTGCACCGGCGCCAACGAGGTGGTGGGGGCGGTGGAAAAAAAGCACGCCGGCGCCATGGGCCATCAGCGATTCAACATCGCCGACTATGAGCGGGGCGCCGACAACGTCCTCTACATGTTCGAGCTTTTGGACGAAATGGAGGTTCCAGACGACGGCAACATCACCTTGGTGGTTTTCCTCGGCCTCCTCGAAACCGCCGGCCCGGGCGAATCGACCTTCACCCCCAAGCGGGTGCTGGTCGAGGGCGGCAACATCATAGCCAACCTGGAAAAGGAAGCCGCCGCCTTCCTTTCGGCCCCGACGGCCTGGAAAGGAGCGACGCCGGACCAAAGCCGCCCGGCGTCCTTTTTTTTCCCTGACGGCGCTGGCCTCCGATAGCCCGGCCGGGGCCGGAATAGAGCCCGGACCGCGCCAAGAGAGCCGGGGGGAGGCCTCGCCCCGGGCCCGGGCCAGGCTGCAATTCGGGGCCGTCAGCCTGGCCGCCCTGGCCGACAGCATCAATCCCTGCGCCTTCGCCACCATAATCATCCTGGTCTCGATGATGTCCACCGCCAAGCGCAGCCGGCGGGAAATTATTGTCGTCTGCCTGTCCTTCACCGCCTCGGTGTTCCTGACCTACTTCGCCATCGGCCTTTTTCTTTACCGGGTGATCGCCGAAATAAATCAGCGGGGAGGGTGGTTCCTTTTCGCGGCCGACCTTATCTACTACGGCGCCTTCGCCCTTTGCGCCGTATTCGGGGCATTGAGCCTGCGCGACGCCTGGCTGCTGTTCGCCGGGAGGAGGGCCGAGGAAATGGCCCTGAAGCTGCCGGCCGCCCTGAAAAAGCGCATAAACCTGGCCATGGCCAGGGGGGTGCGCGCCTCCTGGCTGGCGGCCGGGGTTTTCGCCGCCGGCGTCACCGTTTCCTTCCTGGAGGCGGCCTGCACCGGGCAAGTGTACCTGCCCACCATCATCTCCCTCGCGAGAATCGGCTTCTGGCATTCCCTGGCCCTGCTCGCCTGGTATAACTTCCTTTTCGTCCTTCCCCTGCTGATCATCTTCGGACTGGTCCTTTGGGGAGTGACCAGCCAGCAATTGACCCTTTTCCTCAAGAACAACCTGGCTTGGTGCAAGGTGGCCCTGGGATTGGTCTTCGCCGTCATGGGGGCGCTCCTTTGGTTCCAAATGCACTGGCCGCCGGGCTATCGAGGTTGAACCGCCGGCCATGAACACGCTTCCCAAACACGTGGCATTCATCATGGACGGCAACGGCCGCTGGGCCGAGGCGCGAAACCTGCCCCGGGCCCTGGGACACCGGGCCGGGGCCGAATCGGTCCGGCGGGCGGTAAAATTCGCCCGGCTCCGCGGCATTCAGTTCCTCACCCTTTACGCCTTTTCCACCGAAAACTGGAGCCGGCCCGGGGAGGAGGTGGACAACCTCATGGAGTTGATGGCCTCCTTCCTCGCTTCCGAACTTCCCGGTCTCCTGGAAAACGGGATCCGCCTGAAAGTCCTGGGGGATCGCGCCGCCCTCCCGGAATCGCTCGGGCGGCGACTGTCCGAAGCGGAGGGGCTAACCGCCGGCATGACCGGAATGACCCTGTCCCTGGCGATAAATTACGGCAGCCGGGACGAAATAATCCGGGCCGCCCGCCGGGCGACGGATTGCCTCGCCGCCTCCGGCCGGACCGGCGGACAACTGACCCAGGATTTTTTCGCTTCCTTCCTGGACACCGCCGGCCTGCCGGATCCCGATCTGATCATCCGCACCGCCGGGGAAATGCGCTTGTCCAATTTCCTGCTGTGGCAGGCCGCCTACGCCGAACTTTTCTTTTCCCGGCGCCCTTGGCCGGATTTCGGGGAGGACGACTTCGAGGAGGCTCTGCGGGAGTATGGGAAGAGAACAAGAAAATTCGGAGCCTGAAATGACGGCCGGGGCAAAAATCGGCGACGGGGCGCTTCCACCCGAAACCGGCGGCGAAGCGCCGGAAAAACGTAAAAACCCCACCCTGAATCTGGCCTTGAGGGCGGTATCTTCCCTATCTGTCCTGTTCCTGGCCTATTTCGCCCTGCGGCGCGATCTTCTCAATCCCGAATCCGGCAACTGGGCTTCGGCCATGCTGGTGGCCATTTTCACCCTTCCCTGCCTCCGGGAATTCTATCGCCTGGCCAGGGCGGGCGGGGCGAGGCCCATGTCGGGCCTGGGCTATGTCCTGGGCCCGCTCTGGCCGTTGGCCATGGAATGGGACTTGTCCGGGGGAATCCCGCGCCTGGAGGCCAACCTCAGCCTTCCGGTCGCGGCCGCGGTCCTGGCCATGCTTCTCCAGCTCACCCGGAAAATCAACGACAACGCCCTGGGCAACGTTTCCGTCACCATTTTCGGATTGATTTACTGTTCGCTCATCCCCAGCCTGCTCTTATGCCTGCTTCGCCTGGAATTGTCCCCCGGCGGCCGGCCCATGGACGGAATCGAGTTCGTGGTGGTCTGCGTCTTCGTGGCCAAGGTGACCGATATCGGCGCCCTCCTCGTCGGCAGTCGCTGGGGAAGACGCAGAATGATCCGGCGGCTCAGTCCCGGCAAGACCTGGGAAGGCGCGGCCGGAGGACTCCTGTTCGGTGTATTCCTATTGCAATTCATGGTTCACACCGCTCCGGGCATGGCCCTGGCCAAATTGGGAACCCCGCTATTGGTGTCGCTGTCAATCCTCCTGGCCGCCGGCGGCATGGCGGGAGACTTGGCGGAGTCGGCCTTCAAAAGGGGAGGCAGGCAAAAAGACGCCGGAACCGGGGTGCCCGGTTTCGGCGGCATGCTTGATTTGGTGGACTCGATCATGATCGCCCTGCCGGTCATGTACTTCTTCCTCATCCTTTGCGGCGCCCGATCATAAGAGCTAGTTGGCAAATTGATGGATCGTCCGGGTTAGGCAAGGAAAAAGGCGCCGGCGGGATGATTTTTGCCGGCGGTCATGGGTAAAATCATCCGAGAAGCGACTTTTGACGCGGCATAACCCGACGAGACGGTAATTTGTCAACAGACTCTAAGGGGTATGAACGCGGCGAATTTAAATTTCAAAACATGTCGACATATTCAGAAATAAAAATTTAAAACGATTGCCTATTTATGGACTTTTAAGGAAAATCAAACCAACCGCCGTTTGATTTTCCTTAAAGTTTCCAGGCTTCGGATTGCGGCCACGAATTATGACAAACTCATGGCTTCAACCTGGCTTGATTAAAATCAATCCATTGAAACAAAATAACTTAGATCTTTAAAGGAAATTGAGCGGCGGGTGGCTCGATTCCCCTTGAAAGTCAACCGTTTTAAAAATTCGCATATTTAAAATTCATTTCTTTTTCATTGGTGTTATTGATGTTGTAGATTTTAAGGATAAATTAACTTTCATAAAATAATATTTTTTTGATTTTTTACTTGTAAAAGCAATGGATTTTATTAAATTATCCAAACCCGATCGGTTTTGCCCGGCTGAACGTGAACAAGTCATAGTCCACCCAATCCTTTTGCCGTCATCCCGTAGCCAGTTCCGGATCCATCGAGCGGCTCCAATTGGTTTTCGAAGGCGGGAACCATCATGATCAAAAAAGATTATCCCCATCAGTTATTCGCCAAATTGCGGTTGCAGCTTCCCACCTTGGCCAAGGCGGAAATGAAGGCGGCCGAATATATCCTGGAGCACCGAGATAAATTGTACCGCTTAAATTTACAGGAGTTGGCGGACAATTCAGGCTGTAGCCAGGCGGCGATCATACGCCTGTGCAAGGTGATCGGATTGGACGGGTTCAAGCAGTTGAAGGCGGAGTTGAACCGACCGGGCCAGGAGGCGGGGGCCGAATTGTTCCCGAACAGCGGCGGTCCCTTAGGCGGTTCCGGCCCGGGCATGGCGAAAGTTCTTAAGGAGGTGTTCAGTTACAACGTTCGGAGCCTCCAGGACACCTTTTCCTTGTATACGGAGGAATACGACCGGGCTTTGAAGGCCATCCTGACGGCGAATCGATTGGCCTTCTTTTCCATCGGCAACGCCTCGATGCCGTGCCAATACGCCTACATGATGTTCAGGAGAATGGGATACAACTGCACTGCGGACATCGATCCCGACATTCAAATGTTGGACGCCGCCAACCTGGGAAAAGGCGATGTCGCCATCGCCGTATCGCACACGGGGCAGACCCGGCACGTGGTGGCCGCCGCCGAGTTGGCCCATAAAAACGGGGCGACGACCATCTGCATCACGAAAAACCCCAAGTCCCCCCTGATCAAGGCCTGCGACATCCATCTGTTCACCGCCACGGCGGACACTTCCCTCAATATGGAACTGGTCGCCCGGCGCATCGCCGAATACGCCATCATCGAGGCGTTCTATCACGCGGTCCGGGAATCGCGGCCGGAAACGGAACGGCTGGTCAACGAAGGTTCCCTGGCGATGCGAATAAACAAGCTCCCCGGCTTCGCCAGAATGAACGGAATCGACGAATAGAAGTCCCGATCCCGTCCCGTTCACAGGAGAAAACATGGATTTGCGGGAACTCCGCGGAAAGGCCGTGGGCATACGGCGCGACCTCCTGAACATGATATACAAGGCCAAGGCCGGGCATACCGGCGGCTCGTTGTCCTCGACCGACATCCTGACCGCGCTTTATTACGACGCTCTGCGGGTAGACCCCGCCAATCCCCACTGGCGGGACCGGGATTATTTCGTCTTGAGCAAGGGCCATAGCGTCGAGGGCCTTTTCTGCATTCTTGCCGACAAGGGCTTTTTCGACAAGGCGGAACTCAACACTTTCTGCCGTTTCGGCACTCGTCTCATCGGCCATCCCAACAACCGGATTCCCGGCGTCGAGATGAACACCGGCGCCCTGGGGCACGGCCTTTCGATATCGACGGGAATGGCCAAGGGTTTGAAGATGTCCAGACGATCCAACCGCGTCTACACCCTGATGGGCGACGGCGAATTGGCCGAAGGCTCGATCTGGGAAGCGGCCATGGCGGCGTCCCATTACAAGTTGGACAACCTGACCGCAATCATCGACAGGAACCGCCTGCAAATCAGTGGCGACACCGAAACCGTCATGGCGCAGGAGCCACTCGCCGATCGCTGGCGAGCGTTCGGATGGCAGGTGGTACAACTTGACGGCCACGATATGGCGGCCCTCGTGGCCGAATTCCGCCGGGAGCCGGCAAGGGACAAGCCCCGGGCAATCATCGCCCGCACCGTCAAGGGCAAGGGGGTGAGGGAAATGGAAAACCTTCCCAGGTGGCACCACGGGGTGCCGGACGCGGAACTGCTGGCCAGCGCCATGCGGCAGTTGGACGCGCAGGAAAGGAGCGCATGATGGCAACGGGGCTGTCCTGCCGCGAAGCTTTTTGCCGGGAACTCGCCGAACTCGGGCGGAAAAATCCCGAAATAGTGGCCTTGACCTCGGACGCCAAGGGTTCGACCTCGCTGGGGGTTTTCGCCAACGCCCTGCCGGATCAATTCATCGAGGTCGGCATCGCCGAGCAGAATGAAATCGGCATGGCCGCCGGGCTGGCCGCAGTGGGAAAACGCCCCTACGTCTGCGCCCCGGCCAGTTTCCTGTCGGCCCGGGCGCTGGAACAGATAAAGGTGGACGTCGCCTATTCCCGCATGAACGTGAAAATCCTCGCCGTCTCGGGGGGAATCAGCTACGGCGCCCTAGGAGCGACGCACCACTCGTCCCACGATGTGGCGGCGCTGCGGGCCATACCGGGAATCCGGGTCGTCCTTCCCTGCGACGAGATTCAAACCGTCGCGCTTCTCCGCGCTCTCGAAGCCGACGACGAACCGGCCTACATCCGGGTGGGGAAGGCGGCCATGCCGATCGTCTACGGGCCGGAAGCCGAATTCACCGTCGGCAAGGCTTCCCGCCTCCGTCCCGGAACCGACCTGACCATCATCGCTTGCGGGGAAATGGTCCGCCAGGCGGTCGAGGCATCCGAACAACTGGCCGGCGAAGGCATATCGGCGCAGGTAATCGACATGCACACCCTCAGCCCGCTCGACGGGGAAGCGATTCTCGCCGCGGCGGAGATTGGACCTATCATCACCATCGAGGAACACAGCGTAAACGGCGGACTGGGCGCGTCGGCGGCGCGGCTGACGGCCACCCATCGCCCGGTGCCCATGCGCACCCTGGCCCTCCCGGAAACCGGGAACGCCGTCGCCGGGCCTTCCGGGGAGGTATTCCGGCATTACGGGCTGGACAGGGACGGCCTTTGCCGGGCGGCGCGGGAGTTGTTGAAAGCGAGATGAGCGATGGAACGCCATGTGCTGGCTATCGATCAAAGCACCTCTGGAACCAAGGCGATTCTTTTCGATTCCAGGGGTGATCTCGTCGGCCGCCACGATCTGACGCACCGGCAAATCGTCGACGGCAGGGGCTGGGTGGAGCACGACCCCCGGGAAATATACGCGAATCTCCTGAAGGCCGTAAGCGGGGTGATCAAAAAAACCGGCATCGATCCCGCCTCGATCGTCGGGGCGGGACTGAGCAATCAACGGGAAACGGCGATTGCCTGGAACCGAAAGAACGGGGCCCCGGTTTACAACGCCGTAGTCTGGCAATGCCCGAGAGGGGAGGCGATATGCCGGGATCTAATCGGCCGCGGCCTGGGCGAAGCGATCCGCCTGTCCACCGGGATACCGGTATCGGCCTATTATTCGGCCGCCAAGCTGGCCTGGATTTTGGAAAACGTTCCAGCCGCGCGCAGACTGGGCAGAACTGGGGAACTCTGCTGCTCCACCATGGACTCGTGGATCGTCTTCAAGCTTTGCGGCGGGGAGCCCCTAACCGACTTTTCGAACGCTTCCCGCACCCAACTCTTCAACATCCGATCGCTCGAATGGGACGAGGAGATATGCGGCTTTTTTGGCTTGAAAACCGACTGGCTCCCTCGGGTGGCGGACTCGAACTGCCTCTTCGGCCGGAGCGATTTCGAAGGGATTTTCCCCTCGCCCATCCCTCTGCACGGGGTGCTCGGGGACTCCCATGGCGCCCTGTACGGGCAGGGGTGCCTAACCCCCGGATCGATAAAGGCCACCTATGGAACGGGGTCGTCGGTGATGATGAACATCGGGGGGAAACCCATTTTCAGCGACAAGGGAATCGTCACCTCACTGGCCTGGGGCATCGACGGGCGGGTCGATTACGTACTAGAGGGCAACATCAACTACACCGGCGCGGTCATCCGCTGGCTGGTCGACGACCTGGGCGTGCTTGCCGATTCCCGGGAAGCGGAAAGCGTCGCTCGCTCGGCGAAAAGCGTTGAAGGGCTGTATTTGGTGCCCGCCTTCAGCGGTCTGGGGGCGCCCTATTGGGACGAAGCGGCGAGAGGCATTATTTGCGGCCTAGCGCGCGGAATCGGAAAGGCCGAAATCGTCCGGGCGGCGGA
>JAISYL010000111.1 GCA_031269935.1 Planctomycetota bacterium
GGGTTATACCGCGTCAAAAGTCGCTTCCCGGATGATTTTTGCCCTTGACCTCCGGCCAAAAATCATCCCGCCGGCGCCTTTTTCCTTGTCCAACCCGGACGATCCGGCATTTAACAACACCTACTAAAAGTCAACTTTGCGTCGGGTCCCGAACATGCGGGAATTTATCGACTATCACCGGCAATTGTCCTTCTGGATGATTGGAACCAGTCTGGCGGCCGGCCTGGTCCTGTTGCTGGCGGCCCGGCCGGATTATTCCTTGGCCGGCGGATTCGCCCTGGGGGCGGGAGCGCAAATATTCAAGTTCGGGATCCTGGACCTCCGGCTGGTCCTGGCCCTGGCGGCCGGAGCCGGCCGGCCGGCCGGAACGCAGTTGCGGCTGTGGTTTTTTTCCCTGGCGGTCTTTGCCCTGGCGGCGGGGGCGGCCCTGAAGACCGGGGCCAATCTTTGGGCCCTGGCCGCCGGCGTCTTCCTGCCCCGGTTGCTGCTCCTGGCCGACGCCTGGCTCAGGCCGGACGTGTTCGGTTCCGGGGCGGGGCCCGAAAACCCGGAGGAGGCGGGCCGAAATCCCCATGACTAACCGGCCCCCGGCGAAACCCTGGAAATTGGCGGCCGCCCTCGCGGCCGGCCTGCTGCCCGGCTCCGGCCAAGCCTGGGCGGGGCTGGAAAACCCGCCGCCCCTGGAATTCCTGGGGCTCGAATTCAATCACGCCACCGTGGTTCATTCCGCCCTGGCGGCCGCCGGCGTCTATGTCCTGGTGCGCCTGTTTACCCTTAACCTTTCCCGGGAGCGCCCCCGCCGGGGCCAGGTGGTGATGGAAATGCTGGTTTCCCTCCTCCTGGGGCTGGTCAAGCAGACCATCGGCCCGAACCGGGGCCCGAAGTATCTGCCCTGGATCGGCACCCTGTTCCTGTTCATTTGGGCCGCCAACCTGCTCAGCCTTTTCCCGGTGGACAACCACCATTTCGGGGGGGAGTTTTTCAACGACTACAACGGGAACGGCCTTTACGATCCGGGCGAACCCTTCATCGACACCAACGGCGACGGCATCCACAACCCCGGCTTCCAACTCCCCAGGCTGGAGGAGCCGACCTCGGACCTCAGCTTCCCCCTGACCCTGGCCGTCCTGTTCGTCGTCGTCATCGGCCACGGTTCCGGCCTGCGTTTCCGCGGCTTGTCCGGCTATCTCAAGGAATACCTGACCCCGGGCGGGATCATCGGCGTGGCCATGCTGCCCCTGAACCTGGTCGGGAAGATTTCCGAACTGATTTCCCTGAGCTTCCGCATCTTCGGCAATATCTTCGGCGGCGCCATCATCATGTCGGTGATGTCCGGGCTGGTGCTTTATTTCCTGATTCCCATCGGGATGTATGGCTATTTCGGGGTGTTCTGCGGCTCCATCCAGGCTTTTGTCTTCACCATGCTCGCCGCCACCTACATTTCCATGGAGGCGGCGGAGGAGGCGGGGGATTGACTTGACGGCGCCCCGGATCGGCGGGAGGCCGGCCGGGGCGGCGCGGGAAAGGCGGACATGGGCATTGCCGGCGCGGCGGCGTTATTGGCCGCCGGACTAGCCATGGGCCTGGGGGCCCTCGGGTCCGGCTTCGGACTCGGACTCGCGGCCATCAGCGCCATCCGGGCCGTGGAGAGGCAGCCGGCCAAGCGCACCATCCTTTTTCGCAACATGCTGGTGGGCCAGGCGGTGACCGAAACCCCGGCCATCTTCGCCCTGATGGTGGCGCTCCTCCTTTATTTTTCCCTGGAGCGGGCGCTCGACGCCCCCTGGTCGCCGGCCCGGGCGGCCGCCTTCCTCGGCGCCGGCCTCTGCATCGGGGTGGGCGCCCTCGGTTCCGGCTTCGGTTCGGGATTGATCGCCCACGACGCCCTGGACGGCATGTCGGCGAACCCCTCCAGCCAGGGATCGGTCTTGCTGCTTATGCTCATAGGCCAGGCCTGGGCGCAAACCGGCTGCATCTTCGCCCTGGTCGTCTCCCTGTTCCTCGTCTCCGGCGGCGCCCCCTCCGCCCCGGCCGGGGCGGAGGATTTGCGCCTGTGGTCGCTCATTCCCCTCGCCGGCGGCGAAATGGCCGGGGCGGCCAGGAACCTGGGTTCCAGCCTGGCCATGGGGCTGGGAGCCGTCGGATCGTCCCTGGGGATAGCCTTCGCGGGGGGGAGGGCCTGCCGGAGCCTGGCGGCGGCGCCGGCGGCCGGGGCGAGAATCAGGGCGGTGTATTTCATCGGCTCGGCGACCGCCCAGTCGCCCAGCGTGTTCTCGCTAATCGTGGCGCTGATTCTGTTGCTTGGCGCCTGAGGGTTGATTTCCTTTAAAAGTCCACTTAAACTTCGCGGAGCGCCAGCCAAGGAGAAAGCCGTGAACGAGGAAACCGTAAAGTTGCTGATCGGCCCGCTGGTCCAGGCCTTCGCCCTGCTGGGCGCCGGGATCTGCATGGGCCTCGGCGGCCTGGGTCCGGGATTGGGGGAGGGTTACGCGGCCGGCAAGGCCTGCGAGGCGGTGGCGAAGCGGCCGGAGGAATATGCGCAAATCTTCCGCACCATGCTGGTGGGCCAGGCCGTGACCGAATCCTGCGCCATCTACGCCCTGGTGGTGTCGATAATCCTCGTCTTCCATTGATCGGGCCGGCGCGCGGGAGAACCAGGTGCGCGGATTTTTCATCGCCTTTGGCCTCGCCCTGTTCCTGGGCTACTGCGGGATTTCGGTGGCCTACCAGAACCGGGTGGCGATTCCGGACCTCCGGGACGCTTCTGGAATCGACCGGCTGCTCGCCCGCGGCTATCGGCTCCGGGACGGGATTGAAAATCCGGATCGTTCCGGAGGCCCCCCCCTTTATCCCGCCGGGCGGCCCCTGGGCCGGGAAATGCTGGATCGCCTGCGGGAACTCGGGATCGGCGCGGTCACCGTGGTCGGGCACGGGACGCCGGTGGGATTCCTCGCCGGCACCGCCGTCATGGTGGCGGTCATTTTCCTGACCCTGACGGCGGCCCTGAAGCCGATCCTCTGGGATCCTTTCGCCGCCCTGCTGGAAAAGCGCGGGCGCGAACTGGCGGAGGGGGAGGAAAACGAACGGAAAAACGCGGCCGAGGCCGGGCGCCTGGAGCGGGAGCGCCTGCGGCTCAAGGCCCGGGTTGATCGGGAAATCCGGGAGGCGAGGCTGAGGGGAAACCGGGAGGCGGCCAGCCAAGTCATGGACATTGTCCGGGAGGCCAGGGAAAAGGGGAAGGGAATAAAGGCCGACGGTCTCCGGGAAATGGCCCTGGCCTCGGGGGAGGCCGAAACCGAACTGGATCGCCGGATTCCTCTTCTGGCCGAGGCAATCGCCGAAGCGCTGACCCCCGGGAAAGCCCGGGAGGAAGGGGTCCATGCCTAAAAATTCCGCCAGGTACAACCCCAAGGTTTCCCACCACACCCTGGTCATCCGCAAGGCCAAGGCGGAGGACGCCAAGCGGCGGGGGGAACCCGATCCGGCCCTCGACGGCTCCGCCCGGCTCAAGCCCGGGCCGGGGGTGGCCGAGGGGGAGGCCCGGCGCCCGTCCAGCACCGCCGCCATGCGCGCCCCGGTGAAACGCCCCCCTCCCGATTCCCTCCCTCCGCCCCGGATCAGCCGCGATCGCCGGGCGGTGAGCGGTGGGATGATCGAGGTCAGGAACAAGGACGACGTCTCCCCCCTTTCCCGGGTGACCCGCCTTTCCGGATCCCGGATTCCCTCGGTGCGGATCGCCGGCGGCGACACCATCATCCGCTACGAATCCGGCAAGATGGAAATACGCCGGGGCGCCCGCCGGATCCGCCTGCGGCGGCAAATCATCATCGGCTACGCCGCCGGCTATTTCCTGATTTTCGGCCTTTACGCCTACTTCCTGGCGGCCGGAAAGACCAGCATCGATCCGTGGGATTTCGTCGAGCGATCCTTTTCCCGCCGCCAGGGAACGGAAATAAGCGACCTGGAAATCGCCGCCTTGCAGGTCATGCGCGGCAACCGCACCCCCGCCGAGGTTCGCCTGGCCGAGCCCCTGTCCTTCCAGGACGGCAACGGGGATCCGGTCAGGATCGAGGCGGGTTCGCGCCTGACCCTGGAGACCGCCGCCCGGCTTGCCCAGGCCATCATCGAGGATCTGGGCCGGCCGGCGGAAACCAGGTTTTTCAACCGGCCCATCGCCTTGTACAAGGAGAATTTCCTCGCCTCCCTGAATTGGCCCCACTGGCTGGCGGTTTACAACTCCCTGGGGTTTTTCCTGTTGATCCTGCTTTTTCTCTGGCGTCCGCTAATGAATTATCTCGGCGCCCAAAGCCGCAAGGCGGCGGCGGCCCTGCGAAACGCCCGGGCAACCAGGGAGGAGGCGGCCAAGCTCGGGGAAAAATACCTGAAGTTGGCGGGGGAGGACGAGTCACTCCGGGAAAGGCGGCTGGACGAGATCGGCCGGGAGGTTGAAGCCGAGCTTGCCGAAAGGCTGGCGGCGGCTCGCCGCCAGGCGGAGGACATGGAGAACGCCATCCGGACGTCGTTCGAACTGGAGGCGGTTTCCCTGGCGGCCAGGCTGGGCGCCAGGGCGGTCGACGCCGCCTGCGGCCAGGCCCTGCGCCTCCTCGGAGAGCGCCTGGGGGAGCGGGAACACGCCGCCGCCATCGAGGAACTGGCGGAGGACATCCTGGCCCGGGGGGCGAACGCGGCCCGGGGGGGGTGAAGGCGGTTTCCGATTCGGTTTGTACGCGGGCGGGGAGGGCTTATGACGCGGGAAAACATTCTGGCCGGCCGTTACGCCAGGGCGCTGGCCGGCCAGGCCGGGAGTCCGGAGGAGCGGGAGGGCATCCGCGGGGACATTCTCCTCCTGGCCGAATTGTTCGGCCGGCCGGAGGCGGGGGCGGCGGAATTGGGCGAAATCATGGCTTCCCCCGTCCATCCGCTCGGGGAAAAGCTGCGGCTGGCGGACGAAATCCTCGGGAAAATCGGGATGAAGGGGGCGGTCGCCGATTTCCTGGCGGTGCTGATTCGGCGCGGGAGGACGGTTATGCTGCCGAAAATCGCCCAAAAATTCGGGGAATTGGCCGACGCGGCCGACGGCTGGCTAAGCGCGACGGCGGAAACGGCCAGGCCCCTGACCCCGGAACAGGCGGATCGGCTGGCCGCGGCCCTGGGGGAATTTTTCGGGGCCCGGGTCAGGCTGCGCCAGATCGTGAAGCCGGAACTCCTGGCGGGAGCCCGGATCCGGGTGGGCGACAAATTGTTCGAGGGTTCGGTGCTGGGGAAAATGGAAAGGCTGCGCAATCGCCTGGCGGGGGCGGTCAGGTCCCGGAAGCGGAAGGAAGCGCAAAATGCGTGAGAAAATCGACCCGGCGGAAATTTCCTCCATCATCGGCAGGGAAATCTCCGGCCACGGCCGGGAGACGGAGTTATGCGACACCGGATTCGTGATCCAGAACGGGGACGGGATAGCCAGGGTATACGGCTTGTCGGCGGTGAAATCGGGCGAAGTCCTGGAATTTCCCGGGGGGGTGACCGGCATGGCCATGAACCTGGAGGAGGACAACGTGGGAGTGGTCCTCCTCGGGGACGGGGGCGGGATCAAGGAGGGGGATCCGGTCAAAGGCACCGGCCGCATTTGCCAAATCGGGGTGGGACCGGGCCTTCTCGGCCGGGTGGTTGACGCCATCGGCAATCCCCTGGACGGTTTGGAGCCGCCCCCGGCGGAGGAAACGCGCCTGATTGAACGCGTCGCGCCCGGCATCGTCCAGCGCCAGCCGGTGGGGGAGCCCCTGCACACCGGCCTCAAGGCGATCGACGCCATCACCCCCATCGGGCGCGGCCAGCGCGAACTCATCATCGGGGATCGCCAGACCGGCAAGACCGCCATCGCCGTGGACGCGATTCTCAACCAAAACCGGAACTGGAACGGCGATCCCGGCAGCCTGGAGGTAATCTGCGTTTACGTGGCCATCGGCCAGAAGCGCTCCACCGTTTCCCGCGTCATCGACACCCTGCGCCGGGAAAAGGCCCTGGCCTACACCGTCGTCGTCGCCGCCACCGCTTCCGATCCGGCCCCGCAGCAATACCTCGCCCCCTACTCCGGGGCGAGCATCGGCGAATATTTCATGGAGAAGGGGCGCCATGCCCTGATAGTCTACGACGATTTGTCGAAGCACGCCTGGGCCTACCGGGAGATGTCCCTCCTCCTGCGGCGCCCGCCCGGCCGCGAGGCCTACCCGGGCGACGTGTTCTACCTTCATTCCCGCCTGTTGGAGAGGGCGGTCAGGCTGGCCGACGAATACGTCGCGGTTCCCGAATCCGCCCCGGACGAGATTGAGCGCCGGGACGCGGGGGGAAGGACAATCCGGGCGGGCGTCCCCGGCCGCTGGGCGGTGGACAGGGAGGTCCGGGCCGGCTCGAACCTGAAACGGGCCAAAATCAAGGGAACGGGAGGCTCCCTAACCGCCCTGCCGATAATCGAGACCCAGGCCGGGGACGTTTCCGCCTATATTCCCACCAACGTGATTTCCATAACCGACGGGCAAATCTTCCTGGAAGGCGATCTCTTCTACGCCGGGGTCCGCCCCGCCGTCAACGTGGGGCTTTCCGTCTCCCGGGTGGGGGGGGCGGCCCAGACCGGGGCCATGAAAAAGATATCCGGGTCCCTCAAGCTCGACCTCGCCCAATACCGGGAGCTCGCCTCCTTCGCCCAGTTCGGTTCCGATCTCGATCCGGTCGCCCGCGGGCAATTGGCCCGGGGCGAACGCCTGGTGGAGCTGATGAAGCAGCCCCAATATTCGCCCCTGTCCCCGGGGGAACAGGCGGCGGTCATCTTCGCCGGGGTCCGCGGCCATCTTGACGGCCTCCGGGTCGAGGCGATCCCCACCTTCGAGGCGGAACTGATCAAGCACCTTAAAAGCCGGCGCCCGGAGATTCTCGGCCTTATCGACGAATCGGGCGACCTCAACCCCGGAGTCGAGGATTTGCTGGAGGCGGCGATCGGGGAATGCCTCGCCTCGGTTCCGGACGCCGACAGGATCGCCCCCTCCGGGGGGGGGGCGGACCAGCCCGGACCGGCGGGGGAATGACGGGGACGCCCATGCCGACCGGAGACATCAAGCGCCGCATCCGCGCCATCAAGAACACCCAGCAAATCACCCGGGCGATGAAATTCGTGGCGGCGGCGAAGCTCCGCCGGGCCCGGGAAAGGATGCTGGCCATGCGCCCGTACGCCAACGCGGTCGATTCCCTGCTCCGGCAGGTGGCCGAGGACATGTCCGGCGACGAGCATCCCCTGTTTTCGCCCCGCCGGCCGGTCCGGCGAGTCGCCTACGTGCTGATTGCCGGGGACCGGGGCCTGTGCGGCGGCTTCAACACCGTTCTTTTCCGGGCCACGGACGAATACCGCCGGGCGCACGCCGGGCCCGAACAGGTGTTTTTCGCCGTCGGCGGGCGCGCCGCCGGGCATCTCCGGAAATCCGGCTGCCGGCTTTTGGCCAGCTACCACGACGTGTTCGAAAAGCTTTCCTACCTGCTGGCCGGGGAAATCTGCGATCGCCTGGCCGCGATGTTCTCCGAACCGGGCGATCGCCGCCTCGACGAGGCCTACGTCATCTACAACGAATTCGCCTCCATGCTGACCCAGCGCCCGGTCATCCGGAAAATACTGCCCTTCGACATCCAGGAGCTGCGGCGCCGGCGGCGGGCCGGGGCCGCCGCCGGCGGGTTCGACGACGGCAATCCCGGGAAGGTGCTGGAGGAATTGATCCTGGAGGAGGAGCCGGACGACATTTTCGACATCAACGACGTCGAGGAGGAACTGGCGGATCAGCGGGCCGAAATCGAGGCCAAGGTCAAGGCGGAACCGGTCCGCCCGATTTACAACCTCCTGCCGGACCCGGCGGGCGCCCTGGAGAGGCTGATGGCGCGGCGGATGGCGACGGAAATACACCGGGCCCTGCTGGAAAGCCACGCCGCCGAACTCGCCTCCCGCATGACCGCCATGGACAACGCCGCCGCCAACGCCGAGGAAATGGTGGCCGGCCTCACCCTTGAACTCAACCGGGCCCGGCAGGCCGGCATCACCATGGAGCTACTGGACATAATCGGCGGCTCGGGCGTCCGGGGCGATTGATCCGGGCGGCCCCGGGGGCGGGGCGGGATAAACCGGCGGCGCTTGTTTTTCGGCGGGCCCGAAAAAACGGGTGGAGGGAGGCATGGCGGCCAACGGCGGCATAAAGGTGGTTTTCCATGGCGTCCGCGGAAGTTATCCCGCTCCCGGAAGCGATTTCGTGATTTTCGGCGGCAACACCGCCTGCCAGGAAATCCGGGCCGGCGGGCGCCTGGTCATCTTCGACGCGGGGACCGGCTTAATCGGCCTCGGCCGGAAACTGCTTAATCGGGGCGTCCCCCCGCGGGCGGCGCTTTTCCTTTCCCATTGCCACCACGACCACCTGGGAGGGCTGCTTTACTTCAAGCCGGCCTACCTTCCCGCCACCCGGCTGAGCATTTACGGCCCCCGGAACGGGAACGGGGGGATTCGGGGGGAGCTGGAAAAAATATCGGGAGCCTTTGTGCATCCCGTCCCCCTGCGGGAAATGGGGATGGAATTCACCTGCGATCAGCTCGAGGGCGGCGAGTCGGTTGTCTGGTCGCCCGGCGAGGATCGGCCGAGGCTGGAGAGGGGCGGGGCCGGGACGGCTCCCGGGGACGTGGTGGTGCGGGTCCTGAACAATTCCCGCCATCCCCGCTGCGGGGTGCTCAACTTCCGCCTGGAATACGCCGGCCGCTCCTACGTTTACGCCACCGACGTGGAGGGGGACGAGGAAACCGGGGATCCGGAGCTGGCCGATTTCGCCCGGGGGGCGGATCTCATGTCCCACGACGGCCAGTACACCAGCGAGGAATACCGTTCCGGCCGGCGCGGCTGGGGGCACAGCACCCCGCTCATGGCCATCCGCACCGCCCAGCTGGCCGGGGTCGGCCGCTTGGCCATAATCCACCACGATCCCGAATACCGGGACGTGGACCTGCTGGAAATCGAGGCGGAGGCCAAGGCGTTGTTCCCGGACGTCTTCCTCGTCCGCGAGGGCCAGGAGGAGGTCATCGACTGACGCCCGGCCGCGGGTTCCGTTGGATCGCGTAAAAAA
>JAISYL010000117.1 GCA_031269935.1 Planctomycetota bacterium
GGGTTATACCGCGTCAAAAGTCGCTTCCCGGATGATTTTTGCCCTTGACCTCCGGCCAAAAATCATCCCGCCAGCGCCTTTTTCCTTGTCTAACCCGGACGATCCGGCATTTAACAACAGCCTCTAAAAGTCGACCACCTGTATTGAACCGTTTCCCCGACGGCCTGTCAAATAAAATATCCGCCGCCGTTGGCGTCGGCCAGGGCCTAGCGGTCCGATGAACGCGTTTCGGGGTAGGCTTCGGAAGGCGCTCCGATCTCGCCCAGGTATAGCCGACCGGCCATCCCCGGCCCGAATCCCTCAAGGAGTCCGGGCTTGACCGCGGCGAAAGTCAGGGTCCGCTCGGCCCGAATCACGCTTTCCCCGGCAACCCCGCCATCGGCGTCCAATCCGGAGGGGAGATCAAGCGCCAGGATTGGGAGCCCGGAAGAATTGAGAATCCGGATGGCGATCGCGAAAGCGGGCGACAGCCCGCCCTTGAGGCCGGTGCCGAGAAGGGCGTCGATCAGCAGCCCCTTTCCCGGCAGCAATTGCTCCAGCCTTTGCGGATCCCCATGAAAATCATGAATGGGGACGCGGGGGACATCCCTAAGCAATCCCAGGTTTGTCGCGGCGTCGCCCGCCAGGGAGGCCGGATTTTTCAACAGGGCGACCTCGACCCGCAGCCCCAGTCCCGCCAGCCCCCTTGCCGCCGCCAAGCCGTCGCCGCCGTTGTTGCCGCCCCCCGCGGCTATCAGTATGCCCGAATGGCCGGAATCCCCCAGCATGTCCCTGGCCAGGATGACGGAATCCACGGCGGCGTTTTCCATCAGGCAAATGCTCGGAACGCCGAAAAGATTCGCCGCCCGGCTGTCCACCTCCCGGCAAAGGGCGGCGGAAAGCATGGGGGAATGCCGATCGGCCGGTTTGATGAAGAGGCCGGCCCCGGACAAGGGCGGGGCCCAGGCCGAATCGGGAGGGGGGAAATCCTGGATTTCCGTTTGCCTCCCGTCCCTCTGGAGGTAAAGGCGGTTGGCCGAACCCGGGACGGTTTCAACCCCGGCGCCGAGCCGTTTCGCCCAACGCATCGCCGCCGCCAGGCGGGCATCCGGAGGGGGACGGATTTCAAAACGCCAGAGATCGCCCTTTCGGGGGGCTTCCCGGGCCGCCAGGCTTCGCCCGGTTCTTTCGGCCGCCAGGAGTTCCTTGATTTCCGCCGTGGTTTTCGGCATGGGTTTCGCCTATCACGAAAACCTTCGACCCCATCGATGAATTTTCTGGAAATAACCGCAATAGTACCTATTATTGGGGAACGGCGGCGAATATCAAGAACCAAGAGCCGACGGACAATTGCCGGATCGTCCGGGCGGGGCCGGGGAAAGGGCGCCGGCCGGATGATTTTCGCCCGGCGGAGCGGGGCGAAACCTCGGGGAAGCGGCTTTTGCCGCGGCGCGGCCCGAAGGGGCGGCGATTCGTCCGCGGTCTCCAGGAATCCATTGCCGAAAAGGCGAGGCCCGTGCAGATCACCAGATACCTCCGGCCGGAGGTGGTCCGGCTGGGAATGATTAACGGACACCTTGAGGATATCGATCCCGAAAAGGATCCGGCCCGGGAACGCGAGCGGCTCAAGGAGGAGGCGTTGAACGAACTCGCCGATCTTTTCATGAATACCGGGCAAATCCGCAACCGGCAAAAATTCCTTCACGATTTGGTTTCCCGGGAACGCAAGGCCAGCACCGCCCTGGGGGGGGGATTGGCGGTGCCGCATGTCAGAAGCATGCAGCCCCGGCAATTTTGCATGGTTTTCGCCCGGAGCCGCGACGGGGTGGAATTCGCCAGTCCCGACGGCGTACCGGTGCATATCATTTTCGGCATGGCGGCGCCGACCTACGATCAAAGGGTGGTGAACGATTACCTCCAGGCCTATAAATGGATAGCCCACTGCTTCAAGGAGGAGGAATGGCTGCCGGCCGCCCTGCTGCAGGCCGGGGACGAGCATGAGATAATAGCCATTCTTTCCGGGTTGAATTAAGGGATCTCCGGGAAAACCCCGGGGACCAGGGAAGGCGAACCGCATGGGCGAGAGCGATGGGGATGGATCAAACGCCCCCGATTTCGAAAAGCTTCTGCGCGAGGCCGAGGAATTGGCCGAAAGGATGGAGGACGGCGGCTTGAGCCTGGCCCAGTCGCTGGTCGCCTACGAGAAGGGAATGCGGAACCTGCGCAGTTGCGCCGAATTGCTCCGGGAGGCGGAAGCCAGGGTGAAGATCCTCACGGAAAAGGGCGGCGGCTTCAGGCTGGAGGATTTTGCCTGGGACGGGGATGGGGCGGGGGAGGGTTCAAGGGAAGACGGGGATGGCGGCCGATGACCGGACCGGACCCCGCCATTCCTTCCTCCCCCCCGGCCGTCTCGCCCTTTGCGGACGGGCTTTTGGCCGGGCAGCCGTTTACAGGCTATCGGCTGCGGGAATGTCTCGATTCCGACGACCGCCGGGCGGTTTTCCAGGCCGAGACGGCCGGTTCCCCCGGGATGGCGGTGATAAAAGCCATTCGGCCCTGGCCGGACCGCCCGGGAACGGCCGAGGATTTTTTTTCCCTGGCGGGCGGCATCGCCAGGTTGCGCTGTCCCTCCGCGGCCAGGGGACGGGACGCCGGCCGCGGCGGCGGCGCCTTTTTCCTGGCCTACGATCCGGTTCCCGGGGAAACCCTGGCCCGGCGCCAAACCGGGCGGATTGGCGAATCCGAAGCCTTGCGGCTGGTGGTGGAATTGGCCCGGGCGTTGCGGGACATTTACGAACACGGGCATACCCACGGCAACCTGAAGCCGTCGAACATCATGCTGGCCCCGAAGGGCGGGAAGGCGGCGCTCCTCGATATCGGGTTCGCCTGGACCCTGGCCTGGCCCGACGACAGGGCCGCTTTCCTGGCCAAGTCGGAATTTCTGCCGCCGGAGAGGATTGCCGGGGAGTTGAATGTCGATATTCGCGGAGACCTTTATTCGCTGGGGGCCATATGGCATTGGCTGCTTTTTGGCGAACCGCCGTTCAAGGCCGCCGCTCCAGAGGAGGCGCTGAGGCTCCGTTTGGAATCGCCGCCGGTATTTCCCCGGGAGAGGGATCCCCGGCTGTCGGCGGCGACTTCGGGCCTGATGACCAGGCTGCTGGAAAAGGATCGGGACGCGCGCCCCCGGACGCCCGGGGATTTAATGCGGAAGCTGTCGGATCATCCCCTGCTTGGGGAACGGGAAACCCTCCGGGAGGGGACCGGGGACGGGGAAGCGCCGCTCCGGGACGGCGTTTGAAAACCGCCCGGGGGTGGGCTTGCCGGGGGACGGGTTGAGGGAGGTTTCGGGATGCGCCTTTTTTCCGGCTTGTTTTGGGGGTTCGCGCTGGGCGCCGCCATGGCCGTCCCGGCGGGCGAATCCGGGCCCAGGGCCATGTCAAGCTGGCTGAACGCGGTCACCCCCGAAGGGTGGCAGGGCCGGCGCTACCAGGAGGGCGAAGCCGTGATCGCCGAGGAATTCGATTCCAATGGCGACGGGCGCATCGATATTTGGCGTTTCTACCACCGGGGCCTGCTGACCTCCGAGGAGCGCGATCTCGCCGGCGGCGGCCGGGTCGACTGCGTCAGCCGCTGGGATTCCAGAAACCGCCGGCTTGTCTATTTTGGCCGCGACGGCCGGGGGCGGGGAATTTACGATCTGGAAATTCTGTCCTCCGGCGCCCGGGATTGGGAAATTCGCGAGGATCGGAACCTGGACGGGATCACGGATCGGGTTCTTTTCGTCCGGGGCGACCGCGATTTGTTTGACCGGCTGGGGTTCAATCCGGCGGGCCGGGACAGCCCGATTGAGTGGATCCCGCCCGAATATTGGCGGGAATTGCGGCTGGACGACGGCTTCACCGGGGAGATTACCGATTACCGGCGCTACGGCGGGGGCGGGCTGGCCCAACAAGGGAGATGGGAGGGCCGGCGGCTGGTTTGGCGGCGGGCGGGGGCGGAGGGGGCGCCGCCGCCGAGCCCGGCGGCGGCGCCGGATTCCGGCCTTGACCGGGGGGAGGTCGCTCCCCTTGACCGGGGGGAGGTCGCTCCCGGGAGCGGCCCGGACCCGGAATCGGGGACGGAACCGGGGGGCGGCTTGATTTCCCCCCCTTACCGGGAGTCGCCGGGCGGAGACTACGAACCGGAGGGATTTTCCCCGCCGCCGAGAAGGGTTTTAAGCGATCGCACCCGTTACGAAGGTTTGCCGCCCGGAGAATCGGCGGCCAGGTCGCTGCCCCTGCCCATGCGCCCGCCCGGGGTGGGAAGGCGCTGACGACGGCCGCCGGCCGGCCTGGAGGCGGCGAATGCGGGATCAGCCATGACGATTGACGACAGCCGGTCCGACGGCAACCCGCCGGAAAGGGGAAAGTGGATCAACCGGGAGCTGTCCTGGCTCGCCTTCAACGAGCGGGTCCTGGCCCGGGCCGAGGAGATCGCCCACCCCCTTCTGGATCGGGTCAAGTTCCTGGCCATCGTCTTTTCCAACCTGGACGAATTTTTCATGGTCAGGGTGGCCTTGATCCGGCGGGCGGTGAAGGACGGAGAGGCGAATCTCGGCCCGGACGGCCTGACTCCCGGGCAGCTTCTCGACGAAACCCGGGAAGTGTCCAGGCGGATGATGGAGCGGGCCGAGCGTTGCTGGACCGGCGATATCCTGCCGGCCCTGCGGGCTTCCAACGTCAACCTGGTCGAGTCGGGGGAATTGAGCGCGGCCGATCGGGAATACCTGGCGGTTTTTTTCCAGGAACAGATTCTTCCCGTGCTTACCCCCATGGCGGTCGACAGCGCCCATCCGTTTCCCCTGCTTTCCTCCAGCCTGGTTTATGTCTTCCTCCGCCTTTCCCCGCGCCCCGAGGTCAAAAGCGGCTTTTTCGGCCAGGCCGACAAGGTTCTGGTCCAGATCCCGCCGGGATTGGATCGCTTCATCGAACTCCCCCGGCGCGAAGGCGAGCCCAGGTTCATTCTCCTCGACACCGTGGTGATCATGTTCGCCGGAAAGATCGTGGGCGGCTACGACATCCTGGACGCCTTTACCTTCCGCATCCTCCGCGACGCCGCCCTTAACATCGACGAGGATCGTTCGGACGATTTGATCCTGGCGGTTCAGGACGGCCTTAAACGCAGCCGCTGGGGCCTGCCGGTGCAATTGACCCTGGACGACAAGGCGCCGGAGGCCGAGGCGTCGTACCTGCGCGATCGGCTGGAATTGGAGGAGGCCGACGTTTTCCGGCAAAAGGGGATGCTCGACCTGAAGGGACTTTTCCGATTATTGGCCCACCTGGATCGCCCGGATTTGGTGGAGGCGCCCTGGCCGCCGCAGGAACATCCGGCCCTGCCGGCCGAGGGGGACATCTTCGCCCAGATCGCCGGCCGGGACGCGGTCCTTTCCCTCCCCTACCATTCCTTTGATCCGGTCACCCGCCTTGTCGAGGCCGCGGCCGACGATCCCGACGTCCTCGCCATAAAGATAACCCTCTACCGGGTCAGCGGCCAGAGCCCCCTGGTCAGGGCCCTGATCCGGGCGGCCGAAAACAAAAAGCAGGTCACCGCCCTGGTCGAGCTCCAGGCCCGCTTCGACGAGGAGGCCAACATCACCTGGGCCCAGCGCCTGGACGCGGCCGGGGCCCACGTCATCTACGGGGTGGTGGGCTACAAGACCCATTCCAAGGCGGCGCTGATTATCCGCCGGGAGTCGGGAGGCATTCGCCGCTATTGCCACTTGTCCACCGGCAACTACAATGATCGCACCGCCCGGCAATACACCGATTTGGGCCTGTTCACGGCCGATCCGGCTTTCGGCTCCGACATCTCGTCCTTCTTCAACGTCATCACCGGCTACAGCCTGCCGCCGGTCTGGAACCATATCGAAATGGCGCCCACCGGCCTCAGGGCCAGGACCATCGCCATGATCCGCCGGGAGATGGAAAAGCAGACCCCGGAACGCCCGGGCCGCATCCGGGCCAAAATGAATTCGCTGATCGATCCCGAAATCATCCAGGAGCTTTATCTGGCGAGCCGGGCCGGGGTGCGGATAGATCTCCTGGTGCGGGGAATTTGCCGCCTCCGCCCCGGGGTGGCCGGGCTTTCGGAAAACATCTCGGTGCGTTCGATAGTGGATCGCTTCCTTGAGCATTCCCGCATTTTCCATTACCATAACGGCGGCGACGAGGAGGTTTATCTCTCCTCCGCCGATTGGATGGAGCGCAACATGGACCGCCGCCTGGAACTGCTGTTCCCGGTCAAGGATCCGGTTTGCCGGGAATATGTCCTGGCGGTGCTGGCCGCCGGCTTTTCCGATAACGTGAGCGCTTGGGAACTGGAGCCGGGCGGCGGCTACCTTCGCCGGCGCCCGGCGCCCCGGGAGCCGGTTTTCCGGAGCCAGGCCAGGCTCCACCGGGAAGCGGTCGGGATGATGGTGAAGTCCCGGGTGGAAAAAAGGCATAATGTGCTCCGGGCCAGGAGGAAACCGGCGGAGGGGAAAAGGAAACGCTCCTAAAGCCGATGAAACCAGAATCGAGGGGGAAAACCGCCCTTTTTCGGTCCGGCTGGCCGCTTTACTGGGGCGCCGCGATATTGTTCCTGGCGGGAGCCGCCTGGCTCGCCGCCTGGCTGACCCAGCGATCCCTCCGTTCGCCGGCCAGGAAACGGGCGGTCAAGTCGTGGCTGGACGACAGGCTGAACGCCGACGTGTCGTTGTTGGGGGCCATGTCGGCAAGAATCAATTTGCTCCGCCCCTCCCGCCTGGTCCTGGAAAACGTCGAAATCGATCATCCGAACGCGGTTTTCCCGGGCAAATTTCTGGTTGCCGGCCGGATCGAGGCGTTGATCGCCCCCTGGTCCCTTGTCGGCTTGTGGCCGGATCGCCTGGGCGTGGGGATCCGGGATTTCATCCTGAGCGTGGAAGGGGACGAAACCGGCGAGTGGAGCCTGGACGGTTTGGCCCGGCCGGTCGGTCCGGGGGAGGGGCACGCCGATTTTCCCTTTCCCGAGCCGAGTTTCTCGTCCTGGCGGATGGAATTGTCGGGCGGCCTGTTGTACCTCCGCCGGCATGGCCGGGAACTGGAAATTCCCCTGGACGGCGAACTGGGCGGCTCGGCCGGCAACCGCGGGATAAGCCTGCGTCTGGCCGGGGCGGGATTGACCTTGAGGGACGGGACCGAATCCGGCCGGGAACGGCGGGGGAGAATGGAATCGGTTTCGGTCCTGTTTTCCCGCGCTCTTCCCTTGCCGCTTCCCGAGCGCTGCGACATCGAGGTAAGCGATCTGCCCCTTTCCCTGCTGCATTTCCTGGCGGCGGGATTCCCCCTGGAGGACATTCCCGGCAATTTCACCGGCTCCCTGAGGATTAGGCCCTTCCCCGGCGCCCTCGCCCTGCTGAGCATGGAGGGGGAGCTTCGCGAGGCCCAGTTGGCGGCTTTTGGCTTGCCCCGCCAGGTTCCCCTGCGGCTGTCCTGGCCCCTCGGCCCGAAAAGGGACGACCTCAAGGCGGAGATCCGCCTGGGGCCGCCCGGCTTCGGATCCTTCGAAATCACCCTGCCCCTGGACAGGACGGGCAATTTCAAACTGCTCGGCTTGCGGGGCGATGTGGCGGTCCTCGACAGCATGTCGGATCTGCTGCGCCTCCAGGCCGAATGGCCGAAATGGCTGACGCTGGTTTTTCCCTCGGTCGAATGGGTTTCCTCCGGTTGGCTGGGATTCGGCTGGTCCGGCGGCGGCATGCGCCTTTCGCTCGCCGGGAGCGCCGCCGGCCTTCGGCTTACCGGGGAGGCGGATTTTCTGGGGGGGCGCGCCCGGCTCGAAATGATTCCCGGGCGGCCCGAGGCGCCGATCGGGGTGACGCTGGAAAACGGGGAGGCGCGCCAGTTCGCCGAGGCGGTGTCCCCCTGGCTGCCGGAATCGTTTCGGGTCAAGGTCCAATCCGGCGGGTTTGCCTTCAACTATAGGGCCCTGCCTGACGGGGAGGGCAATTTCCCCGACTGGGGCGCCGGCCTGGTATTTTCCAACCAGGAGATTCGCCTGGCCGAAAGTGGTTCCTGGTGGGGAGGGCTGGCCGGCATCGCCAAAGCCATTTCGGAAGCGTTGCCGGACTGGGGGGGAGGGGACGGAAGCGGCATTTTGCGGCTCACCACCCAGCCGCTGTGGTTGGCCAACCAGATGTCCGTTGTGGTCAACCGCAACCGGGACGGGATGTTCGGATTGGAATACCGGGCCCACGGGGAGGTGTTCGGGCAATCCGCCGGATACCTGGAAAAATCCGGCGACGGGGATTGGCTGGGCGAAATCGTTTTCTTCGGCCCCTCCCGCCTCGTGGAGGAAACGAAAAAGGCCAATCCGGACCTGGGCGGGACATTGGAGGAATTGTCCCGGGGGAGCGGCATCAGGACGGTTTTCCGGGTTCCCGCCCAAGGCGAGCCCGATTTCTCCTTTCCTTTCCTGGAAGCCGCCCGGGAGCGGCGCGGCGCCTCGCCGGAAACGGGAATCGACGAATGATCAAGCCGCCCGCGCCCCGCCGGCTTCGCGGCCGGTTTTTCCTGGTTTTCCCGTTGCTTCCGATCGCCGCCCTCGTGCCGCGGCCGGTTCTTGGAGGCGCCCCCGGAGGGGAATGGCGCCCCCTTCTCGTCTCCCGCCTTGGCGACGTCGACAATATCGATTCCGAGGAGGGGGCGCTGGCCGCCTTCATCGGGGGAATGAGGAACGACGGGCGCCCGTCGTCCCCGGCCCGTACGCTAATCGGGCCGGCGATACTCAACCCCACCTTTTTCGGCCTGCCCGCCGGCGCCTGGTTGGAGGCGGTTGTCCTGGCCCCCCCGGGGCCGGGCGAACTCGGGCTGATCTGGGCCTTCCCGGTGGAAAACCGGGACGAATACACTAGCCAGTTTTCCGGCGAGGGCTTGTCCTGGTTCGACAGCCTGGACGATGGTTTGACGGTGATCCGGAAAATGGAGCCGGACGGCGGCTTCGGCGAATGGCACATGGCTTGGCTGCCCGGGGGGGCGGCCCTTTTCGGAAGGGAGCGGACCGCCTTGATTGCGGCCAGGCGCATATATGCCGGGCGGAGGGCCGCGAACGGCCTTTTGGCCGCTCCCGCCGGCCTGGCGGCCGATCCCGACCTGTCGATCCGGCTGGATCCGGCCTCCCTGGCGTCCTGGCGGGAGAAGGACGCCGGGGAATATTGGTGGCGGGAAAACATTCGGCTGCTTGCCGGGGATTTGGTGAACTATTGGCGGCCGGGTTCGGCCAGGGTCGGCCTAATCCGTTCCCTGGCCGAGGAATTGGCGCTTTGGCCGCTGTCCCTGGAGCGGGTGGATCTGCGGATTTGGTTCGAGGGCGGCGGCATTGAATGGATCCTGGAGGCGATCGGCGGCTTCGCCCCCCGGACTTTTCCGTCCGAATTGGAAAGCCTGCGCCGCGTGCCCGACCGGACCGCCCTGGCCTACGCCATTCCCTTGGGGCCGGAGAGGGTGAGGGAAATCGGGGATTGGGCCAGATCACTGCTGCTGGACGCCGCCGGCGGCGCGGTGGGTTTCGAGGCGAGGGAGGCGATGTTCACCCTGTTCTCGCTGGTCCGGCGGGCCGGAGCGCGGCAAATCGCCGCGGCCTGGGTGCCTCCGCCCCTGGATCGCCCGGAACTTGGGGCGGCCAGGCTGTTCGTGGTTGAATGGGAGCGGCCCGGGGAACTGGAGCCGGTTTGGCCCCTCGTCCTCCAGGCCGCCCGGCCGGAATCCCCCGTTTCCCGGGCCCTGGCGCAAATCGGCCTTCACCTTTCGCTTGACCCCGAATCCGGGGTTCCCGGTTCCCTGGCGGCCCGGCTCGGCTCTCCCGGGCGGCCGGAACTTCCGGCTTACGCCAATCCCCTCCTGGTGTTTCGCCGGTCGGGCCCCTGGACCGCCCTTGCTTCCGGGGTTGCCCGAGTCGATTCGCTGGAACGGAGCGTCCTGGCCGGATATCTGGCGGAACTGGCGGACGGCTCGGTCGCCGGCCAGGGTCCCGGCGGACCGGATATACGGGAGGCGTTCGTCCGGATGGGACGGAACGGGGCCGACCTGCTAGGTTTTTTCGATCCCGTCCGCTTCCTGCAATTGGCCTTCATGGAATCGGCGGACTGGCGGCTAGGCGCCCCCGGTCAAGGGGAGGCGGCGGCCGGCGCCCGCCTGGCCCGGGAAATGAACGAATACCGTTCCGGGGGAGCCTGGAACCTGGCGGGGGAGATCCGGGACGGGGCCTGGATTCTTAACGGTGGCCTCTCCTGGTCGAGCCTTTCCCGCCTGGCGGGGGCGCTGGGCCTGAGCGAATCGCTGGGCATGGAATGAGCCGCCGGCCTCAATACAGGCGGAAGGCGACCGCTCCGTAGCGCTTGAGTTCGAGGACGCCGGCCTCGTCCGGAAGCGCGGCGTTGGCCACCCGGGTTTTGCGGTAGGGATGGACGCCCAGGCGGTCCAGCAGGCCGGCTAGGGGGATCTTTCGCGCCTCGGGGGTGCGGTTGAAAAGCAACAACCCCGATTCCTTGCCGTCCAGGGTGGTTTTCCGCAGGGCGAGGATGGCGTCATGGCCGGAGTCGAGGCGTTCCAGGCGGTTGTCCTCGGCGAAAACCCGGTGGCCGCGCTTCAGGGAATTCACCTCGCGGATGAAGTCGGTGAGGTCGTAATTGGCTCCCTCGTAATCGTGGGGATGGGTGTGGACGACCTGGGGTTTGTTGAGGAAGCCGTATTCAAATCCCAGGAGGATTAGAACCCCGGAGGAAATCAGGGCCGACATCAGGTAATGCTGCTTTATCCGGTCGAGGTCCCGGTCCCATTCCCGGGCCAGGCGTTCGGTGTCGTGCGACTCCGGGAAGCAGATGGAGGAGAGGCGGCCCTGTCCCGCCCGCGCCTGTTCGATGAACCAGTCCCGCCGGTAGTCCCACCATTTGCCGGAGTTGAAAACGTAATCGTGGCCGCAGGCGGCGAGGGCCAGGGTCTGTTCCAGGGGGCACCCCAGGGATTCGGCGAAGAAACGCGCTTCCGGATGGCGGTTTTTCCCCCGTTCTATCAGCAGGCGCCAAAGATCGCCCGGAACCTGGTAGGCGGCGTCGCAACGGAATCCGCGAACCCCGCAGGACAGGTACATCTCGACCACCGACCACCAGTACTCCCAGAGGCGGTCGCGATCCCGCGAGTGTTCGTTGTCGATTTCGCTCAGATCCCCCCAGACCACATAGCCGCCCGGCGCCCGGTCGTCCCTGGCGCCGGGATTTTTAATCGATCCGTCGGGATTCAGCTTGAACCACTCCCGGCGATCCCGGGTGAGCGGGTTGTCGTAGGCGGTATGGTTGATGACCAGATCCACCATCACCTCCGCCCCCATCTCCCGGCAGGAAGAGACGAAACCGGCCAATTGCGCCTTTTGGGACTCGAACCGGTCCGCGGGAAAGAAGGCCGGATTGAAGCGGAAATAGTCGCGGATGGCGTAAAGGCTGCCGGAGGCGCCGGTCAGGTGGATCGGATTGACGAATATCCAGTTGAACCCCATTTCCGCCGCCCGTTCCACATGGGGGAGCCATTTGTCCACCGTTCCCAGGAGGGAGGGGAATACATTGTAGATGAAGGGGATGCCGGTCGGCTTCCAATCTTCGTTCATGCCGGGGTTCCTCCGGTTTCCGGCTTCGCCCGCTTGAGGGCGCCGGAAAGAAGTTTGCCGACCCTTTCCGTTTCGACTAGGAAGGCGTCGTGGCCGTATTGGCTGGGAATGTCGGCGTAGGTCACCGCCCGCCCGCTCCGGCAAATGGCGTGCACCAGTTGCTGGCAGCCGTCCGGGGTGTAAAGCCAGTCGGAGGAAAAGCTCGCCACCAGAATTTCCGATTGGAGGCGTTCGCAGGCGGCCACCAGGTCCCCTCTTCCCCAGCGTTCGGCCGCGTCGTAATAGTCCATGGCCCGGAGGATGTAAAGATAGGAATTGGCGTCGAAACGTTCGACAAACGATCGCCCCTGGTGGTTCAGGTAGCTTTCCACCTCGAATTCCTCGTCGAAGCCGTAGCCGGGCTTGTTCCGGTTTTGGAGGCGGCGGCCGAACTTGCTGTCCATCCCCTCGTTGGAAAGGTAGGTTATGTGGGCCAGCATCCTGGCCGCCGCCAAGCCATGTTCCGGCGGGGCGTTCCGGTAATAGTCGCCCCGGCTGAAATTGGGATCGTTGGTGATGAAATAGCGGGCCACGGCGTTGAAAGCCACCCCCTGGGCCGAGAGCTTGGGGCTGGCGGCGAGGATTATGGCCTTGGCCACCCGCTCCGGAAACCGCAAGGCCCATTCCAGCGCCTGTTGCCCGCCGAGGGAGCCGCCCACCACGGCGTAAAGCCGGTCGATTCCCAGGCTGTCCAGGAGCAGGGCCTGGAGCCGCACCCAATCCTCCACCATCACCACCGGGAACGACAGGCCGTAGGGGGCGCCGGTGCCGGGATTGAGGCTGGCGGGCCCGGTGGTGCCGTAACAGGAGCCCAGGATGTTGGCGCAGACGACAAAAAAGCGCCTGGTGTCGATGGGTTTGCCGGGGCCTATCATGGTGTCCCACCAGCCGGGCTTCTTGTGGCGATAGCCCCGGGGGGGGGTGAAGCCGTCCCGCCTGGCCTTGAAGCGGCCGGAAACCGTTTTCACCCCGGCGCTCCTGTCCCAGCCGGCGGCGTGGGCGTCGCCCGACAGGGCATGGGTGACCAGGACGGCGTTGTCGCGGCCCGCCGACAGTTCCCCGTAGGTTTCATATTCCACCTCGACCTCGGGGAGGGAGGTTCCGGCCTCCAGGGG
This sequence comes from Planctomycetota bacterium, assembly GCA_031269935.1. GTDB lineage: Bacteria > Planctomycetota > SZUA-567 > SZUA-567 > SZUA-567 > JAJBSZ01. The sequence continues at coordinate 12,792 of JAISYL010000117.1, forward strand.
AAAGGGGGCCTCCCGGCTTGCCAGGCGGATGTGCCTCGGGGTCACCCAGCCGACCGAATTCGGACTGTCGGGGCCGTCCACCGGTCTGGCCGGCCTGCCGTTGGCCATGTTTTCACCTCCGGGGGGTTCGGGGCTCGTCCAAAAATAAATCCCGCAAGTTTATACCGCGTCGCCTACGCCGCTCTCGTAAATTTTTGCCCGGCCACGGGCGAAAATTTACCGCCGCGACTCGGTTCCTGGTCTAAACATGTTTAAGTTATTTTTGGGCGGATCCTTAGGCGAATTTGGCGGCCTCGCCGCGAAGATAGTTCCTTACGTCGCGGGGGGAGGAGAACCGCATGGCGTTTTCGGAAATCTTGCGCGCCGCCTCCAGCGAAGAACTGCGTATTATGCGTTTCACCTCCGGTATCTGGGGAGGGCTGACCGAAAAATTCCGCAGCCCCAATCCCAGCAGGAACATGACGAAAAGCGGATCCCCGGCCATTTCCCCGCACATGCCGATCGGCATGTTGTTGGCCTGGGCGGTCTGGATGACCGTGTTGAGCAATCGCAGGACCGACGGATGTTCCGGCCGGTAAAGCTGGGCGACCTGTTCGTTGCAGCGATCCACCGCCAGCAGGTATTGGATTAGGTCGTTGGTCCCGATGGAGAAAAAATCGATGATGTCGCAGAAATGATCCAGGGCCAGGGCCACCGACGGCACCTCCACCATTATTCCTATCTCCATGTTGGCGTCATAGGCTATGCTTTCGTCGGAAAGCCTTTCCTGGATGACCCGGACCAGGCTGACTACTTTGTGGACCTCGTCCCGCGAACTGACCATGGGAATGAGCATTTTGACCTCGCCCAGGGCCGAGGCCCGGCAGATGGCCCGGATCTGGTCGCGGAATATGTCGGTGTTCGCCAGGCAATAGCGGACGGCCCGGCACCCGAGGCCGGGATTCCTTTCCGCCAGGTAATTCCCTTCCCGCAGGTGGAAGTCCTTGTCGTAACCCAAATCCAGGGTGCGGATGGTCACCGGAAGGCCGTTCATGGTTTTGACCACCCGGGAGTAGGCCTCGAAATGAACCTCCTCGCTTGGCCGGCCCTGGTTGTCGACATAGAGGAATTCGGTCCGGTAAAGGCCGATGCCGTCGGCGTAATTGTGGATTACCGAATCGGTTTCATGGGGGAATTCGATGTTCCCCTCCACATAAACCCTGCGGCCGTCCAGCGTCACCGATGGCCAGCGGATTTCCGAAATGGCCTCGGCCCCGAACCGTTGATAGTCGGCGCGGAGCTTTTCGTAGGCCGCCCGGGTGTTGTCCTGGGGTTGGATTATCAGGAGTCCCTTGGTTCCGTCGAGAATCACCTCCACCCCGGAGGCGATGGTGTCGGCGATATTGCCCAAGCCCACCACGGCCGGTATCTGCCTGGCCCGGGCGACGATGGCGGTGTGTCCGGTGGTTCCCCCGATGTCGGTGGCGAATCCGAGAACGTTCGCGCGATCCATGTTGGCGGTTTGGGAAGGGGTGAGGTCCCTGGCGATGACCACCACCTCCCTCCCCAGGGAATGGAGATCCTCGTATTGCCGATCCAGGATGGCCCGCAGCAGCCCCCGTTCGATGTCGTGCATGTCGTTGATGCGGGGGGCGAGGAAGGGTTTGCCCTTGAGGCTGCGGACATATTCGCCGATGGTGCATTGCACCGCGTATCCGGCCGTCATGCGATTGCGCCGGATGCGGCGCAACACCTCGGAACGGAAGGAATTGTCGTTGAGAATGAGGATGTGGGCGTCGAAAATCGGTATCACGTCGTGCTTGGCCTCGGCCTGAACGCTGGACTTGATTTTTTCCAGTTCGGCCTGGGCCTTGGCGACGGCGTTGTTGAAGCGTTCGATTTCCCCCGGGATCAGCTCCTCGTCCGAAAGGTACGAGGGGGGAAGCTTGGCTTCGAAGGAGCCGAGGAGGTAGGCCGGGCCGATGGCCACCCCCTGCGAGACCGGTATTCCCCTGATGATGGTTTCCATGCAATTCGTCCCGAAGCTCGTTGAACTTCCGGCGGTCGCGCCCGCCGCGGCCCCGCCGCGGATTCCGGGGAGGCGAACCCCGGGAATCGTCGCGGCCACGGCCTAATGTTATAACTTGGCCGGGGACGGATGTAAAGTGTACTTGTGGACTTTATCCCCTTTTGTCCCGCGCCGCCTTGGCCAATCCCCCGTCGAGGATGAATCCCCTCAGGGCGGCCAGGTCGGGGAAAATCCGGTCGGAAAGATAGCGGACGACCCAATTCCTGTCCAGGCCGGAAACGCTTATCACCAGGGCTCCGGCGTGATGGGCCCGCCAGAGTTCAATCGCCGTGCCCATGCTGGCCTCGGGAATAAAGGCTATCAGGACGTCGCATTCCCCGGCCCGGCGCATCAAATCGAAAAAGGCCCGGCCGCCCTCGGCGTCCCCCAGGGACAGGCTGTCGGGATATTGGCCGACCGGATCGAATATTTCCGCCCCCGGGAAAAAACGCTCCAGGAGATCGGCTATTTCCCGCCGATAGGACTGGGGATGCATCCCCTCCGGCAGGGAACCTTGAATGACGCCGGCGATGAAAAACCGTAAAGGGTTGGACATGTCTTCCCGTCCTTGTATAATTTATTCGGGAGTTGCCGGGCGAATTGCCGAATTCGCCCGGCGGGAAACGGCTTGGAGGCGCCTTTTTTCCGCCCGCCTCGTCCCGGGCTAATCGTGGGTCCCGGCCTGGACAAGCCGCCGCGGCGTCCGGGGAAAGCGCCTTCGGGAACCCCCGAATTCCGCCCCGCTTCCCCAAGGAGATGCGCATGGCCGTCAAGCCCGTCGTCCTGATTGTCCGCGATGGCTGGGGCTTCAACCCCAACCCCCGCGGCAATTCCGTCTACGCCGCCCAAACCCCGGTGATGGATCGCCTGAAGACCCGCCACCCCTGGACTTTGCTGGACGCCTCGGGGGAGGCGGTCGGGCTTCCCGAAGGCTATCAGGGATCCTCCGAGGTGGGCCACCTCAACATGGGGGCCGGGCGGGTGGTGATTCAGGAGCTTAAACGCATCGACGACGGCCTGACCGACGGATCCCTTTTCAAATCCCCGCAATGGACGCGGCTGGTGGAAAATTGGAAGGGGAGGAAGGGGGCGGCCTTCCATTTTTTCGGGCTTCTCCAGGACGAGGGCGTACACGCCCACCAGGAACATCTTTTTAAGCTTGTCCGCCGGGCGAGGCTGGAACACGCCTCCGGGCGGATTGTCGTCCATCCCTTCCTTGACGGGCGGGACACCCCCCCCCGATCTTCGGCCGAATATATCGCCAAACTGGAGAAAGTCACGGGGGAAATCGGCAACGCCTCCGTCGGCACGGTCATGGGCCGCTATTACGCCATGGATCGTTCGAAAAACTGGCGGCTGACCGATCGGGCCCATGCCGCCATCGTCTCGGCCCGGGCGGACAGGGCGCCCGACGTCATGACGGTGGTGGAGCAATCATACGCCGGGGACAGGACTCCGGACGGGGGCGAAATGGTGGACGAATACATCCCCCCGCACGTCGTCGGGGACTACGCCGGAGTGGAGGAGGGCGATTCCATACTCCATACCAATTACCGCCAGGATCGCGCCATCCAGTTGAGCCAGGCCTTTGTGGATCCCGGCTATCCGGGGGTCCTCGCCGCCCGTCCGCAAGTCGTTTACGCCGGCCTTACCCGCTACTATGACGAATTCCCCTTTTTTTTACTGGGCGCCCTGGGCGGGGAGGGCGGCATGGATCACCTGTTGGGCGGGGTGGTGGCCGACGCCGGCCGGCGCCAGCTCCGGTTGGCCGAAACCCAGAAATTCCGCCATGTAACCTCCTTTTTCAACGGCAAATCGACCACCCCCTTCAAGGGCGAGGATCAGGTCGAGATCAAGGGCAGGTTCGACCCCGCGACTTTCGCCAGCCATCCGGAAATGGAGGCCGATCGGGTGACCGACGAATTGCTCGGCCGCCTCCGCGGCAATCCCTACGGCCTGATCGTGGTGAATTACGCCAACGGCGACATGGTCGGGCACACCGGGGTGTTCACGGCCGCCCGCCGGGCGGTGGAAAAGGTCGACGATTGCCTGGGCCGGATTGTTCCCCCGCTCCTGGCCCTGGACGCCGAGATTATCATCACCGCCGATCACGGCAACGCCGAACAGATGGTCGATTATGAAACCGGGATGATCAAGACCAGCCACACCCTGTTTCCGGTCGAGTGCGTCCATGTGTCCGGGGACGGGTGGAACGAAAAATTGGCCGCCGGGGGGAAGCTCTCGGATCTGGCGCCGACCATTCTGGAATTGATGGGTCTCCCGATCCCCGCCGCCATGACAGCCAGGTCGCTTTTGGAAAAGTAGGATGGGGGGCATGGATTTCTTCGAGGTTTTGCGCGGACGCCGATCCTGCCGGCGCTTCGGGGATCGGCCGGTGTCGGGCAAGGATATCGAAACCTGCCTGGAGGCGGCCCGGCTGGCCCCCAGCGGTTCCAACGCCCAGCCCTGGCGGTTCCTGGTCGCCCGCAAGCCGAAACTTCGGCTGGCCCTGGCCGAGGCCGGCTACCGCCAGGAATGTCTTGGGGAGGCGCCGGTCATCGTGGTTTTGCTGGGGGATCGGGAGCTTTACCGCAAGCGCGTTCGCCGGGTCAAGGAACTGGTCGATATCGGTGCCCTCTCGCCGGAAGCCTGGTCCGCCCTGGAAAAAAGATATCGGGACAAGGCCGGCCCGGCCGGGGAGGAGGACGCGGCCATTCGGGCCAATTGCATGCTGGCGGGCGAGCATTATGTCCTGGCCGCCGCCGCCCTGGAACTGGGTTGCTGCTGGGTGGGCGCCTTCGACGCCGCCAAGGTTTCGGAAATCCTCGGGTTGGACGCCAAGTACAACTTCCCGGTGGCGCTCCTTCCCACCGGGCATCCCCTGGAGGAGCCCCAGCCGCCCCGGCCGCGGTACAGCATTTCCGACATCGCCTGGAAGGAGGAGGCCGGACGCCCCTGGGAGGCGGGTACGGCCTGAAGCGTTTTTTAAACGCCGCCCGAGGCGGAACCGTAAAGGACGACTGCCATGTTGAATCAACCGGAGGACGGGGACGAGGTCGAATTTTACAGTAAGTCGGACGATGGGCTTTGCCTTCTTAAGGACGAAGACCTTATCGTCAATCCCCAGAACGTTTCCCTAATTCGCAAAATTGACGGCAAGACCCTGATTTATCGCCCGGGGGTGGCGGCGCCCGAAATTCTGCCCTTGGAATCCTTTGATCAGCTTCGCCATATCCTTTTTTCCGGCGAAGCCGAGGACGACTACCTCTTCTCGGACGACGACGACGACCTTTCCGACGACGACGACGACTAGCGCTCCGCCGAGGACATTCCGGTTCGGAAGGATTCGGAAAAAGGGGGCGGCGCTTGCTCTTGCCCGTGGTGCGCCTGAAAACCCGGCGCAATTCCCGGCATCCCTGGATATTCCGGAAGATGATCCGCCCCTTGCCGGGCGCGGGTTGGGAGCCGGGGTTGCTGGTCGAAGTACGGGATCGCGGGGGGGGGTTCGTCGGCCGGGCCTTTTACCACCCGGAAAACACCATCGCCCTGCGGCTGCTTACCGAAAATCCGGCGGAGGAAATCAATCGCGACTTTTTCGCCCGGCGCCTCTCCCGGGCCAGGGATCTTCGCCGGCTGCTCTTGGCTTTTCCGGCGGTCGGGGACAGTTGGCGCCTGGCCAACGCCGAGGCCGACGGCCTGCCCGGCCTGGTGATTGACAAGTTCGCCGGCGTCCTGTTGATTCAGCCGCACGCCGCCGGCTGGGCCCAGGTGCTGGATTGGCTGATCGAGGCCCTGCGCGGACTGTTTCCGGACTGCCGCCCGGCGGTCCGGGCCGACCCCGGGGCGATGGCGCGGGAGGGAATCTCCCTCGCCGGGCGGGAACGGGAATACCCCCCCCCGGAACGGGTCGAAATCGTCGAGCACGGAATCAAATACCGGGTGGATTTCGCGACCGGCCACAAGACCGGATTTTTCCTGGACCAGCGCGACAACCGGGCCAGGGCCGCCGCCCTGGCCCGGGGGCGCGACGTCCTCGATCTGTGCGCCTACACCGGCGGCTTCGCCCTTTCCGCCTGGAAGGGGGGGGCCCGGAAAGTGGAGGCGGTGGATTTGGATGAAACGGCCCTGGCGACGGCGGCGGCGAACCTGGAACTCAACCGGGCCGAAAACCGGATTGGCTTGACCCGCGCCGACGCTTTCGAGGTTTGCCGGCGGCACAAGGCCGCCGGCCGGCGCCACGACCTGGTGATTTTGGATCCCCCCAAGCTGGCCAGCGGTCCGGCCGAGGCGGCGAAGGCCCTTGAAACCTACCATGATCTAAATTTGGCCGCCCTGGGAACCGTGGCGCCGGGGGGTATTTTCATCACCTGCAGTTGTTCGGGGGCGGTGCCGGAGGAAAGCTGGCGGCGACAGGTGCGGCGGGCCGCCGCCGATTCCGGCCTGGGCCTGGTTTTTTTCCATTCCGGCGGCCCCGGCGCCGATCACCCCGTCGCCTCCGACTTTCCCCAGGGCCGCTATCTGAAGGCGCTCTTCGCCCGGGTGGACGCCTGATTTTCCGAAGGGATCGAAACATGAGCCGGCGCGTAAAAATAGCCCCCTCCCTGTTGGCGGCCGATCCCCTTCGCCTAGGCGACGAAATCGCGGGAATCGAGGCGGCCGGGGCCGACCTTCTCCATTTCGACGTCATGGACGGGCATTTCGTGCCCAATATTTCCCTGGGAATCGGCCTGCTGGAAAACGTCCGCCGGGCCACCCGCCTCCCCCTCGACGTCCACCTGATGCTGGACAATCCGGAAAGGCACCTGGCGGCGTTCGCCGCCGCCGGGGCCGACGGCATAACCGTGCATCTGGAAGTCCACCCCGAGCCCGAGGCCATCCTGGAACGCATCGGCGAATTGGGAAAAACCCGCGGCCTGGCCGTCAACCCCGACATGCCGATCGAGCGGCTGGCCGGCCGGCTGGCCCGGGTGGATCGCCTGCTGGTCATGAGCGTCTTTCCCGGCTTTGGCGGCCAATCCTTCATCCCCGAATCGCTGGACCGCCTGGCCCGGGCCAGGCGGCTCCTGGCGGCCGAGGGACGGCCGGAGGCGGAACTCCAGGTGGACGGGGGCGTCGGCCCCGGCAACTGCGCCGCCCTCGCCGCCGCCGGCGCCGATTGCCTGGTGGCGGGCACCGCCGTCTTCCGGGCTCCGGATCCGGCCGCGGCCATCGCCGCCCTCAGAGGCGGTTGACAAATCCCGGCCGCCCCCGAAGCTTTCCTCGCCGTCTCTTGCACCCTCCCTCCGCGAAAGGGAGCCCCGGCCGTGAATCCTCCCGGGCGGATCGCGGGAGGCCCCTCCAAACCGAAATGGCGTCCGGAACCCGGTTTTAGCGAATGGATTGCCCCGAAACGGGGAAATTCATTGCCGGAGGGGGGCGACCCTCCGGGACCTGAGAGGCTGTTGTTAAATGCAGGATCGTCCGGGTTAGACAAGGAAAAAACCGTTTCCCGGATGATTTTTATCCCCGACCGCCGGACAAAAATCATCCCGCCGGCGTCTTTTTCCTTGTCCATCCGGACGATCCGGCAATTTGTCAACCAGCTCTAAGGACGGCTTATGCGGAAGGCTTACCCCGATCTGATCCAATCCGATTTCACCGAATCGGCCAGAAGATACCTGGAATTCGTCCGGATTGAATGCGGACTGGCGAAAAATTCCATCGAATCGTATGAACGGGATCTCCGGAGTTTCATTGATTTTCTCGGGCCGGTTCGCTCCCTGGAATCGGTGGCCGGGGAGGATATCGTGGATTACATAAAATGGCTGGCGGTCCGGGGACTCTGCCCCAAGTCGCGGGCCAGGATGTTCGTCAGCCTGCGCTGTTTTTTCCGCTTTTGCCGTACGGAAGGGTTCATTCCCAAGGATCCGAGCCAATACGCCGATTGCCCCAAGGTTTGGCTGCACCTTCCCTACGATCTTTCCCCCGGGGAGGTGGAAAACCTGATGGACGCCGAGACCGGCGAGAATGTCCAGTCGATTCGCAACCGGGCCATCCTGGAGGTGTTTTACGCCACCGGGGCCAGGGTGAGCGAAGTTTGCAATCTGCGGATAGGGGATTTGGATCTCCCGGAAAGGACCATCCGCCTTTTCGGCAAGGGATCGAAGCAGCGCATGACCCCCCTGGGCCTGGCCGCGGTCGAATCCCTGAAAGTCTACCTGTACCTGCGCGGGAGCCACGCCGGTTCCGATCGGCTGTTCCTTTCCCGGAACGGCGGCGGCCTGGTCCGGGAAAGCGTGTTCCGGATGGTCAAGATGGCGGCGCTCAAATCCGGCCTCACCCGCAACATTTATCCGCATTTGCTGAGGCATTCCTTCGCCACCCACATGCTGGAGGGGGGGGCCAGCCTCAGGGCCGTACAGATGCTTCTCGGCCACGTCTACCTGGACACCACCGAAATCTACACCCATGTCCACCGCCCGCACCTGATGGAGGCGTTCACGAATTTCCATCCCCGGGCTTGACGGCGGGCGGCGGCCGGACCCCGGAGCCGGCCGGCGAATCGCCGCTTCGTCCGGGAAACGGCTTTTGCCGCGGGATAATCCGGGCGTGACGACATTTAATGACATCAACTGCCAAGAGCCTGTCCATAAATAACTCGTATAGGTTATTTATGGACGAACCCCAACCCCATTTGGCGGAGGGAAGCGGTCATGGAACGGAGGCGGGTGGCGGTTTTCCCCGGCAGTTACGATCCCATCACCCTGGGGCACATGGACATCATCGAAAGGGGGGCCGAGCTTTTCGACGAATTGGTGGTGGCGGTGTCGGACAATCCCGCCAAGAAGCCGCTGCTTTCCCTGCCGGAACGGCTGGAGCTTATCCGGGAGCTCACCGCCGGCAAAAGCCATGTCCGGGCCGAAATGTTCACCGGCATGACGGTGGATTTCGCCAAAAGCATCGGGGCGGGGGTGATTCTGCGGGGCATCCGCACCTTCGCCGACTTTGAATACGAATTCCAGTTGGCCTTGGCCAACAAGAGCATCGGGGGGGTGGAAACCGTCTTCATCATGTCCTCGGCGGAGCGATCCTTCATCCGCTCCTCCCTCATCAAGGAAGCCGCCGCCCTGGGGGGGGACGTGTCGCATTTCGTTCCCCCCCCGGTGGCCGAGGCGCTCCAGAGGCGTTTCGAGAGATCGGGAAGGATTTCCACCCGCGGCTTTGTCGGGCTGGGGGGCGAGGAAACCCCCGATCTCGGCCGGGACGGTCCCGGCCTGCGGGGGGAGGCGGTGGAATAAGGGCTCCGTCCGGTCCGAATCCTCGCTTGGGATTGTAGCCATGAATTATGACAAACTCATGGTTTAAACCCGGCTCGACGAAAATCAACCCATTGGAACAAAAGCGGTTGAATTTTTAAAGGAAACCGGGCGGCGGTTGGCCCGATTTCCTTTAAAAGTCGACTACTGGAGCAGGGCCATGACCTGCTGGGCCTGGTTGTTGGCCTGGGTCACCATGCTGAGGCCGGCGTTGGCGAGCACCTGGTTCTTGACGAACTCGGTCATCTCCGAGGCCATGTCGGTGTCGCGGATGTTCGATTCGGTCTTGGTGATGTTCTCTATGGCCACCCGCAGGTTGTTTTCGTTGGTCTGGAGCATGTTGGCCTGCACCGCCCCGATGGTGGCCCGCTGTTCCGAGACGTCGGAAATCGCCTTTTCGATGATGGTCATGGCCAGGGCCGGATCGACCGCCAGGGACGCCAGTTGCCC
>JAISYL010000120.1 GCA_031269935.1 Planctomycetota bacterium
GGGTTATACCGCGTCAAAAGTCGCTTCCCGGATGATTTTTGCCCTTGACCTCCGGCCAAAAATCATCCCGCCAGCGCCTTTTTCCTTGTCTAACCCGGACGATCCGGCATTTAACAACACCTACTAAAAGACCAGATCGTCGGCGTCCCGCGGCAGGGACGACAGCAGCCGGCAACCGCCGGGGACGACCAGGACCATGTCCTCCAGCCGGACTCCCCCCCGGCCCGGCCAATAAACCCCGGGTTCGACCGTCACCACATTGCCGGCCTGGAGAACGCCGTCCGCGGCTGGGCTCAAATTCGGCTTTTCATGAATCGCCAAGCCCACCCCGTGGCCAAGTCCATGGGTGAAATGTTCGACCAGCCCGGAAGCCGCCAGGGAAGCGCAGGCCGCCAAATGGGGAATCCGGCCGGAGACCCCCGGCCGGATGGCCTGGCGACCGGCCAGGCTGGCGTCCAGAAGCGCCTGGCAGCGCCGGCGCCACGCCTTGGGCATCTCCCCGGCCCAAAGGGTGCGGGTGAGATCGGAATTGTATCGGCCCACCCGGGCCCCGAAATCCACCAAAAGCATTTTCCCGGGCCGGATTTTCCGGCGGCCGGCATGGGCGTGGGGGAGGCTGGAGTTGGAGCCGGTCGCCACGATGGTTTCAAAAGCGGCGTCCTCGGCCCCCAATCTCCGCATTTCCCATTCGAGATCGTTCTTGACCTCGATTTCGGCCAGGCCGGGGCGCCAGCGCTTCCGGGAAGCCTGGAAAGCGGATTCGGCGCAAGCCAGGGCCCTGGCCAGAGCACCAATCTCCTCCGCGTCCTTGACCGCCCTGAGCCCGGCAATCTCCGGGCCGACATCGCAAAATTCCACGCCCGGAGCGGCGGCGCGGAGCTTGTCGAAAACCGCCGCCCGGATGCTTTCGGGAGTGTAGCCGAGCCGGCGCCGGCCAAGCCGGCGCAGGAGGGCGGCGGCGGTTCCGGCGGCGGCGCCTCGCCAGACGACGGTCTCCGACCCGGGGGCGCTGGCCCGCCCCTCCTCCAGGTAGCGCCGGTCGGTAACCAGCCAACTGCGCCGGGTTTTGGCCGCCAGCGCCAGCAGGGAATCGGAGCCGGTGAAGCCGGTGAGGTAGAAAATGTCGTCCCGGCCGTCGACAACCGCCCCGTCCAGTCCGAGTCCGTCCAGCTCCAGAAAGAACCGGGCCAGCCGCCGGGAATGCGCGGATGCGCTCATTGCCGCGTCCTTATGGCCACTTTTTTCTGTCCCGTCCTCGCCGCCCGGTCCAGCGCCTCCACCACCCGGCCGTGGTTGGCCGAGCGGTCGCCGTTCACCACCAGGACAACATCCCCGCCCCCGGGGTCGCCGGCGGCGGAACGCAGTTCGATCAGGCGCCGTTCCAAATCCTCCGGAGCCACCTCCTCCTTTTCCAGGTAAAAGGTTCCGTCGGCGGTGATGGTCAGGCTTATCGACCTGGGAGGCCTCGCCTCGGCGCTTCCGGCCCTGGGCAAATCGACCGGGATGCCGGCCTCCGGCTCGAACCTGGCCGCGATCATGATGAAAACCACCAGCAGGAACATGCAGTCAATCAGCGGGGTTAGGTTGACGATTTGGGCGTTCGCGCGCCGCCTGGCGATGAATCTCATTCCCTTTCCGTTCGTTCCGCTTCGCCGGGGGGGGGAACCGGCCGGCCGCGCCGGATCCGGGCCATCAGGTGGATGGCGTATTCCTCCATCATCAGAACCATGTCCTCGACCCGGCGGCTGAAATAGACAAAGGCCACGTAGGAGGGGATGGCGATGAACAGCCCGGCGATGGTGGTTATCAGCGCCTCGCCGATGCCGCCGGTGATGGCGGCGACGTCCTTGACCCCCGCTTCGCGGATCTGCATCATCATGTTGAACATGCCCAGGACCGTTCCGAGAAGCCCAAGCAGGGTGGCGGTGCCGGACACCACCTCCAGGGCCAGGGTGCCCCGCGACAAATCATGCATGGCCCGGCGGCCAGCCCCCTCGACAATCGACTCGGCTTCGCCGCGGGAGAGGCTCCGGGTGGCTATCACCGCCGCCAATATTTCCGCGAAGGCGCCGCCTTCGCGGTGGCACACGGCCAGGGCCGAATCGAAGTCGCGGTCGCCGTATTCGGCCTCGGCCACCGTCACCAGGGCCGGATTCATCACCGATCCCCGCCGCAGGGTCAGGAAGCAGTAAATTACATAGGTCAAGCCGATCACGGCGGACAGGAGCAGGACGTACATGACCGAACCGCCCTGCTCGAAAAGGGAGGCCCCGACCCAGGCGGCTTGGCTGGAATGGATGTCCATGCTATCCTTCACGCCCGAGGGGACTGAGGGGGCCCGTCCCCGGCCGGCCGGCGGAGGAAATCGACAATGCCCTCGCCCAGGGCCTCGGAAGCCCGCCGCCGCCATTCCTCGGTGCCCATCGCGGCCGCGGTGGGGGGATGGGTGAGAAAACCCACCTCCACCAAAATCGCGGGGGAGAAATAGGTTTCCCTCAACACCGCCAGGTTTTTTTTCCGGATCCCCCGATCCGGGACGCCCAGGCGGCCGGCCAGCCGCTTCTGGACGCACTCGGCGAGAAGCGCGCCCCGATTGCGGTTTTCCAGGGTCAAACCGGCCAGGGCGGCCCGTCCCCTAACGGGATCCGAGCCGGGGATCCGGTATTTTCGCCCCGCCTGCCTTTCCCGTTCGGCCTCGTCCGCCTCCGGCCCCAGAATATAAGTTTCCACCCCGGCGGCGGCGGGATTGCCCGCCGCCGCGTTGGCGTGGATGGACACGAAAACCGCGCCCGGATGGCGATTGACGAAATCGCTCCGGGCCGGCAAGGGAAGAAAGACGTCGCCGTCCCGGGTCAGGCGGACAATAACGCCCCGGGCCTGAAGAAAACCCGCGGTCCGCCGGGCCAGGTCGAGACAGATGTCCTTTTCCCGCACTCCGTGGTGGCTGGCTCCGGCGTCCTTTCCGCCATGGCCGGCGTCCAGGATGACCGTTCGCCCGGCAATCGGCGGCCAGACGGGTTCGGCCGGGGAGGCCGGGGCCGGCCGCGGCGCCGGGATCTCCGCCGGGGCCGGAGGATTGGCCGCCCCCCCCTCCCGGACCGCCCCGCCGCTCCGGCAGCCGGCCAAGCCAAGGGCGATAACCATCAGGAGGAACCGGATCGGCCGCGATTCCGGCACCCCGAATCGCCTCCGGGCCGCGGCCGGAGCCTTTCCGTCCGCCATCGGCGCCTCAATCGTGTCTTCGCTGGCCTTCCCGGGCATTTCGCCTTCCTACCCCAGCCGGGTCATTTTAACGAACTCGGCCGCCCGGGCGCGGATGCCGGCGGGAGTGGCGCCGGCCAGGCTTGAGAGCGACAATCCTTCGCAGGCGCGGCTGGCCACGGCGGTGGCTCCGGCCGTGGCCAGTTTGAGATTCCGCAAATCCGTCTTTCCGCTTTTCGCCAGCCAGCCCATAAAACCGCCGGCGAAGCTGTCTCCGGCCCCGGTGGGATCGGCAATCCTGGCCAGGGGATAGGCGGGAAAAGGAAAAACCCCGTCCGGGACGGCGAGCAGACCGCCGTGTTCGCCCTTTTTTAGAACCAGGAAGGAAAGGCGGTACTTTTTCCGCAACCCGGCGGCGGCTTTCACCAGGTTGTCCTCGCCCGAGATCAATTTGGCCTCGGCATCGTTGACGATCATGCCCTGGCATCGGCGAATCACCCGGTCCAGGGCCGGGCGGTGACCGCGGATGTAAACCTCGATGGTGTCGCAGACCGCCAGGGGGGAACCCCGGACCTGGTCCAGCACCCGGGCCTGCAATTCCGGCTGCAGGCAGGCCAGGAAAAGGAATTTCGTGTCCCGGTATTTTTCCGGCACCACCGGGTCGAAGGATTCCAGGACGCCGAAATGCAGGGCGTCGGTGACCCGGTTGTTCATGTCCGCCAGATAAGTGCCGTGCCACTGGAAAGTCCGGCCCGGCAGGATTTGCAAACCCAGCAAGTCGGCGCGGCGCTTTTTGAATCCTTCCAGGTATTTCCGGGGGAAATCCTCGCCCACCGCCCCCACCACCCGGACCGGGGAGAAAAAACTGGCGCCGTGGATGAAATAGGCCAGGCTCCCCCCGACGACATTGCCATGGGTCCTGCCGTTGGGCATGGTGATGGTGTCCAGGGCAAGCGAACCTACGCTCAAAACCGGCTGCGGCATAATTCCTCCCCTACAACTTCGACATGAAAACGCCCCGCGGGCATTGAACCGCCGCGCCCCGACGCAAACGCCATTCCTTTACGCGATCCAAAGTCCAAATCCTCGATTTTAGGGCGCGTTGTTAAATGCCGAATCGTTCGGGTTGGACAAGGAAAAAGGCGCCGGCGGGATGATTTTTGGCCGGCGGTCAGGGGCAAAAATCATCCGGGAAGCGGCTTTTGGCGCCATATAACCCGACGAGATGGTATTTAACGGCACGCTCCAAGACCACTAGGCGAGGCATTGTCGCCGGAAGCCGCCGGATATTCAAGCAATAAATTCGTTTAGGGCTCGTCCATAAATAACTTATACAAGTTTATACCGCCTCGCCAACGTCGCTCTCGTAAATTTTTACCCAACCACGGGCGAAAATTTACCGCCGCAGCTCGGTTCCTTGTCTAAACATGCATAAGTTATTTATGAACAAATCCTTAGGCAGATCCGGAAGGGGGGATCCGGAGGTTTCCCTTCCCTCGATCATGGGTTATCCCTCCTTCCCCCGCTTTTCTTTTTCCTTGGCCTCCCGGAACAGGCGGAGCGCCTCTTCCGGGCTATCGGCCCGGCGATCCCCGAAGACATGGGGATGCCGCCGGATCAGCTTGGCGGTAATCCCGGCCACCACCTCCCTCCAACTGAAAAGCCCGGATTCCTCGGCGATGACCGTGGCCAGCATCAGGTTGAGAAAAACATCGCCCAATTCCTCGCTTTGGCTCCCGGGATCATCGCCCGACAAGGCCTCGGCCGCCTCCCGGGCCTCTTCCAGGAGCGGCTGGCCCATATCCGCCAGGACGCGGCTTTTATCCCAGGGGCAACCGCGTTCGGGATGCCGCAGGCGCCGGACAAGCTCGTGAAAGGGATGAATGTCAAGCCCGTCCCCTCCGGGAAGATAGGCCGGAGGGACGACGGTCCCGGCGTCGGCCGGTCCGTTCCCGTCATTCATGCCGCGATCCCTCCCCCCGCCTCGTTCCGAACCGCCGGCCCTTCTCGAATTCCAACAGCCATTTTTTCCGTTCCAGGCCGGACGAAAATCCGCCCAGGCCCCCGTCGTTGGCGATAACCCGGTGGCAAGGCGCCAGGATGGGCAAACGATTGGCGCCGTTGGCCTGGCCCACGGCCCGGACCGCCCGGGGATGGCCGATTCGCCGCGCCAGCTCAAGATAGGAAATGGTCTCGCCAAAAGGTACACGCCTCAGTTCCTTCCACACCGAAAGCTGGAACGGGGTGCCGAAAAAAGCCACGGGAGTGGCGAAACGGCGCAACCGGCCCGCGAAATAGTCGGCCAATTCCTTCCGGAGGGAGCGGATGGCCGAATTTTCGCCCGCTTCCGGTTCATCCTCTCCCCGGCGAGCCGGCCGGCGGCGGCGAATCGAATCATTTTCCCGCGTCCATCCCTCCGGATCGAGGAAGGACAAACTAATCAAGCGATCCCCGCAAGCGATGGCCGCCATGGTTCCCAGGGGAGTGGCGAAGCTGGCGGCCAAGGGTTTTTTCCCTTCCCGGCGAAACGCCGCCGAAAGGGAATCCCCGGCTTTTCCCCGCTCAACGAAAATGTCTTTCATGGAGTTTCGCTTTCCTTGGAGTGGACTTTTAAGAGGCTGTTGTTAAATGCCGGATCGTCCGGGTTAGACAAGGAAAAAGGCGCCGGCGGGATGATTTTTGGCCGGAGGTCAAGGGCAAAAATCATCCGGGAAGCGACTTTTGACGCGGTA
>JAISYL010000251.1 GCA_031269935.1 Planctomycetota bacterium
CAGGATGATTTTTGGCCGGCGGTCAGGGGTAAAAATCATCCGAGAAGCGGCTTTTGACGCCGTATAACCCGGGCGATCCGGTATTTAACAACACGCTCTTATGGTGCAAATAACGGCGCTCTGGGTGACTTCATACCGCAAAGGCGGATTGCCGTTCCCGGCAAGGGCCTTTTCCGCCGCGGCGATGCCCCGGCCGAACGCCTGGACAAAGCCGAACGCCTTCAGCGCCTCGCCGATATTGGGATTGCGGTAATCGGTGATTCCGGGCTTGCCGAAATTGGCCGCCGTAACGTTGCCGTAAGGGCCGCTGGGGCTGTTGATTTCAATCCGGTCATTGAACCAGTGCACCCGCACCGGGGCGTTGGTCCCTTCATAGGTCCGGTGCAATACGGCATTGTAAAAAATCTGTTGCAGCGCCGCCGAGGGATACAACATATTCCTCCGGTGGGTCGGCGACGAAACGATATCGACCGCGATTCAATTGTGGGCGGCGAGTTTCGCCTCGGCGCGGCGAATCATTTCCCTCGGGTGACCGCCGATTTTCTCCTCGTCGGAGACCGGATCGGCCAAATCGCCCCCGTCCAGGCGGAGAAATTGAATATAGGCGCCCGGGATAAAATCCCGCGGATTCCTCCCGATTGCCAAAAGGCCGAGAATGGTGGGAACCGGTTCCTCCGGAGACGACACCAGCTTGCACGAGGCGAGACGTTCCTCATAGCTCCGGGAGTTGGCGGCAAGCACATCCCGGGTAAAGGCGGCGGGCAGGTACTCGTCCTCGAAGATCGCCCGCGACAAGGCGGTGATCTTCGCCGAGGGCACCGGATGAATATCGAACGGGATGTTTTTGCGGCGCCGCTTTTCATTGAGTATCCGTTCATCCCGCCCGTTGGCGAGACAGCGGGCTGGTCCGCGGCGGACCCAAATGCGGCCGTCGAATTTCACCGGGGGCATATCGGACCACAACCACGGCCATGTCGGCCCCCTTGAGATGCCGTTTCTGGACGGAAATGGCCGGGAGGGGGAGAATTTTCGCGTCGGTTTTCATACCGCCCAAATTGCGCGGCAATTCATCGGTTATCGGCAGATTGGACGGACTCCCGTCATCCCCCGCGCCAATGAACAACACCCCCGGCCGGTTATAATCCGGCAAGTCGTTGGCGAACGCGCACACCGCCTAGCGGGCCTTGTCGGCGGCGCCGCCCTTGAAGGATTCCTTGCGTTCGACCAGCTCGGACTCCAAATCGTCCAGCAAGGCCTCCAATTCCGGATCGGTGAAGTTCCGCATTATCCTTCCGGTCGACTTTTACAGCCCGTTGGGCATTTCGGCCCTGAATTTGGCGATCAGCCTCTCCTGCCAGTCGTTCACCGGCCGGAGGCGGCCGAAGAAGAAGCGCAGAACCTCCGGCTCTTCCTCGAAGGCCAGGCCGCCGATCAGCCGGCGGTTTTCGTAAAGCCAGCCCAGGCGATCGGCGACGAACTTGATTTGCGAGAGGGTGAACACCCGCTTGGGGATGGCCAGGCGCAGGAGTTCCATCTGGGCGAAGGTTTCGCTCCCGTCGGGCCGACGCTGCTCCGAGAGGGTGCCCCGCTCCATGCCGCGCACCCCCCCGGCGAGGTAGGCGGCGGCGGCCAGGGATCCGGCCGGGTACTGATCCTGGGGAAGGTGATCCACGAAACGGAAGGCGTCGACGTGGCAGCCCAGCCCGCCGTGGGGCCTGACCACCGGCACCCCCTTTTTCTCCAGTTCCTCCCCCAGCGCGGCCACGAACAGCGGGGTCTGGCTGATGACGTCCAGGTCCAGGGTCTCGCGGAGCCCCACGGCCATGGCCTCCATTTCCCGCACGCTCATCCCGCCGTAGGTGAGAAAGCCCTCGAAAAGCGGGACCAGGCCGCGCATGGCCGCGTGGGCCCGGCTATCCGAGGTCACGATGCCGCCGCCCCGGGCGCAGCCGAGCTTGCGGCCCGAAAAATAAATGACGTCCATGAGGGAGGAGATTTCCCGGGCGATTTCGGGGAGGGAACGGTCGGCGTATCCGGCCTCGCGGGTCTTGATGAAGTACAGGTTGTCCGCCAGCAGGCTGGCGTCGAAAACCAGGAGGATTCCCTTCCGGCGGCAGAAGGCCGAGACCTCCCGCATGTTCCCCAGCGACAGGGGCTGGCCGCCAATCAGGTTGGTGCCGGCCTCGACGCGGACGAAGTTCACCTTTTCCGGCCCGGCTCGGTCGACGGCGGCGGCCAGCTTGTCCAGGTCGAAATCCCCCTTGAACGGCCTTTCCGCCCGCGGGTCGATGGCGTCGTCGGCCGCCACCTCCACCACCGAGCCGCCGTAGCGGGTGATGAGCGCCTTGGTGGTGGTGAAATGATAGTTCATCACCGTCACCCCCCCGGGCTTGACGAAGGCGCAGGCCAGGATGTTTTCCGCCGCCCGCCCCTGGTGGGCCGGGAGGAAATACTCCTTGTCGAAGACCTCCCTCAGGGCGGCCTCCAGCCGGTAAAAGGTTTCGCTGCCGGCGTAGCTGTCGTCGGCCATGAGCATGGCGGCGTATTGCGCCTCGCTCATGGCGTTCACCCCGCTGTCGGTCAGCATGTCCAGGTAGACGTCGCGGTTGCGGAGGAGGAAGGTATTGTTCCCGGCCCCGCGGATGTTTTCCAGGCGCTCCTCCGCCGTCGGCAGGCGGAGGCGCTGGACCATCCGGGCCTTGTGCATCTCCAGGGGGATGTTTTCCCCGGAGAAAAACTGGACACCGCGACCGTTTCCCATGTCCCTGCCCCTTTCCTTTGCCAATATAACCCGTCCGGCGCGGACGGCGCCGCGCCCCCCTCCGTTCCGGCCCGGGCGGCCGGGCGATCGCCCCGGGTTCAACCAGCCAAGCCGCCAACATTAGCCAGGCCCGGCGGCGTTGTCAAGGGAATCTCCGAAAACGGGAATTTTATTTTCCGGGGGAACGCCGATATCCGGAAAGAAAAACTTCTCCAGAGGAAAGTTTCGGATGTTGAAATCCTTCGCCGGCGGACGCCGAAGGTTTCCCCTGTCGCCATCCCGGAGGAGAAAAAATGCCCGGCACTTTTCCCAGGTACGCGGTAGCCCTGACCCTGGCCCTGCTCGCGGCCGGCGGGCCGGAAGCGGCGGCGGCTCCCCGCACCGGCGTGAAAAAGCCCAAGATCTCCCGCCAGAACGAAGCCACGGCCTATTCCCTGGAGGAGATACTCAAGGGGCCGGACAAGTATATCGAGCGCGAGGTCTTCTTCTATTGCCGGTTCGCCACCACCGCCAACCTCTTCAAGAGCGTCAGCACCCGCTTCAACGCCAACGAGCACGCCAATTTCGCGGTCTGGCCGGACAAGACCGTCCTCTGGGAGGAAAAGGGCCGGAAGAACATCCTTCCCACCCTCTACGTCCCCAAATACCGGACGGAACTGCTTGACGCCCTGCGAAGCCTGCGGAAATACGAATTGGTGGCGGTTACCGGGCGGGTCATGAACGTCTACGGGGGCTATCCCTGGATTCTGGTCGCCGGGATCGAACGGGTGGAGCTTCCCGGGGACCGCCTGGACGAGCCGGTGATCGAACATATGCAAAACGGCATGGAGGCCCTGGACGGCAAGGCGGGGGGGGTGGCGGCCCGCCATTTCGAACAGGCGCTCCGGATGGGACTCCCCCCGGAATATCTGGGCCGGGCTTACGAAAAGGCGGCCTACGCCCACCTCCTGGAGAGCCGCCTGGATTCGGCCCGGGATTATCTCCGCCAGGCGGTGGAATACCAGACGGGCGATCCCCTGCTGAACCTGGCCCTGGCCGACGTCACCCTTAAAATGAACGATCCGGCTGAGGCGCTGGCCCAATGCGAATTCGCCCTGGACGCCAGCGGCCGCCATCCCCAGGTTTACGGGATCATGGGCGAGGCGCGCGCCCTCCTGGGGAACTATCCCAAGGCCTTTTCCGATCTCAACGCCGCCGCCGGAACTCCGGGAATAACCGCCCGGGAAAAAGCCATGGTGAATATCCGCCGCGCCCGCGTCTACCGGCGGGCCGGCCGCGATTCCGAAGCCGCCCGCCTCTACGCCGCCGCCTCCGATTCCGGCGAGGCGCTGGCCGGCGAATCATGGCTCCACCTCGAGATCGGCATCTTCTACGAAAGCCTGTTCCTGCTGGGCGAAAACAATCCCCGCTATCTCGACAGCGCCGTCGCCTCCTACGGGGAGGCGGCCAGGCTCTCCTCCCTGGATCCCTTTCCCCTTTACTGCCAGGCCGAGGCGGAGCTGCGCCGCCAGAAGGCCGCCGCCTCGCCTTCCTTCGCCGGGGTTCGCCTGATCCTGGAACAGATTGACCGGATTGAGCCGGAGTACGTCGCCGCCAGGATTATCGAGGGCCGGGCGCTGTTCGCCGAAGGCAAGGCCCAGGAGGCGGAACAGCGCTACCAAATGGTGGCGGGCCGGATCAACGGCGACGCCGTCGCCCTCATGGCCCTGGCCGAGGCCTACATCGAACTCGGCCGTCCTGGCGACGCCGCCGACGCCGTCCGCCGGGCCCGCGCCCTGGAACCATGGAACAGCCGGGTGGCCGGGATCGGCCCCGGCCTGGAACGCCTGGCCGCCCGGGACGGCCAAACGCCGGCCGGCGGGCGGGCCCCGGGCGGGGAGAATGGCGGTCGTCCGGGCGACCAGGCCAGGAATTTGCCGGCCGTTCCCGGCGGCCGGCCTTATCGCTCCGGCGCCGATTACCCCCCTCCGGGGCGGCCGGCGGCCGGCCGGGAATTCCGCCCGGCCCCGGAGGGGAATTTCCCGGCCCCGGTTTCCGTGGCCGGCGCCTTCCCCAATCCCGGACCGGAGGCGGCCGGGGTCCGCCGAATCGCCGTAAATCCCGGCGACCGCATCCGCATCGGCAGCCGGGGCGAGGTCAGCCTGGAGGAAACCGGAGCCGGGCGGGATATCCAGGCCATCGTCCAGCCCGCGCCTCTTCCGGGCCGCCCCCCCTATCCCCCGACCGAGGTGCGCCTGCCCGAGGCCATCGGCTCGAGCCGTCGCCGGGTACCCGCCCCGGACCCCGCCGGCCAGCCGGCATCCCCCCTCGATCTGGGCTACAACCCGGGCGCCGGCGGCCTGCTTGATCCCGGCCGGCCCTATCCGGAGGAAATGGATTTCCCGGCCGGCAATCCCGTCCCGGACGAGTGGATTGAACCGGAAGTCTGGGACTACGAGACCTTCCAGTCGCCCAGTTCCCCCATCGGATGGCTGGGGAAAGGGGAGGCGGCCTACGCCTCGCTCGCCCCCGGCGGAAAAACCGTCCCCGGGACCGGAGGGGGCCGGCCGGCCTTGCCCGCCTTCAGCTTCGCCCCCGGCCGGTCGCCGTTGCTGATCCCCTCCCGGCAAACCCCGGCCGAATCCGCCCGGCGGTCGCCGGTCCGCAACTCCCATCTTTTCCGCCGGCTGGCCGGCGACGGCCGACGGCCGGCCGAAATCATTGAAAACGCCCCGGTCCCGATGCCGGGCAATCCCGATCTTTTCGGCCCGCCCCCTCCGGACGGCGCCCCCGAACCGCCCCGGGCCGAGGTGCGCCTGCCATCACATGTCCGAGGAATCGGCCTGGCCAGGGATTTCGTTCCCGGCGCCTGATCGCGGACCCGCCCCTCCGCCAAGTCCAAACCAAGGATTCGGATTTTGCGGCGAGCGCCTCCGGTTCATCCAATTTCCGCCTCCGGAAGGCGGGAAAAAGGAATCCCGATGCGGAAAATCGAAGGCGTCCTCTGCGATCTAGACGGCACCCTGGTGGATTCGGAAAAATACCACCTAGAGGCCTGGAATATCCTGGCCGCCCGCGGCGGAGACCGGCCGGACGGGGAATGGAACCTCGACTGCGTGGGCCTGCCCGACCGCCACACCTGCGAAAAGGCCCGGCGGCTGTTTCCCGGTCTCCGGAAAATCCCCGATCCGATCAAGGCCAAGGGCGACATCTTCCGGGAGCTGGTGGCCCGGTCTGGAACCGCCCTGGCGTTTCCCGGGGTCGGGGAACGGCTGGAGCGACTCGCCGCCGCCGGCTTCCGGCTGGCCGTCGGCACCAACAGCCTGCGCCGCAACACCCTGGCCACCTTGGAGGCGGCGGGATTGCGAGCATTTTTCCCGGCCGTGGTCACCCTCGACTCGGTGGCCAACGGCAAGCCGGCCCCGGACATTTACGCCGCCGCCGCCGCGGAGACCGGACTTCCCCCCGCCCGCTGCGCCGTCCTGGAGGACTCCCCGGCCGGAATCGTCTCGGGCAAAAGCGCCGGCTGCCTGGTGCTCGGGATTCTCAACACCTGGAGCGCCGACCGGTTGCCGGGGGCGGATCGCTTTTTCGCCGACACCGCCGGAGCCCTGGACTGGCTGCTGGAGGGAGCGGCCGAAAGGGAGGGCGAGCCATGAGCGTTCCCGGGGAGGCGCCCGACCCGCGGGACGAATTCAACGCCTTTACCGTGGCCAAGGTCAGGCCGGCCCTGGACGACACCCTGGCCCGGGGAAAAAGGCGGCTGGCCCTCTCCCTGGCCGCGGGGGCGGCGGCCTTCCTGTTCAGCCTCGGCCTGCTGGGGATCCTTGTCGGCCCCCATCGGGAGGCGCTGGAAAAAAACGTACCCTATTCCACCTGGATTCTTCTCGTTTTCCCTTCCCTCTCCCTGGCGGTGGTGTTCGGGGTCCTGGGGAATCTCCTGCTGTTGGCCCGGAACGTGGAAAGGCTGCGGCTGACCATTCTGGAAAGCCTGGCCGGATTCCTAGGGCCGGGGATGGAACTGGAGGCGCCCCCCGCCACCCCCTGGCGGGGAAAGCCCGGCGAGCGGCTGCCGGCCGGCCTGGAAAAGGCCCGCCTAGGGAAGGCGGTGTTCCGGGGCCGCCGGGGGAAGGCCGATTTGCGGCTGGCCAGCCTGTGGCTGCCGCCGGAACGGGGCCGGGACGGAAAAGCCGATCTTCCGGGCCGGGACGGGGCTTTTGTCCAGATTGAGCTTGCCGCCCCGCCGGCCGGCCTTGAATCCGGGCCGGAATTGGCGGCCAGGCCGACTTACGGACAGGCGGGCCGGAATATCGAGGTTTCCGGCCGTCGGGAGGGCAACCTGGTCAACCTGGCCTTGCTGTGGCCCGACGGGACCGGGACGGATCCCCTGGCCGAGTTCAACCTGGATCGCTACCGCGAGTTTTGCCTCGCCGCCCGCCTGGGCCTGGCGATAGCCGAGGAATTGGGGAAAACCTCTTGAAGCCGGTTTTAAAGTCAACCGGAACGCGGTTTCCCTCGGGTTGACCAGCCGGCCTCGGGCGGATATGATGATTGAATCGGGTTTTGGCGTAAGAAATTGTCGCCAATCAATTCAGGAATGGGGGTATTGGATTATGGACAATCCCCGGCTGGCGCATCCGCACGACCGGCTGGCCCGGCATTTCCTGGCCCGGACCGAATTGGCGGCCGATCTTATCCGC